>CAYGAH010000154.1:0-4112 GCA_964347685.1 uncultured Candidatus Bathyarchaeia archaeon | reverse complement strand
CGATGAACGACGCCTCCATCCCCGTCGCCCCGATACTTCAGATAGACCAGGCGATAGAGGACCCCCAGGTGAAGGAGAGGGGGATAATCGTCGAGCTGGACCACCCAACCGCGGGGAAGGTGAGGGAGCCCGGATTCCCCGTCAGGCTCAGCAGGAGCCCCGCCACCATAAGGAGGCCCGCGCCCCTCCTCGGGCAGCACACAGAGGAGGTTCTGACAGAACTTCTTGGCTACAGCAGGGAGCAGGTGGAGGAGCTCAGGAAGGCGGGGGTCGTAGCCTAGCCCTCCCAACCCTTTAAAACGCCCGGACCCCTCTTCAACACGATGCCCACCCAGGACTTCTCAGAGCAGAGGAGGGGGATGGTTCTCCGCTACGAGAGGGCGTGTTACATAAGGACGGAGGCGATGGCCCGTGCCATGCTGAGTGTCCCAAGGGAGAGCTTCATGGACTTCAACTACATAAGGTACGCATACTCCGACCAGCCCTTCCCCATCCCAGGAGACGGAAGGCAGACGATCTCGGCCCCCTACATGTACCCCGTGACCTACGAGCCCCTGAGGCTGAAGCCTGGGGACAGGGTCCTTGAGGTGGGGGCGGGCTCTGGCTACGGCGCAGCCCTGGCCAGGGAGCTGGTTGGGGAGGAGGGAGTCGTTGTCGCGGTGGAGATCAACGAGGTGACTTGCCGCTTCGCTGAGGCAAACCTAAGGGGCGCAGGGTACGGGGACGTGATCGTTGTGCATGGGGACGGGACCCTAGGCTACCCTGAGGAGGCCCCGTACGACGCCGTAATCATCACCGCCGCGAGCCCGGGCGTCCCTCCCCCTCTGATGGAGCAGCTCAGGGCCCCCGGGAGGCTCGTAGCCCCGATAGGAAGCGCCTTCAGCTTCTTCGGCCAGGACCTGGTGCTGCTTGAGAAGGGAGAGGGGGGAGAGGTGACCCGGAGGGTGCTCATGAAGGTTGCATACGTCCCCCTCGTGGGGGAGCACGGGTGGACGAGGAGGTAGCTCCCGATAGATGATTTAAATGGACGAAGACCATTCATGATGGAGGAACCTTGAAGGCCGGCCTCGTGACCAGGACGGACATACCGGACGCCCTATCCATAGCCAGGAGGGTGGTGGAGCACCTATCCTCCAGGGGCGTGGACCTGGTCGTTGAGACGGACACAGCCCTCGCCCTGGACGTGCCGGAGATGAACACGGACCTCGGAGAACTGGAGGCAGACTTCGTGGTCACCGTCGGCGGGGACGGCACCATCCTGAGGACTGCGATGGGGATGAAGGAGCCAGGGACCCCCCTCCTGGGCGTAAACCTCGGCAGGAGGGGATTCCTCACGGAGACGACGCCCGAGGATATCAACGACGCCCTGGACATGGTCATCCGTGGGGAGTACAGGATTGAGGAGTGCTTCAAGCTCAGCTCAAGGTGCCTAGAGATGGAGGGCACGTTCCCGGACTCCCTGAACGAGGTCCTCATCGCCTCTTCACTCCCATCGAAGATGCTCCTGATGGGCCTCAGAGTGGACGGGGAGCACATAATAAACATACAGGCCGACGGGGCGATGGTCGCGACGCCGACTGGGTCCACGGCCTACAACCTCTCCGCGGGGGGCTCCATCCTAGCCCCAGGCGTGGAGGCTATGATGCTCACAACAATATGCCCCTACAGCTACTTCAGGAGCATCGCCGTCCCCCTGGACTCTGTGATAGAGATAGAGCTGCTGAAGCCCAGGACCGACGGCCTTGCTATAATAGACGGCAGGGTCCAAACCGCAGTAAAGCCCTTCTCAACTATAGAGGTCAGGGTCTCCCCCTACAAGGCCAGGTTCATAAGGTTTAGGTCCTTCTACGGCAGGCTCTCCAGGAGGCTGACCTACACCGGGACGGGGTGAAGCCTCACGTTGAAGGCAGTCCTGCTCGACACCTCAGCCCTCATACAGGGATACCAGGCCGCAGGCCCCGAACTGGAACAATACACGGTACCAGAAGTGCTTGGGGAGGTCAGGGACGATTTCCAGAGGGCCCGGATCGAGAGCGCCGTGCAGACGGGCTCCCTGAAGGTGGTCGCCCCGAATGGGAGCTTCACTGACATGGTAGAGGAGGCGGTTGAGGAGATGGGGGAGGGAGGCGCCCTCTCAGAGGCGGATACACAGCTCCTCTCCCTAGGGCTCCAGATGAAAGCCGAGGGGAAGCAACCCGTGATCGTCTCAGACGACTACTCCGTTCAGAACATTGCGGACAGGCTTGGCATCCCCTACAGGGGCCTCGCGACCCCAGGGATAAGGAGGAGGCTCAAGTGGGTCGTCTACTGCCCAGGCTGCGGGAGGAGGTTCCGTGACGCACGACCAGGCGAGCCATGCCCCGTCTGCGGCACCAGGTTGAAGAGGAAGCCCGAGAAGTAGGAAGCCTGGTAACGGTTTTAAGCCATGCGCCCGATCATACGCGGTATGTTCGACCTCGTCATCAGGAACGGCAGAATCTTGGAGGGCACAGAGACCCCATGGTACAGGGGGGACCTGGCTGTCTCCGGGGGTAGGATCGCCGCAATAGGGAGGATCAAGGGGAGGGGCGCCCAGGAGATAGAGGCAGAGGGCCTGGCCGTGGCCCCGGGGTTCATCGACCCCCACAGCCACTCCGACCTTATGCTGATCTCCTCACCCGAGGCGGGGCAGAAGGTGATGCAGGGGGTCACCACGGAGATCGTAGGGCAGGACGGCCTCGGTGAGGCACCCATAAAGGAGGAGCTCGTAGAAGACTGGCGCAGGTACCTCTCGGGGCTCAACGGGGATCCCGACGTAGACTGGAGGTGGCGCAGCTTCAGGGACTACCTGGACCGGCTGGAGGCGGCGGGGCCCTCAACAAACGTCGCCTCCCTCGTTGGCCACGGGAACATAAGGCTGATGGCTATGGGGATGGAGGACAGGTCCCCCAGGCGCTCTGAGATGGCGGAGATGAGGAGCCTCCTGGACGAGGCGATGCAACAGGGGGCCATGGGGATGAGCACCGGACTGATATACCCTCCATGCGTCTACGCCGAGGAAAAGGAGCTTACGGAGCTGTGCAAGGTAGTAGCCGCCCACATGGGCGTCTTCGTGGTGCACATGAGGAACGAGGGGGACCAGCTCCTGGAGTCCATAGACGAGGTCCTGAAGGTAGGATTGAGGACGGGGGTCCCGGTCCACATAAGCCACTTCAAGGCTAGCGGGGAGGGGAACTGGGGACGCTCCACAGAGGCCCTGGAAAGGCTCGAGCAGGGTAGAAGGGAAGGCGTCGACGTAACCTTCGACCAGTACCCTTACACTGCCGGGAGCACCTTCCTGAGCAGCCTCCTCCCCCACTGGGCCCACGAGGGGGGGACCGAAAAGATGCTCAGCCGCCTCACAAACCCAGAAGTCAGGGCGAGGATCGCGGGCAGGATGACTGACGGGGACCAGGGGGGCAGGAGCCCGAGCTGGGAAAAGATACTCGTCACCTCCGTCAAGACGAGCAATAACAAGGGGCTTGAGGGTATGAGCGTAGAAGACATAGCCGAGGCCCGGGGTAGGGAGCCTGCCGAGGCAGTCCTAGACCTGATACTAGAGGAGGAGAACGCGGCGACGATGGTCTCCTTCACCATGAGCGAGGATGACATTAGGAACATCATGAGGCACCCCCTACAGATGGTCTGCACAGACGGCATCGTCCTGGGGAGGCCCCACCCGAGGGCCTATGGGAGCTTCCCAAGGGTATTGGGCCGCTACGTTAGGGAGGGGGTGCTCCGCCTCGAGGAGGCGGTCAAGAAGATGACCTCCCTGCCCGCCCAGAGGTTCGGCCTCCTGGACCGTGGGGTCCTGAGGCCCGGATTCAAGGCTGACATAACAGTCTTCGACCCAGACAAGGTGATCGACACCGCGACATACGAGGACCCCATCCGGTACCCGGAGGGGATAGAGTACGTCGTGGTGAACGGGGTGATGACCGTTGAGGGCGGCGAGCACACCGGGCAGAGGGCGGGGGAGGTGATAAGGCACCGCCCCCAACCTTAAAAAACTTTAAAAACTTGGCAGGTTTCCCTTTCAGGAAGAGTGGCGGGTGATCCGGTGAGCTACGCCATCGAGGTCGAGGACCTCCACA
>CAYGAH010000153.1:0-3506 GCA_964347685.1 uncultured Candidatus Bathyarchaeia archaeon | reverse complement strand
CCTGGGATATATAAGACCGTCATCAGCAATGCCCGCCTGTCTGGGCTCATCAGGGCGGACGTGGAGGAGTACCTGGAGAGGTTCGTGGGTCTATGGAGGAGGATAAACCAGTACATGGCCGACAACCAGGACGTGGTGAGGGGGCTTCACGACATGCTTAGGGACGACATAAGGTACAGGACGGACCCCAGGCTGGTGGAGTGGGTGGACAGGAGGGTGGGGGAGATGATAGATAAGAGCAACCATATAGAGGCTGCGAACTACATGAGGGGGTGGCTGCTGCCCGTCCTTGAGGACTACGCCTGGCTCATATCGAGGAAGCAGGGGACGAAGTTCGACTACACTTCCCTCTTCAGGACGATTAGGGAGTACGAGGGGCCTACGGGCATCTACGACGAGGCCACCGTCATATTCAACCTTAGGAACCTTGGGGAGGAGGAGGTCAGGAGGATGATGAACTCCTCCAGGGGCATCGTGGGTCACGTCCGCGCCAATAGGAGGGAACTCATAGAGAGCTGGGTCGGATGACCGACCTCTGAGAATCGGAGCGTAACAGCCCGTGAACTTCATTGAATAGAAGTTAACAGTTAGGTTTATTTGTAACTATTTAGATGTGTATCCGTGAGGAGTATTATTTGAGAACATCTGCCAAGTTGACTATACTGACTCTCTGCCTCTTCGCTTTGATTGTGCCTCCTGTCCTCTCTGAGAGCCCCATGGAAAGGGGGTTTGTCCACGGCATAGTCATCGATGTCGACGGCGAGGACTACTACTTTGAGGGCCCTCCAGATGGCCCCGGCGGGGCCAGGGACATCCCAGGACACTACTGGGTCATGGCCGGGTACCGCCAGCTCGTTGGGAAGCACTACAACACGGGACCCTTCGGTGCGCCCCTGTGGTGGTCCTCCGACGCCCCCGACGGGGGGCTTCTCTACATAGTTCATGCGATAATCGACACGTGGAGCCCTGAGAAGGCCGAGCTGTACGCCAGTCGGGGCTATGTCCACTACCACGAGCTGGTGAGGGTGAGCGACGGTTCGCTGCATCCGACCAAGATCGTCTGGCTGAAGCACACGGCGAGGGACTTCTTCACCCTGGACGGGGGGCCCGCGCCATGGTTGGCCCACTATGTCAGGCCCGGCATAGACTACGAATTCATCAACAACTACTTCGTGCCCTACCCGTGAATTGGAGAAGGCGTTTCCTCTTTTTTATAGCTCTAGGGTCCGGGTCGTCCGCGGCTTCCTTGGTATCCGATAGGTCCCGGGGTTACCCTTATATTTTCCCCGACTGCTTATTCGATCCGTTCAGCCCGGTCGTCTAGCGGTCAAGGATCGGGGCCTCTGGAGCCTCTGACGAGAGTTCGAATCTCTCCCGGGCTACCATTCTCGGTGCGTCAGTGGCAGGTCATATTTGTTTTCCCCGGGGCGGGGCGGTTTTTTGCGCAGCGGTGTTGCGCCTTTCCTTGAACCTTGTCCTTGTTGTGAGATCTGTTTTTGGTCTGTTTTTGAACCCGTTTCTGTTGTCCCTGTGAATTTTTGGGTCTGTCCGGGATCGGTCCCGGAGTTGGAATCCGGGAGAGGGGTTATCATCGCGTTTTTCCTTTTTTGGGCTGCATGAGGCGGAGGGGCCCCTGATCTTTGACTTCCCTATGGGGCACTTGTTCATTTTCATGATCTGTGTGTTTTTTCGTTTGTTTGCTGTACAAATATTGGCTATAGACCGAAGGGCCAAACGCCTTAGGTATGCGTTCAATCGGCAACCATGAAAACCGATCTAAGATTCAAATCCCCGAAAGAGGGATTGAAATCTTGAAAAAACGCTATGAGTGATGACCACTTTAGTTTTCAACGAAAACCCGATAAACATGTGAGAGGAGTCTTCACAGTACCAAGGGGCGAGAACTCATTCTAATAAAACAGGATTCTTCCACGGGAAGCCGGGCTAATATTTTTGCCTCAACCCTCCTCCGTGTGCTTGTGATCCTCATCTTGATCGATGAGCGATCGAAACTTTCCAGACTGGGAGATGATGGGTCACCCCCGGAGCTAGCTTCTGTGCTCCCCGGGGCGGTACCAACGAGTTTCGATAAACCAGCTGGGCACTATCAATAGAGCCCCCATGCCGCCCAGAGCACAGACCCCAAGCTCACCCAGGGTCAGGGGTGATAACTTGAATACGTTGTTCAGGAGGGGTACATAGACCACGGCCATGTGCAGTATCATGGAGATCACGATGGAAGCCAAGAGCAGCCTGTTGCCCAGGAAGCCCTCCGACCCCTGCTGGAAGATGTGACGCCTCTCAGAGCGAGTCTGGAAAGCCAGAACAAGCTCATAGAAGACTATGGTGGTGAGCGCCATGGTCCTGGCCTTATCCAAGTCCCCCGAGACGAGCAGGCTGTCCCTGTGGATGAGAAAGGTAGCGATGAACCCCAGGATGGAGGCAACCAGTATGAACTTCCAGAACCTGTCAAGCAGCCCCTCCTCAGGGTCCCTGGGCGGGCGCTCCATTATCCTGGGCCGTGGGGGGTCCATGCTCAGGGCTACCGCGGGTGGGCCGTCGGTGATCAGGTTCACCCATAATATGTGGATGGGCAGCAGGGGGAGGGGCAAGCCCATGGTTATGGACGCAGTGATGAGGAGGAACTCGTCAAAGTTGGCGCTCAGCATCAGCCTTACGTACTTGGTGACGTTGTCATATATCTGGCGTCCCCCCTTGATGGCGTTAACCATCGTGGCGTAGTTGTCGTCCTCAAGCACCATGTCAGCCGCCTCCCTGCTCACGTCGGTGCCCTTGATGCCCATGGCCACTCCGATGTCCGCGGTCTTCAAGGCGGGGGCGTCGTTCACCCCGTCACCCGTCATGGCGACGATGTGCCCTTTACGCCTGAGGGAGTCCGCTATGCGGACCTTGTGGTGGGGGCTCACCCTGCTGAAAACCTTGACCCTCTCTATCACTTGGTCAAGCTCCTCGTCGGTCATCCCTTCCAGGTCCTCCCCCGTGTAGACCAAGTCCTGGTCCTCATCCTCTATGATGCCCACGTCTTTGGCTATGGCCACGGCGGTGATGCGGTAGTCCCCGGTCACCATCACCGTCTTGATGCCGGCCCTCCGGGCTGTGGCGACGGCCTCAGACACCCCCTCACGGGCGGGGTCGATCATCCCCGCGAGGCCTACGAAGGTGAGCCCCGACTCCACCTCCTCCTGCTCGTAATTTTTCCTTTCCTCTATCTCCTTGTAGGCCAGGCCCAAAACCCTGAGAGCCCGCCGGGCCATCCGATCAATCTTTTCCTCTTGTTCCTCGAGATCGGAGTCTTCGATCTCTCTCCTCCCATCCTCGGTGAGGATGTGGGTGGAGTTCTCAAGGATGACCTCAGGGGCTCCCTTGGCGTAGACCATGGTCCCGTGGCGCCGGCTTTTATGGACGGTGCTCATCATCTTCCTGGCGGAGTCGAATGGGTACTCCTCGATGAGCTGGTAATCCTCATCCATGTCGTCCTTGACGTA
>CAYGAH010000152.1:0-3076 GCA_964347685.1 uncultured Candidatus Bathyarchaeia archaeon | reverse complement strand
CTCAGACGGGTACGGGGGCAGGGTGAGCTTCGGCTCCTCCGATGGGGACGCCTCCCTGCCGGCCGGGTACACCTTCACAGAGGAGGATCGTGGCGCAAGGAGGTTCGAGGGCGTAGTCCTCAACACCGAAGGGCTCCAAACAATCACCGTCGAGGACGACGGCGGGAGGACTGCGGAGTCGAACCCCATAATCGTGAGGGGGGAGAGGCCCGAGCTACGCCTCTTCTGGGGGGACTTCCACGGCCAGACGAAGCAGACCGTAGGAACAGGCACGGTCGACGAGTACTTCACCTTCGCAAGAGACGTGGCGGCGATGGACTTCGGGGGCTGGCAGGGGAACGACTTCCAAATAACCAATGAGCTCTGGGAGGAGGTAAAGGAGAAGACCAAGGAGTACAACGAGCCCGGCAGGTTCGTCACGTTCCTCGGATACGAGTGGTCGGGCTTGACCCCCGCGGGAGGCGACCACAACATATACTTCCTAGGAGACGAAGGGGAGCTCCACCGCAGCAACCACTGGCTCATAGAGGACAGGTCCGACGAGGACACCGACAGGTACCCCATATCGGAGCTATGGGAGACCCTCAGGAGAAGGAGGGACGTATTGGCCGTAGCCCACGTCGGGGGACGCTATGCAAACCTCGACTTCCACGACCCAGGGCTGGTCCCCCTCATAGAGGTGCACTCCCACCACGGGACCTTCGAGTGGTTCCTCGAGGAGGCCCTGAGGAGGGGGCTGAGGGTGGGCTTCGTCGCCAACAGCGACGATCACACATGCCGCCCAGGCCTCACATACCCCTCGGAAGGGTTCACCACAAGGGGGGGCTACACGGGCGTCTACGCCAGGGGGCTCACCAGGGAGGCGCTCTGGGAGGCCCTTTGGAACAGGCGCTGCTACGCCACGACAGGGGAAAGGATTATCCTCCGGGTTGACGTGAACGGCCATGTGATGGGCGAGGAGTACTCCGGCGGAGACAAGCCCGAGATCGCGGTCAGGGTCATGGGCACAGCGCCCCTCCACGAGGTGGAGGTGAAGAGGGGAGTCGAAACCATCTACAGACACCCCTTCGCGATGCCGAGGGGGGATGATGAAAGGCTAATAAAGGTCGAGTGGAGCGGGGCCAGGGTGAGGAGCAGGCCCAAGAGGGTGGACTGGGGCGGCGGCCTGAGGCTCGACAGGGGCAGGATCTCCTCCTTCAAGGAGTTCGCCTTCGATTACCCCACGCAGGGGGTAAGGAGGGTGTCAGAAAGGGAGATTGAGTGGGCCTCGACGACAGGCGGGGACCCGGACGGCGTCATATTGAAGCTGGACGCACCAGAAGAAGCCGAGGCGACCTTCAGCACCAAGCCCGTCACCTTCTCCTTCAGGCCGAAAGACGTAGGGTACGAGCCCAGCGTGGTCGAAGCGGGCGGGGTCAACCAGCGGGTCAAGGTCTCGGCCATCAGGGCGGGGGAGCTGCCCAGGGGCCTTGAGTTCAGCCACGTGGACGGGAACCCCAACCCAGGGCTCAACCCCTACTGGGTGAGGGTGGTTCAGAGCGACGGAGCCATGGCCTGGAGCAGCCCCGTGTACTACGAATACAAACCCCGAATTCGTTCAGGTTAGCTCCCAAGGACCTCCCCGAACAGCCTCAGGTTCCTCTCCACGTCGCCTGAGTCGTACATCCCTATGTTCCATGCGTCTATGAACCCGTGGAACTGGAGGGCGTACCTTATAGCCGACTCCGCCTCTCCCCTCAGCCTCCCTCCGTACAGAAGCTTTATGGCGTAGACCCCCTTCCCGGCCTCCTTTAGGGCCCTGATGGCCTCGACGTGCTCATCGAGGGAGCCGTCCTCAACGAGGGCCCCGGCCCTGTTCAGGGTGGTGCAGACGACATCGACCTCGGGGACCCCCAGGGCCTCCCTGAGGACCCCCGTGTTGTGGGTGGAGAGGCCAACCGCCCTAACCTCGCCGCTCTCCTTTGCCTCGGTGAAGGCCCTCAGGGCCCCCTTCCTCCTTTGCAGGTTTCCAGACTCGTAGGGGCGGCCCGAGGTGTCCATCCTCCTCACCGTCCTGAGGGGGACGTTGTGGAGGAGCATAAGGTCGATATAATCTGTACCGAGGTCGGAGAGGGCCGCCCTGATTGCCTCCCTCCCCTCCTCGTAGGTCATGGCGTTGGACTTATCGGCGAAGACCACTTTCCCTCGATCCACCAGGCCTAGGCCGACGCGTACGTGGGGGTGGGTCCCGTAGTCGTCTGAGGTGTCCCAGAAGTTCACGCCCATCGCAAGGGCTTCCCTCAGGACCCTGCCGCCTTGCTCCGGGGTGAGGTCCCCCTGGCTCTTCGCACCGTCTGGGCCTTTCATGATCGTGAAGGGCTCCGTCCCGAAGCAGAGCCTTGATACCTCAAGCCTCGTCCCGCCTAGGCGCACCCTCTCCATACCTAAGCACCTCTAGACCAGTTGCCCCCTTCCGCATAAATAACGTTCTTCAATGGGACCCATTATTCGTACAACTTCTGAGTTCAAACATTTCACGCACATGGAGTGGAGGGTGAATAGGTACCAGCGCACGAGACGGGTTGCATCTATTGATTGGAGCTCATCAAGGCGTCCATATCGTGTGGGGCGGAGCCTTAGAACCCATAAATTAAGTCGCTCTAAGACGAAAATTCGAGACCCATAACGATAAAAGCGGTGTTCCCAGTTCTTCTTTAACTATAATCAGAGCTTCGCACGGGGAGTTTAAACAACCATGCAGCCGGAGGCCATCATCCTCCTAGCCTCGACGACCCTCTTTCTGAGCTACATAAGCTCATTGATCTACTCCAAGACTAAGATACCAGACATCCTCGTGCTGATAGGCTTCGGCATCCTCATCGGGCCTGTGCTTCACCTGATACAGAAGGAACCCTTCATAGAGCTGGCCCCCCTGATGAGCGTCCTCGCCCTGAGCATAATACTCTTCGAGGCGGGGATAAACGTGGACATCCTTACCCTCCTCCAGACCATGGCCAAGTCTACCATCCTCGCTACCACCTCCATCCTCGCGGTCATAATAGCCGTCGGCCTCGTCCTGAACCTCTTCATGCCGCAG
>CAYGAH010000151.1:0-10347 GCA_964347685.1 uncultured Candidatus Bathyarchaeia archaeon | reverse complement strand
TACGCGCCTGAGTACAGCGCCCCAAAACTTCCTTTTATCTGTTTTCAAATGGTATTTGAGAGAGGATACTAAATGGCTGAATACGGCCTCTCGGAATCAGCCCACGCCGAGATAAGGATAGTAGACCTAGGAGAAGCCTCTGAGATCATCCTGGGCGCCCTCGCCCCGGAGGCCGAGAGTCCCTCTTCGACCCGCTCCAGGGTCGATTTGAGGTCCATAGGAGAAGACCTGGTCATGAGCTTCGACGCGGAAGACACCGTGGCTTTGAGGGCCTCGATGAACAGCTATCTCAGATGGGTGGAGGGCATCTTGGATGTCTTCAGAAGGATAGACTAGCTCGGGATCAAGAAAGTGCCGCCAGAGCCCACATGCTCTATCGCTTCGGGCTGGTCCCTTTCCTTAAACTCTTATACACGGTGGGCCATCTTTTGCTAGGTGATTCTATGGGTTTCTGGCCTGAAGGATACAGGTGCTGTGTGAACCTCTCATTCGACTACGACTCGAACAGCGCCCTCATGTGGCGCGCCCCCCTGGACATAGTGGCCCAGAGCAGGGGCAGGTTCGCCCCCAACGTCGCCATCCCCAGAATCTTGGACATGCTCGACCGCCTTGAGGTCGAGGCAACCTTCTTCACGCCGGGGTGGACGGTGGACCAGTTCACGGGGTCCGTGGAGGAGATAGTGAGCAGGGGGCACGAGCTGGCAGCCCACGGTTACCTCCACGAGAGGCTGGCGGAGATATCTAGGGAGGCCGAGGAGCAGGCCTTCCAGAGGGGCCTCGCCGCCTTCGAGAAGGTAGGGGTCAGGCCGGAGGGATTCAGGGCCCCCTATTGGCTGATCAGCGACAGGACCATCGGGCTGATGCGACGGCTGGGCTTCAAGTACGACTCTAACTTCATGGACAACGACATGCCCTACATTCTCGTATGGAGAGGAGAGGAGACCGGCCTAGTGGAACTTCCCGTGGAGTGGATGCTTGA
The DNA here is from genome assembly GCA_964347685.1 of uncultured Candidatus Bathyarchaeia archaeon. Classification (GTDB taxonomy): domain Archaea; phylum Thermoproteota; class Bathyarchaeia; order TCS64; family TCS64; genus CAYGAH01. Next base: position 9,368 of record CAYGAH010000151.1, on the reverse strand, counting down.
CGACTGGCCCCAGTTCGAGACCCACAGGCGAGCTCCAGACGACGCCTACAGGGTCTGGAAGCCCGAGTTCGAGGGCGTCTATGAGCTGGGCAGATACTTTGGGCTGACATGCCATCCTCAGGCCATAGGCCGCATATCCAGGCTGAAGATGCTGGAGAAGCTCATCGGCGAGATGAAGGCCAAGGAGGACGTCTGGTTCGCCTCCTGCAAGGATGTCGCCGGCTGGGCCCGCAAGAAGCTAGCTTGACCTCTTGAGTGCCTCGACGAGCTTGGGCAGCGCCTCCCCAGATAGGGCCCTGATGCAGATGTCGCATAGGTAGCTTAGGTCCGAGGGTCTGGGGTTGACCTCTATAAGGGCCCCTCCGTTCCTCTTCACTATCAGTGGGAGGCTCGCAGCGGGGTGAATCTTAGCCGACGTGCCCACGACAAGCATGCAGTCGCTCCTCTCGGACTCCTCGAAGCACCTCCTGAGCACATCCATGGGTATGGGTTCTCCGAACATGACCGTGTCCCCCTTGACGACTCCCCCGCAGTGTGGGCACTTGGGGGGGAGCTGGGAGAGGTCGAAGCCCTCCCTGGGGAATCGGGCGTTGCACCCTATGCACCTGAGCTTGTGGGAGTTTCCGTGTATCTCTAGGACGTTCCTGCTCCCAGCCGCTATGTGGAGGTTGTCTATGTTCTGGGTTATCAGGACCCTGAGGACGCCCATCTCCTCCATCTCGGCTAGGGCGATGTGGCCCGAGTTGGGCTCAGCCCTCAGAATGGCTTCGCCCAAGCCGCCACTACGCTCGGGGTCGAGACTCCGCTCCCAGTATCTCTTTGGGTCGGCCTGGAACCTCCTGTAGCCGTCCATGGAGGGCTCTCCCCTCTCGGTCCAGATGCCTCCAGGGCCCCTGAATGGGGGGACGCCGCTCTCCACGGAAACCCCAGCCCCCGTGAGAGCCACCAAGTAGCTGGATGAGAGTATCATCGAAGCCGCGGCCTCGATGTCCCCCTTCGATCCTCCTAGAACCATCTGTTAAAAAATTGAGGTAGGTGTAGAAAAGGGTTAGGTCCTCCCCCTGAAGGCCCTGGTCAAAGCGGGTACAACCTTGTAGAGGTCCCCTACCAGGCCGTAGTCCGAGATCCCGAAGATGCCCGCCGACTCGTCGCTGTTTATGGAGACTATTACCTGGGCGTCCCTTATCCCGGCCGCGTGCTGTATCGTGCCGGATATACCGCATGCGATGTAGAGCTTGGGACCCACCTTCTTACCGCTGATCCCTATCCAGTCATTCATCCAGCCCAGGTCGGCGGCAACCGGCCTAGTGCACCCCATCTTGGCGCCGAGGACCTCGGCCAGCTCCTTGAGGAGCCCCAAGTCCTTCTTCTCCTTGAAGCCCCTCCCAGCCGAGACGATGATGGAGGCATCCTCAAGCCCCGTGTCTCCCTTAGACTTCCCCCTTCGCTCGATGACATTGACCCTGGGGGCCGGCAGATCGACATCGAGCCTCACGACCTCCCCTCTCCTCTCCGCGGGCTCAGGCTTCTTGAAGGCCTTGGGAGGTACGGTGGCCATCTGGGGCATCTTGTGGCTGACCTCTTTCGCGACCGTGGACCCACCGTAGACGAGCCTCTCCCCCACGAGCCTGCCCTCCCTGTCGACATCTAGGCTTATACAGTCTGTCATGCACCCCGTGTCGAGGGCTGCGGCGACCCTGGGGGCTAGCTCCTTCCCCCTCTTGGTGCCCCCTATAAGGAGCACCTGCGGAGACCCGGTTTTCACAGCCTCGAGCAATACAGCTCTATAAGGCTCCAGGGAGAACTCAGCCAAGGCGGGGTCGTCGGCAACGTAAACACCATCGGAGCCATGGTTGATGAAGGTCTGGGTGTCCTCGACGCCTTGACCCGCGACTAGGGCGCATAGATTTGAGCCGAGCTTGTCCGCCAGCTCCCTCCCCTTGCCCACCAGCTGCAGGGCTAGGTCTCCGTTCTCGGAGTAAACCATCACGCCATTCCAGTCCACCGCCATCACTCCAGCACCCCCTCGCCCAGGATGGCCTCGGCCAGCTTCTCGGCCGCCTCCTCCACGGTCTCGGCCTCTATCATTATGCGCCTCCTCTCTACTACTGGCGCCTCAACCCTCAGCACCTCGACAGAGGAGGAGGCCCTGATCTCCTCAGCATCCAGCCCCAAGGACTCGGCGTCCCACTCTGTGGTCGGCTTCCTCTTGGCCTTCATTATATTCATCAGTGAGGGTATCCTTGGCTCGTTGATCTCCCTCACCACCGAGACCAAGGCTGGAAGCTCTGCCTCCACTACCTCGTCCATATCCTCCAGGTCCCTCACCGCCCTCAGCCTTTCCCCGACCATCTCCAGCTTCTTGGCGTAGGTTACCTGGGGTAGATCCAGAAGCTCGGCGAGGCGAGGCCCCACCTGCGAAGAAAGGCCGTCCAGGGTCATCTCCCCTGCGATGATGAGATCGTAACCTTCCATCTTTTCCATGGCAGCATTGAGGACCTTCGAGGTCGCCAAGGTGTCGATTCCATCAGTCGCGGGGTCGCTTATGACGTAGGCCTCGTCAGCGCCCATGGCAAGGGCCTCGAGCATCGAGGTCTTGGTCTTGTCGTCCCCCATTGAGAGAGCCCTGATCCTACCCCCGTGGGCCACCTTCAGCCTTATGGCCTCCTCCAGGGCCCTCTTGTCAAGGTCGCTTATCCTCCTCTTTGTGCCCTCGACCCTGGGCTCTCGTGTCACTGGATCTATCTTGATCTCGGCGAGATCGGGGATGTCCTTGAGTAGTACGATGATGTCGGTCAAAGCTCATCAAACCCTTGGATGGTTGATACGACAGCCGACCCTTTTTATTTTTTACCTAGTTGCTGCCTACGTTAGGGCCGGATGCTCCTACTGTCGAGCCTCTCCGAAAGGGACTTCATCCTGTTCGCTTTACGGAGCAGCCTCCCGATGACTTCGTAAATCTACCAGTCCCAAAGTTCGATCTGAGGCAGCCCTACGCCCCTCGAATTAATCTGCTCCTCGCCCTCAATCGATGGAGATTGGATCCTGCCCAGCGCCATTTTTATCTCGTCCAGACTCGCTCCGAGGATCCTGAACATCTTCAATACTTTGTCCCGTTGATCGGCGTTGGTTTCCTCCGAGGTCGCCCCTCCTCCCATGATCCCGAAGAAGGGCGAATATAGGCCTGCTCCGCCTTCCTCCACCTTCGACATGGCCTCATCAAACTTCTCCCTAGCATCCTTCATCGTTTCCATGTCCTTCTCGTCGTAGAAGACGATCTCATCGGGAAGGATGTCTATGAGAGGCTCGTGACCAATCTCGGCTAGGTATATGACGGACTTGAGGGCGTCATGCCTCACCGCTAGCGCGTAGAAGACCAAGGGATGACTGTCTGTGAGGTCGACTACGACGATGTCGTCCCGGACTAGGTGCTCGACGAGCCCCCGGTCTATCGTCCAAGAACCCTCGAACTCATCGGAGCCGAGTACCTTATATCCCCTCTCCTCCGCCGCGGGGTCCAGGATGAACCTTCTGACTATCTCTGATCTGACCCTGGCGTAGCCCTTGTGCGGGCCTGGGGGGAGACTATGAAGACCCTCTTAGGCGGGGCTCCAAGTCTGGGGGCTTCAGCAACCGTGAATCTTTGTTGAAGCTCAAAAGGAGGCGATTTAACGTTTGTGGAAGAGGGATTCCTTTAGTCCGGAGGCCTGCCCCAACTCATTGGGCCTTTAGGATCCTCAGGACTTCCCTCGCCCTTTCAGTCAACCTGTACTGACGGCCCCTGCACTTGGTTTTGAAGGCCAACACGCCGTACTTCCTCAGGCTCTTGCACTTTTTGTGGGAGAGGATCTTCAATGCGGAGCGCCCCTCATCTATCTGGGTAAGCTCCTCCCTATAGAAATCTACGATATTCCTGAATGATATGGCCTCGAAGTCGAGGCTCGATCCCTCTTTCCCCGTGCCTTCTCCCAGAAACTCCGAATCGTCTTCGAGTTCCTCAACGTTTTCTTGGTCAAGACGCGTCCTAGTTTCGTCTCCTATAGCTTGATACCTCGATCTCCGCGCGTTGTGGCGCCTTTTGAAGTTTATCCGATGTATAGATGCATTGGGCCAATGAGTTTTTATATCCCAATTTTGATGGCCCGAGATTGGGTTTAAAAAATTTATAGGAAAAGGTGTGATGGTTTGATCGGTTGCTCATGGGTGAGAAATGGAGATTCCTCGACCTGAAGGTGGCTGACGCCTACACGAACATGGCCGTGGACGAGGCCCTCGCCTACGCGAGGGGCGAAGGAAAGGCGCCAAACACCTTGCGCTTCTATATGTGGAAGCCCTCGGCCGTAACCCTCGGCTACTTCCAGAGCGTCGAGGACGAGGTCAACCTCGAGGCGGCGAAGAGGTACGGCGTCTACGTCAACAGGAGGATAAGCGGGGGCGGCGCCGTGCTCAACAGCAGCACTGGGGAGATAACCTACAGCATAGTGACCGCGGAGGACGACCCTAGGGTTTCCACGGACGTGACAGAGTCGTACCGATACCTCTGCCACGGGATAGTCGAGGGACTCGCCCTCCTCGGCGTCGAAGCCGAGTTCAAGCCCATCAACGACATAATCGTCGACGGAAGGAAGATCTCTGGGAATGCTCAGATCAGAAGGTATGGCGCAGTTCTCCACCACGGCACTATCCTAGTGGACTTCGATGCCCGGGAGATGTTCAGCGTTCTCAAGATTTCGAAGGAGAAGCTGAGCGACAAGATGATAAAGCAGGCCGAAGAGAGGGTCACCACCATCCGTAGGGAGCTGGGAAGGCAGATCTCCTTCGAGGAGGTCAGAGAAGCCATGGAGAGGGGCTTCGCTAAGGCCCTCGGCGTAGAGCTCGTAAGGGGTGGCCTCTCAGACCACGAGAGGGAGCTCGTGAATAAGTTCAGGGAGAAGTACACCTCTAGGGAGTGGATCTACAGGAGGTAGCGGGATGGGTAGGTGCGAGTATAAGGTCCCCGGGGGCAAGCTCCTCAGGGCCAAGGCGGAGGCCCGAGACGGGAAGCTAAGCTTCGTCCAGGTCACGGGAGACTTCTTCATGACCCCTGAAACCGACCTAGAGAAGATGGAAGAACAGCTCGTGGGCATGGAGGCAGAGGAGTCCCGTATCCTCGACGCGGTCTGTGGATTCTTTGAAGATCGGGGCACGGTCATAACAGGGGCTTCGCCCTCCGACATCGCGAGCGTAATCATCAGGGCTCTGGGTCTCAGACCCTAGAGTCGGGGATGGGGGGAACGCACCTCCTCAGCCTCTTTAGGGCCAGGGCCTTCTGCTCTCTCTTCATTCCGGAGGAGGAGATCCCTGTCTTGAGGACATCCACAGCCTCGCCCATCGCCCTCCTGTCAACAGGGAATGGGACCCCGTCCTTGCCGCCGAAGGCGAAGCTGAATCTCACCGGGTCCCTCCAGCTCGCCCTCTCGCCGTATATGAGCTCGGCCACGAGGGATAGGCCCCTTATCGTCGAGGGACCGACGCCCCTGATGGAGACCAGCTCCTCGTAGTCCCTGGGCTGGAACTCGTAGGCGGCCCTTAGGGCGTCCCAGTTTACGGTGCGCGGCATGACTAGGCTATGCCTTGTACCCTCCGGCATCCAATTCTCTAGCGTCGCCTGCCTATCTGGCACAGGATTCATGATGGAACGCCTGAGATGCCTGGGGTGCTCCCGGGCGATGTCGAGGCAGGTCCTACGGTTCCCCTCGCTCTCCTTGGCGGTCATGTTTAGGACGGACTGGAGGCGGGTCTCGCAGAGGATGGCGTTCTGGGGCTCCTCTATGAAGCCTCTATGCTCCGGGGGCCAGTGGTAGCGGCGGGCGTTCCCCCTCTCCTCGTTGATGCCCTGTTGTATCACTATCCATTCTCCGTGCTCTTCGAATACGAAGGTGTGGTGGTACAGCTGGTACCTGTCTTGGACGAGGCTGTTATCCACCTTAGCCGCCATTCTGCTAGCGTGGACAAGCTCTTCCAGCTTATGGGTGCTCAGCCCAAGGACCTCGCCACGCGCCCCAATCTCGGCGGGAGTCTTCCTGGAAGCCCTACCTTTCCCACCGGCGACCGCCACTCCCAATTCGGAGGGATCGATGGCCTCCTTCAGAGCACCACAAGTAACGGTAGTCGTCCCGCTAGAGTGCCAGTCGTAACCCAGGACGCAGCTAAGGGATTGGAAGAACCAGGGGTCCGATAGCCTTTGCAGGAGGAATCCTACTCCATATTCGTCGATGATGATCCTCAAAATGCATGAGGCCAGTTCTACCATTCTTCTGAAGAGCCATTTTGGAGCCCTTCCATGATGCAAAGGAAGAGTCGCGAATCCCTTGGAGCCCAATGGGCCTCTCCGGCTTGAACCCGAAGGGAGGCGTTAAAGGCGTTACCTATCTCTCTTGGATAGAGGGGTGGGTGAAAGTGGTTTCGGTAACGCTCTTAACCTCCTTCTGCATGGTATGCTCATGGTCAATTTAGGCGTTGGACTGGACGAGATCGACACCCCCGCCCTCCTCATAGACCTCGAAGTGATGGAGGCTAACATAGAGCACATGGCTGAGGTCTTCAGTGGCCTACCCTCTGAGCTAAGGCCCCACGAGAAGACCCACAAGTGCCCCATAATCGCACACAAGCAGATCAGAGCCGGGGCCATAGGAGTGACCTGCGCCAAGCTCGGAGAGGCTGAGGTCATGGCTGAGGCAGGCATCGGGGACATTCTTATCGCCAACCAGGTCGTCGGGGAGCCCAAGGTCACGAGGCTGGTGAACCTAGCGAGGCAAAGCGATATCATCGTGGCCGTGGATGACCCAAACAACGTGAGGTATCTGGCCGAGGCTTCTAGGGCGAAGGGCGTGAGGCTGGGCGTCCTAGTCGAGGTGGACGTGGGGAACAACAGGTGCGGGACGACCCCTGGTGAGCCCACGCTGGAGCTTGCCAGGGAGGTCGCCAGCCATCCGAGTCTCAGCCTGAGGGGGCTCCTCGGCTACGAGGGGTTCTGCCAGAACATACAAAGTATTGAGGAGAGGAGGGAGAAGGCCCAAGGGGCGATGGGGAAGCTCGTCTCCACTAAGGAACTCCTTGAGGACAAGGGGTTCGACATAGAGATAGTCAGCGCCGGTGGCACCGGAACCCACATGATTACCGGGAGATACCCTGGTGTTACGGAGGTAGAGGCCGGCTCCTACGTCTTCATGGACGCGACCTACGGAAGGGTCGAGGGGCTCGAACAGTTCGGCTACGCCCTCACGGTCCTCACGACGATCACAAGCATGCCCCGCCCCGGGGTGGCCGTCTGCGACGCTGGCCTTAAGGCGATCACCTTCGAGCCCAATCGTCCCCCTCCTCCTTTAAAGTGCTTGGACGGAGTCGTTTATGAGAGGCCTTCCGAAGAGCATGGAAGGCTGAAGGTGGAGCCAGGTTCGGGATTGAGGGTTGGGGATAAGATCGAGGTTATCGTCTCCCACTGCTGCACGAACACCAACCTATACGACCAGTTCCACTGCATCAGAGACGGCGCCCTGGAGGCGGTCTGGAGAATACAGGCGAGGGGGAAGAGCCAGTAATCGTCGAGCAAATATTCTTACGATCAGTATACAGAAGTCATAGGTTTGCAGCAAAATCAGACGATATAGGCTTTATTGCGACATTTTACTGAAATTTTTTTACCTAGATACAAGAAACACAAAGAACGTGTGTGGAAGTTGACAACTGATCCTTGCGCAGAGAAACTTGCGGCAGAGGTAAAGGAGGTTGCGTTGAAGTCGGGCGCCGACCTGGTCGGGGTCGTCTCTGCGAGCGTCATAGATGCCTTCCCCAGGGTCTGGGTAGGCTGGACGATCCAGAGGTACAATAAGATGACGACGGAGGTAATGCCCGACGCGAGGTCCCTGGTCGTGATAGGGAACCACCTCTGGGACGACATGCTGGAACTTGCGACCAAGAAGGGCGATGAATGGGTCTATCCCGGATACTTTCCGCTTGAGACCCCGAGGCAGGCGGTGATCCACCACCTTGAGAAGAAGGGATACAAAGCGGTCCCCATTCATTCGGTCTCACACAAAAGGTTGGCTCAGCTGGGGGGTCTCGGCAACTTCGGCAAGAACTCCCTGATCATCAACCCGACTTACGGCCCCTGGATACGTCTAACCGTAGCCCTGACCAATGCGAAGATCAAGGCCGACGAACCCTTCGAGCTCGACCTCTGCGGCGACTGTGAAGCATGTATCATGGCCTGTCCTGTGGGGGCGTTGAAACCATACAAGGTCGATGACACGAAGTGCATGGTCGGGATTCACATCGCAAGGGAGGAAGCATCAAAATACGAGGCCGAACTGAGAAGGTACGAGCCCTCATTCACTAAAAACTCCCACCTCATGTGTACAGAATGCCAGAAAGCATGCAAATATGGGAAAGAGAAGCGTTGACCACCGATAAGGGGAAAGTGCGCCAGAAGATGACAGGCAGGGGAAGAGCGAACGTTCTCGATTAAGAACGTTTTACTTCTCGACATAATCACCGAAAAGAATGCAGAGTTCCTGCGCCTTATCGGCGATCCCCTTACTCTCGAAGCCGTCTATCTCCAGGAGCCTCACAAGCCTCCCATAAAGTTCAGGCATCCCCAGGATGCCTTCAACCTGCTTCCTGACCCACTTGTCGTAGGCTATGGGGTAGGTCCTGCGGGCTACCAACCTCTAGAGTTTCATATACCCCTTTCCTCTTTTTTTTTGGCTTCAAGAAACGACTGAGATAATCAAAGAGAAATTCCTCTAAGGCATGACGAGACTAAAAAGGTGGTCTGGTGGGGGTTGTGGGTGGGAGTGGAGCGAGAGCGACACGACCTATGCTGTGATGATTGGGCGTAGCTACACGCCCAACAATTGTCATTACAAGAGAAGCTCAGAGAAGGGCTGTATGATGCGGAACACAAGCCCCGTTTGGCTTATGCGAGAAGCTATTTTCTAGAATCAAGCGATAGAGAACCTGATCTTCAAGGATTAGAAGTATTTTATCTTGACTGGCGAAACTTCAATGAGTATATGGTGTTACAGAAACAAATCGATAATTTAAGGATTCTAGGAGAAATTGAGAAAGAGACAATTGCGGTCAAGTGTGCGAAACGAGGTAATGATGTCTACTGGTGGCGTGTCCGGAAGCGTCTCAAGTCCCTGTACAACCTGAAAGAATGCATCCTCTTCGACCCGCATGGCAACGTTAAGTTGTCAAACGTTTTGTTTGTCACGCTTACCTGTGATACAAAGCAGTTTACGATTCGCGAGGCGTGGGAAACGATTGGATTCGATTTTAACAACTGGATCCGGAATCTCCGCAAAAAGTATGGAAGCATCTCCTAT
>CAYGAH010000150.1:0-5875 GCA_964347685.1 uncultured Candidatus Bathyarchaeia archaeon | reverse complement strand
GCCGCCTCGAAGTTGAGGAGGCTCAGGGGAGGCAGCCCAGCCCTTGGACCAGACTCCACAGGGTATATGGCTCGCAGCATCCCTTCGTCGTCGGTGTCGGCCAGGACCCGCCCCATCAGCTTCAGCCTCCTCTCGCTCAGGTAATTGAGGTAATGTGGGAGATACGCCTCGTGGACAGCCCCGACCTGGGGCGTGGCCCTGTCCCAGCCCCTCCCCGAGGATTCATTGGTCTTTGGGGTGGCGCATACCACGTGCTCTTGCGCCCCCAATAGGTTGATGAGCCCATCAGCCTTTCCCCTAGGTTCGGCATAGAAGTATGGCATGTACCTCTCCCTAAGCTTCACCCTTCCCAAGCCAGGAGCCCTGATCCAGAGCACCGCGTAGCTTTCCGAGAAGTTCACGTCTAGGAGCCAGCCCTCAACCCTCATCCCGAGACCCCCTCTGATAAGTCGCTATTGGTTCCTTCTCCGGGGCTTGATCGAAGGATGCGCCCGCAGAATCTGAATCGGCGAGAAGCCATCTCGAACCAGCTTCCTCTCCCTAGCCCGCCTCTTAAAACGAACGGATGCCCTCGGGGGAGGCGGGTGGGTGAAAGTGATGCCTCGACGAAGATTTTTGTTCGGTCGGGTTTGTAAAGATCGGCCGGATCTGGGCGATTATAGTGGCCTCGGTACAGAAGCAGGCGTTCCCAAACCGAAACATAGTCGCTTTATCCACCAAACATGCTCTACAACGTCTCCAACGGCCTGTCGGGTTGGGCTGTGTCCAACGGTCGTGCCTCTATAATATGGAACTTATCCCAATCTCGAAGAGGTAGTTAGGGAACAGTACGAACATGAGGAGGTAGAACCAGAATATGGCGTTCGAGACCCCCGAGAAAATCGTCCACAACATGACGTTCCTCTTGTTGGCCTCTATGAACTTATCGACCATGAACACCCTAAAGACGTACGAGAGCCCTAGCCCGCCGAAGAAGAAAAGTATGAAGACGTGGAACGATATCTTGTAGGGGATGCGGGTCACCATGTTGATCGAGGTGTAGATCAGCTGGGTGACTATCAGAAACATTATGGACGGGGGGATGGTCCTTATCTTTCCACCCTTCTTCCTAATCCTCTGAAGCGCTAATTGAACGCCCAGAGGCGTGAACCATATGATGACCAGCGACAGGGACATGGAGACTATGAAGGAGCCCAGGATCTTGAAATCCATAGAGACCAGGAAGGAGTCTGGCTGCATCCCTGGTACAGAGTAGAGGTTGACGACGTAGGAGAAGAAGGAGGAGGTCATTGAGAAGACGACGCTTGTGGTCAGTAAAAGGTAAGGCACTATGTTCGAGATCTCGTCGGGCGATACGTCTATCCATGGGTGGCCGTACCCCTTCTGGATCATGAAAGCCGGAATCAGGATCAGGATCGACACCATGAAGAAGAAGAGAGAGACGTAGCTCAAAGTGTAGTGACGGTAAGCCATGAGCGTATAGGAGATCTCCGGGGCGGTCCTCTGGGAACGATCTATAACCGGCAGCACCCTTCCCTGTGAGTCCTCTGGGAGGGGAAGACCCGTTATCTCGCAGATCGTCGGGACAATGTTGGTTAAGGACGCGTTACCCATGACCAAGCCCCTCTCCACGTTGGGGCCGAAGAACACGAGGGGGACGAACCTCTGCTGCAGGCCGCCGTGGGTTCCTATGAAGGGGTCTCGAAAGTAGGAAAACGCCTCGTAGGGGGGCATCAAGGAAACAACGATGTCTCCCGTGTAAGGCGTCCTGATGTGGATGTCATCAAGGCTTTCGCCGTACCAGAGCCCATCTATCGCGTCCAGACCCTCTAGGACGTCTACGGCCTTTCCGATGTCTTCTTGGCTTCTCAGGAATATGTGGGCGAAGGGGCCGTCGGCGACCACCTCTGTCCTCACCCCGTTGGTTTTGAGGTACTTCCCTATGTCGATGCCCTTCCACTCGTTGCTCTGCCCGTGGTCCGCGGTCAGAACGATAAGGGTGCGATCCATCTTCCCCGATACTATCAGATACTCCAGAAGCCTACCAACCTGGTAGTCCGCCCAGGAAAGGGCCGCCCAGGACTCCATGGAGCCGTGGCCGAAGGAGTGTTGGGCAGGGTCCAGGAACCCCAGATTGATGAGCATCATGTCAGGGTCCGCCTCCTCAAGTATCAGAAGCGCGTTTTCCATAGTCCACTCGTCGGGGGCGTCCCAGAGCTGGACCTCGGGGAACTTTCTTATCCCAAGCTCTTCGGCGGTCCTCGACAGGTAGCTGGGCCCCACCTGTATGTCGGCCCAGATGGGTCTCCCCACGTAGTTCTTCCCCGCGACAACAGCCAACGTGAGGTCTGGGTCCTCCCTCTCCATCGCCTTGAAGATGGTGTCTGCCTTGATCAGTTCGGGCCTCCTCCAGGGGTAGACGTATCTCCTGAAGAAGAAGACGCTCGTCCTGTTCCTGTCCAGCACGTAGTTCCCGGCTATGCCTATCTTCTCGGCGTAGCTCCCGGAGACGATGGTAACGTGGTTCACCTGGGTCTTCGTGGGCATGACCGCCTCTGCGTCCGTGAACGCGGCGCCGTTCCTCACGAGGCCCCCGATGTTGGGGGTGAGGACGAAATCAGGGTTTTCATATTCATTGAAAACAAAATCGTTGTTCATGGAGTCTATTGAAACGATGATCACCCTATCCACATCGGATCCAGCTCGAACCTGCTGAGGAAACGAAATAGTCGATAACAGTAGAGGCAAGAAAAGCATGAAAAAAACAGGTTTCTTCACAGATCCTAATTAGAAACGAAAGATATTAAACCTTATTTGACTCGTCATAGATCTCAAGATTTTAGGGCCTCCTCGAAAAAGCATTATGGCCTGGGGCATATCGGTTCCCATGCCCGGTCAGCGGCCTCATATCCTACAGGTTAGTCAGGGTCTATCAGCCTTATCTTCTTGGACTAACCAACCCGTCGCGGCCTGCATCATCGTAGAGTCGCGCCCTCGGCTCACCCATAGCTGGGAAGGGATCAGTCGATCCTCTCGAACTGGTCCTTAGGGGCTGAGCACACTGGGCAGAACCAGTCCTCGGGGAGTTCCTCGAAGGGGACGCCCGGCTTGAGTCCGTACTCGGGGTCCCCCTTCACGGCGTCGTAGACGTACCCGCAGACCCTGCACCTCCATCTGCCCATGGACTCGTACCTTACCTGGCTGTCCCTCACTACCTCCGCGTATTTCTCTTGGATCATCTCCCTGTCGAAATCCCAGAACTCTTTGAGCATCCCCTCCAACTCCTCCTCGTCGAAGTATCCCATTGAGGGGTAGAAGAAACTCTTGTCCTCCTTCTCTATGTGTCTGGGGTAGAGTTCGACGAGTTTTTTCATGCTGGCCTTGGCAGCCTCCACGGCTGCGCCATCCCCTCCAACGTATCCTTCTTTGGCAGAGAGGAGCTCTCCTACCGTCTTCCTGGCGTAGGCGTGTTCCTGTATGAGCTCCTCCATCATCTCCCTTAGCTCGGGTTGGAGTTCCTTCTTCGCTAGGTCCCTGAAGAGTATGTCCTCCTCCTTCCCGTGGTGGGTCCTGTCTGCGTATGTCCTGAAGAAGTCCACGGCGGTGTCTATGAAAGCAGGGTCCAGCTCGTCCTGTCCGTTCATCCTGTCTAGTTCCCTCTTGAGGACATCAACCATCTTCTCTATGAGCCTGTGCTCCCTCATCAGAGGGCCAATCGGCAACAATTCTATCCTTAGAGGAATGTGTAGGCCTGTGTTAAATCCATTTCATTTTGAGACGGGGCGGCCAACCACTAGTATTAATAATTCACTACTGTATGGTATGGGGATGGAACATGAGCGAGGTTCCTAACATCGTCACGCCTCCGCCTGGGCCCAAGTCAAGGGCCTTCATAGAGGAGAGGAAAAGATATGTCCCTCCCGGCGTCTACCTCGTCCAGCCCGTTACGATAGCCGAGAGCAAGGGCGCGGTGATGAGGGACGTCGACGGCAACACCTACATAGACTTCACCTCGGGCATCGGCGTTACCAGCCTCGGCCACTGCACCGAGGAGATCGTCGAGACGATATGCGACCAAGCGGGGAAGCTCATTCACAGCTGCATCCACGTCGCCAACTACGAGCCCTACGTCAACTTGGCGAAGAAGCTCATCGAGATAACGCCCGGCAGCTTCCCCAAGAGGGCACTAATGCTGAACAGTGGCTCAGAGGCCGTGGAGAACGCCATCAAGATCGTGCGCCAGTCCACGGGCCGCCCCAACATCTTGAGCTTCGAGAACAGCTTCCACGGCCGAACGTACATGGCGATGACCCTCACTGGGAAGTGGGACCCCTACAAGGTCGGCCTGGGACCATTCGTCCCGGGCGTCCACTTCACCCCCTTCCCCTACGCCTACCGCTGCCCCTGGGGCACGAGCGACAAGGAGGAGTGCGGAAAGGCGGCCCTCCACCACATAGAGAAGAACGTCTTCAAGACCCAAGTGGACCCAGGCACCGTCGGCGCCGTCATCATCGAGCCGGTCCAGGGGGAGGGGGGCTTCATAGACCCCCCAAAGAACTTCCTGTCTGGCCTCAAGGAGCTCTGTGATGAGCACGGCATCCAGCTCATCGTTGACGAGGTCCAGACGGGCTTCGCCCGAACTGGGAAGATGTGGGCCATAGAGCACTTCGGCGTCGAGCCCGATGTCATCACAATGGCCAAGGCCATCGCCTCGGGCCTCCCCCTCAGCGCCGTCGTGGCCAAGGACGAGCTCATGAAGGACATCTATCCCGGCAGCCTGGGAGGGACCTACGGTGGGAACCCTATCGCCTGCGCCACAGCCCTCAAGGTCATAGAGATCATAAAGCGAGAGAGGATCGTTGAGAGGGCTGCGGAGATAGGGGTTAAGCTCAGGAAGCGCCTGGACGAGCTTTACGACAGGTACGAGGTAATAGGAGACGTCAGGGGGCTGGGGCCGATGCTAGCCATGGAGTTTGTCAAGGACAGGGGGACGAAGGAGCCCAACCCGGACGCCTCCTCGAGGGTTATGAAGACATGCCTCGGGAACGGCCTGCTCACACTGAAGGCCGGCCTCTACAACAACTGCATAAGGCTCCACCCTCCCCTCACCATAGAGGACAAGCTCCTCGACAGGGGAATGGAGATCCTGGAGGACGCCATAAAGAAGGCCTAACCTATTCCCTTTCCCTAATCTTATGATCTCTGACGTTAAGTAGCACCGCACCCACTTCTTTCGTGTATGGTGAAGCTGGGCTTCCACGTCTCCATCCAGGGCTCCATCGACAGGGCCGTGGACAGGGCCCTAGGGCTAGGCTGCGACACCTTCCAGATATTCACCAGGAACCCCAGGAGCTGGAAGTACGGGCCCCTGAAGGAGGGAGACGTGGAGGCCTTCACGGAAAAACGAAGCAGGAGCGGTCTCGACCCTGTCTTCTCCCACATGCCCTACATAATGAACTTGGCCTCACCCATGGATGAGATCTACGATAGATCGGTCGGCTCACTGGCCGCCGAAGTGGGGAGGTGCTCGGCCTTGGGCATACCCTTCATCGTCACCCATCTCGGGAGCCACATGGGCTCCGGCTCCGAGAGGGGCGTCCCAAGGGTTGTCGAAGCGCTCAAAGTGACCCTGAGGCGCTCAAAAGAACCCGTGACCCTGCTGATCGAGAACGGAGCAGGGTCAAGGAACAGCATAGGATCTAGCTTCGATGAGCTGAGGAGGATCATCGAAGGCGTCGGGGACGAGCGAATAGGAGTCTGCTTCGACACGTGCCACGCCTACGCGGCGGGATTTGATGTAGCCTCCAACGAAGGGCTGGGGTCCACCCTTAAGACCCTCGAAGAAACCGTGGGCTTCGACAGGCTCAGACTCGTC
>CAYGAH010000149.1:0-9885 GCA_964347685.1 uncultured Candidatus Bathyarchaeia archaeon | reverse complement strand
GGGGCGTCGTGGAGTGCGTCTCGGACCAGGAGATCATGGACGCGAAGGCCGTGGTCGACAGGAGCGGGGTAGGTTGCGAACCTGCCTCTGCGGCCTCGGTGGCGGGGGCTAGGAAGTTGGTGAAAGGGGGCGTCATCGGGGAGGACGATGAGGTCGTTTGCGTCCTTACAGGACACCTTCTGAAGGACCCCGACGCCTCAATAAACTACCATAAAAGGGAGATTAGGTGGATCGAACCCGGCTTCGCGAACCCCCCGAAAACCATCGAAGGAATATCCGACATCAAAGAGGCCTGCGCGCGTGGCGATGAGTGCCCTCCTTCGCGCTGGTACTTAACGGAGTGGTGACATGAAACAGCTAAAGATAGCCCTCTTCGGGTTTGGAACCATCGGCAGGGAGTTGGTAAGCCGAACCCTGACAGATCCCAGCTATGAATATGTGGCTGTCGGCGACACGAGCGGGGTCTTGGTGGAGGAGGAGGGCTTCAGCGTCGACGATATGTCGAACTTGGTGGAGTGGAAGGAAGGGAAGAAATGCCTCGGGGAATTTGTGGGCCACGACCATTACGAGAGCATGTCCGATGTATTCGGAAGCTGTAACATAGACATTCTTGTCGACGTTACTGACACCCAGACATACGATGTCTTAAAAGAGGCGTTAGACTACGCTCACGTCGTTACTTCTAACAAGCTTCCCGTGGCCGATGTGTCCTGTGCCAGATTCAGGAGGCTGGTCTCCAAGGCGAAGGAGGAGAGGAGGGTCCTCGATTTCGGGACGACCGCAGGGGCCGGGATGAGGATACCCGACATCATCGAGTCGATAGGTTGCAACGGGGTGGAACTCATCAAGGGGTGCTTGAGCGGGACCATGAACTACGTCTCCCAGAGGATTAACGAAGAAGCGCCCCTCTCAGAAGCCATCAAAGAAGCCATGGCGCCTCCGAGGTGTTACTCCGAGCCCGACCCCCGGGTCGATCTTGCTGGAGAGGACTTCGCGAGGAAGCTGGTGATACTTGGAAGGTTATGCGGGAGGAGCGTTGAGCTTAGGATGGTGAAGGTGGCAGATGTGCTCCCCGACGACCTCAGACACGTTCAGGTCGAAGAGTTCCTTGCGAGGCTCGGTGGCCTCGACCAGTCTTTCAAAAAGAGGATATGGGCGGCGAAAAAAGAGAGGAAGGCTATGTGGTACCTGGGGAAGGCGGACCTCAAGAGAGGCGAGTACACCGTCGGCTTCGAGGAGATACCATTCGGAGACCCGATGATCAGGGCCAGGGAATCTGACAACGTTTTGAGGATTTACCCTAGCCTTTGGAGGAGGCCCATAACAATCATGGGTCCGGGCGCCGGTCCACCCGAAACGGCGACGGGGTTGATCCACGGTTTGTCCACCGTGTCCGAGCAAATTTCAACGGGGCTAGAAGAATGACCACGGACTCGACTGGATGCGGAGGTGGCCCCTCCAAGTTGACCATCACCCCCTTCAAGCAACGAACATGCCCCCTGGGTCGCGCTTCCCACACCCATCGCCCAGCTCTCAGCGCTTCTTAGGAGCCCTTTGAACCCGACCTCTGACGGTTTTAGCCAATATCCACCAGCGACTTACTCGGACCTTTGGATCAAGCGTGCTTCCCGTTACCCTAATCCGATACCGCCCACGAGTCCTGGTTCAGGCGTGCGGTTAAAAAACCTAAATACGCTCCCGATCATGTAGTATCCGGCTTCTGGGTGAAAACTGTGATAATATGCGATCACTCGGCAGTGGAGGAAGAGAACGGATGCTGGAGTATAAAGATGGGCAGAAAGATCTGCGGAGCCCTTGGCCTCTTCCCCGGGCAGACCCTCTTCGGGGCAGCTGAGAGAGGCCCCGACAGGCTCTTCCTCTCACCTCTGAGGCTGAACCCCCACGTGAGCAGCTTCAGGATCTTCCTAGAGGACGTCAGGGGCTCCCTCGCGGAGGTAACCGGGCTCTTCAGCGATAAGAACGTCAACATACTGAGCGCAGGCGCCTTCGGATTCGGAAACATATGGGTCTCCGAGTTCCTGGCCGACTTCCGGGGCGTCGACGCTTCCCCCGAAGACATATCGGCGGGCATAGAGGGGATGGGAGGATTCGTGACCTCGAGGGAGATAACTGAGCTGTTTCCGAGGGCATTCGAGATGAGCTCCACGTACGAGTTGAGGGAAAACGGGGGAGAAGGGGACCTGGTGCTGACCGGCGAGGCGGGAGCTTCGACCCCGAGAGGGGGGTCATACGCCGTCATCAAGGCTTGGCCCAGGCTCCAGGCCCTCTTCGTAGATTTCTACCCTTCTGAGGGGAAGCTCGTCAGGGTGTCGGCGAAGCTCAGTGACGTCCCTGGCTCCCTCCGCAAGCTTGCGGATCTCCTGGGTGCCCAGGTGGACCTCAACGCCATAGACGCCCTCCACCACGACGAGGCGTCCGGTGAGTGGAACGCCTACGGGGTCCTGGTAATAGGCGGCCTCGGAGATCTCAGGGGGAGAGCCTCCGGGATCGGAGAGATCTTGGAGCTGGAGGTGGAGCCCCTCGGCTGGGAGGGCTGAGACCCCAGATAGCCACCTCCACTTGCCCATTAGGCTTATATAGCCTTGGGGCGATCATGCTGGCAATTCGGTGGTGGCATAGATGCGCCAATTCACATATCCGAAAACCAGCTAGAGGATCTCCGTAGAATTATACTCAGGACAATAAACAAGGATCAGGTTCTCATCCTCAACAACGTCCCGAGCGTTCCCGCTTCCATAACTTCGGTCCTGAGGGAGGTCTCCAGGAAGCATAACGTCCCCCTCCCCGTCCTCAGGAGGAACGCAGAGACCCTGAGGGGCCTCAACCTGATCATGTACGACGAGGCCCAGAGGTTCTCCGGGGTGGAGCTGACGGAGCTGGGCCAATTCGTCTCTGGCCTCACCGAGGGGGAGGAGCCCACCCTCACAGGGGTCCTGGTCCAGACAAGGTCTGGTCTCAGGGCCCTGGGCTCCGTCATAAAGGACCTGAGGGTGAGGGTGCTGAGGATGGTGGCTGAGGCGGGCTCCGGCCACCTGGGGGCATCCCTCTCGGCGACTGAGATACTCGCGACCCTATACTTCATGAAGATGAGGCACGACCCTGGGAACCCAGGCTGGGGGGAGCGTGACAGGTTCATCCTCAGCAAGGGCCACGCAGCCCCCGCCCTCTACGCGGTCCTTGCAGAGGCGGGATACTTCGACCCAGATGAGCTCTTCGGCCTGAGGGCCATGGGGAGCATCCTCCAGGGCCACCCTGACACGAAGACCCCGGGCGTTGACGCCCCTACGGGCTCCCTAGGGCAGGGATTCTCCATCGCGGTCGGGATGGCCCTTGCTGCGAAGATGGACGGAGCACCCCACAGAGTATACGTCCTCCTCGGGGACGGGGAGCTCGACGAGGGGCAGGTCTGGGAGGCGGCCCTCACGGCATCCCACCATCACCTGGACAACATCGTCGCGATAGTCGACAGGAATGGCTACCAGCTCTCGGGGAGGACGGAGGAGGTCAAGGCGGTGGACCCCCTAGAGGAGAAGTGGAGGGCCTTCGGTTGGGACGTCCACGGGGTCGACGGCCACGACCCTTCTGACATCCTGGGGGCGCTCGACGACTGCGATCTGAACGGCGGAAGGCCCGGCGTCATCATAGCGAGGACCACCAAGGGCAAGGGAGTCTCCTTCATGGAGGGGAACAGGTTCAGCAAGGGAGTCCCCACGGCGTCCGAGCTGGAGAGGGCCCTCGCAGAGCTGGAGTGAGGCGGGTGGGGCGATTGAGGTCTGCCTCTCAGCTAGAGCACTTCGGCAGGGCCCTCGTTGAGCTTGGGTCTCAGAGACCGGAAGTCGTCGTTCTGGACGCCGACGTCTCCCCATCAACGAAGACCACGTACTTCGCAGAGAGGTTCCCTGGAAGGTTCGTCCAGGTGGGTATAAGCGAGCAGGACATGGTCGGTATAGCCTCGGGCCTAGCAGCCTCGGGGAAGACCCCCGTGGCCTGCGGCTTCGCCAACTTCGTTGCGGGGAGGGCTTGGGAGCAGATAGCCAACTCCGTCGCAAGGCCCTGCATGAACGTGAAGATAGTAGCGACGCACGGGGGCCTCTCCCCCCACGCAGACGGGGGTTCCCACCAGTCCGTGGGGGACGTCGCCCTGATGAGGGTTCTCCCCAACATGAGGGTCGTGGTCCCTGCAGACGCCTTCTCTGCGGTAGAGGCCCTGAAGGCCCTAGTTGGGAGCCCAGGCCCTTCTTACCTAAGGCTCGGGAGGGGGAGCACACCCACAGTTTACGATGAGGGGCCAGACCTGGAGATAGGAAGGGCCGAGGTGGTGAGGGAAGGCTCGGACGCCTCCATAATAGCGAACGGGGTCATGGTATCCGCGGCCCTCGAGGCGGCAGAAAAGCTCTCCGGGGAAGGGGTCGAGTCAAGAGTGGTGGACATGCACACCGTGAAGCCCCTCGACGAGGGATGCGCCTTGAGGGCGGCGAGGGAGACTGGGGCCATAGTCACCGCTGAGGAGCACAGCACAATAGGGGGGCTCGGAGGCGCCGTCTCCGAGGCCCTCGCCGAGTCTTATCCCACCCCCATGAAGAGGGTGGGGATCGGGGACAGGTTCGGGGAGTCCAGCAGGGACTACTCGGGGCTGCTCCAAGAGCTGGGGTTGAGCCCGGCCTCTATCGCCGGGGCCGTCAGAGAGGTGCTGGGGAGGGAAAGGCGGTGAAGGAACCTGAGCTAAACCCCAGGATAGAGCTCGCCGCGAGGAGGGGTGAAGAGGACACCGTGGTACGTGTCGGCGACGTCCTGTTCGGCGGAGAAAGGGTCCAGGTCATCGCGGGCCCCTGCTCAGTGGAGTCCAGGGAGCAGCTCATGGGGGTCGCCGCCTCTGTCAGGGAGTCGGGGGCCTCGATGCTCAGGGGCGGGGCCTTCAAGCCCAGGACCCTCCCATACAGCTTCCAGGGCCTTGGGGAGGAGGGGCTGAGGCTCCTGTCCGAGGCCAGGGAAGAGACGGGGCTCCCAGTAGTGACCGAGGCCCTCTCCCCAGGGGACGTGGAGCTGCTCGAGGAGTACGCGGACGTGATCCAGGTGGGGGCGAGGAACATGCAGAACTACCCCCTCCTGAGGAGGCTGGGAGAGTCCAGGAGGCCGGTCCTCCTGAAGAGGGCGATGTCCGCCACTGTCGAGGAGTGGCTGGGGGCGGCAGAGTACGTCCTCTACGGTGGAAACGGGGGGATCATCCTATGCGAGAGGGGGATACGGACCTTCGAGAGGATGACAAGGTTCACCCTGGACCTCTCCGTAGTCCCGCTGGTTAAGAGGCTCAGCCACCTGCCGGTAGTGGTTGACCCTAGCCACGGGACGGGCCACAGTTCCCTCGTGCCCCCCATGGCGAGGGCCGCAGTCGCGGCGGGGGCCGACGGCCTGCTCATAGAGGTCCACCCTGAGCCTGAGATGGCGATGAGCGACGGGGAGCAGTCCCTTAGGCCCGAGGAGTTCAGGGCCCTCATGGGTTCTCTGGCCCCCGTCGCTAGGGCCATCGGGAGGGTGATGTGAGGGTTGGACTCTTCTCAACACCAGGCCTCAGAGGTCTGGTCCACATGGGTCGATCTGGGGGAGAGGGGCTACCCCGTCTGCGTAGCTTCGGGGCTTATAGGGCGGGCCGGAGCCCTGATCCGTGGAAGGCTCCAAGGGTTGAGGAGGTGCGCCGTCGTCACGAGCGAGGCCATCCAAGGGCTGCACGGAGACCCCCTCATCGACTCTCTTCAAGAGTCCGGCTTAGAGGCCGAAGTTATCCTTGTCCGGGACAGGGAGGAGGACAAGTCTTGGGAAAAGGCCGGAGGCCTCATAGGGGAATTACTGGGTCAGGGATTGGGCAGGAAATCCGCAGTAGTAGCCTTCGGAGGGGGAGTCATCGGAGACCTGGCCGGCTTCGTCTCCTCCATATACCTAAGGGGGGTGGCCCTTGTCCAGGTCCCAACGACCCTTTTGGCCCAGGTGGACAGCGGAATAGGAGGCAAGACGGCGGTAAACCACCCAAAGGGGAAGAACCTGATAGGCTCATTCCATCAACCAAGCCTCGTCATCTCAGACACGGGCCTCCTCAGCACCCTCCCTGGGAGGGAGCTCCGCTCCGGGCTGGCCGAGGCGGTGAAGTACGGGGTCATAGCCGACGAGGGCCTATTCAGGGGCCTAGAGGAGGAAGCCGGGGAACTCCTCGGTGCCGATGGCGAGGCCCTTACCCGAGTCGTGAGGAGCTGCTCAGCCATAAAGGCGAGGCTCGTGGGGCTCGACGAGAGGGATACAGGGGGGATAAGGGCGGCCCTCAACTACGGCCACACCGTCGGCCACGCCCTAGAGACCCTTAGCGGCCTGGAGCTAAGGCACGGGGAGGCAGTGGCGATGGGAATGCACTCAGCCGCCCTCATATCGAGGGGACTCGGGCTCCTCGGGGAGGCTGAGGTGGGCAGGCAGAAGTTGCTTCTTGAGAGGCTTGGGCTTGAGACAGGCCTCCCCTCCCCCGACCCGGGGCCCCTCCTGGAGGTCATGCGCAGGGACAAGAAGGCTGAGGGGGGCTCCATAAGGTTCGTCCTACCCACTGGGATAGGGAGCCGGCCAGAGCTCAGAGCAGTGCCCGACCACACTATAACGAGGATACTGGGGGGAGGGGGCCACGCTTAAGCCCAGAATCTGCGCCTCTGTCTCGGCCCGAAGCACCCCCGAGGCCGCCGAGATCATACGCGACGTCGAGGCACTGGGGCCCGACCTGATAGAGGTGAGGCTCGACCACATGGGCTCCCCAGAGGGGTTGGGGCGGATAAGGGAAGCCTCTGGCCTACCCTTGATCGCGACCGACAGGAGGAGGGATCAGGGGGGTTCATGCTCAAGCCCCGAGGAAGAGAGGGTGGGGCGCCTGCTTGAGGCCTGCGAAGTTGGATTCGACTACGTAGACCTGGAGTTGACGACGGGGTCCTTGGAGGGGGTCGTCAAAGAAGTCAGGGCGCTTGGGGTGGGGCTGATCATCTCCCATCACGACCTGCTAGGGACGCCCGCACCAGAGGCTCTGGAGGGGCTCGTTGAGCTGGAGCGGGGGCTGGGGGCTGACATCTGCAAGGTGGTCGGCACCGCCTTAAAGCCAGAGGACAACCTGGCTTACCTGAGCCTCCTCCACAGGATGAGGGGCCCACGGATCGTCTGCTTCGGCATGGGGAGGCTCGGGGTCTTCTCCAGGGTCTTCTCCCCCATCATCGGTGGCTCCTTCACATACGCCTCAGCTTCGGGGGGGAGGGAGACGGGCCCAGGACAGCTCTCCGTCGCCGATCTGATGGAGGTCTACCGCCTCATGGGGGTCTGAGTTGAGGCTCTGCTACCTGATAGGGTACCCTGTGGGCCACTCCATGAGCGCAGTGATACAGAACGCCGCCTTCAAGGAGCTCGAGCTTGACTACAGGTACGAGCTCCGCCCCGTGAGGCCCGGAGAGCTCGGGGGCTTCATACGCACACAACTGAGGGAGAAGAACGTCAGGGGGGCCAACATAACGATACCCCACAAGGTCGGGGCCACCGCCTTCCTAGACGAGCTGGAGGCCTTAGCCTCTGCTATCGGTGCGGTAAACACGGTAGTAAACGAGGGGGGGAGGCTCAAGGGGTACAACACGGACGGACGGGCTGCGATGAGGGCCCTGGGGGAGGAGTACGGCGACCTCGGGGGCGCCAGGGCGGTCATCATCGGGGCCGGGGGCGCGGCTAGGGCGATAGGGTACCACCTCTCATCAACCGTAGAGGAGATAGCCATAGTCAACCGCACCCCTGCGAGGGCCGAGAGGCTGGCAGAGGACCTCTCGAAGAACCCAGAGTGCAGGGCCTCTATCCGTGCGGCCGGCCTGGGAGGGCTCCCAGATGCGCTCGTGAGAGCCGACATACTGATCAACGCGACCCCCCTAGGGATGAGCCCCGAAACCCGCGAGACCCCAGTGGACGGGGGCCTCCTCGGTCCTGGGCTCCTCGTCTTCGACACGGTCTACAACCCTATGAGGACCAGGCTCTTGAGGGAGGCTGAGGAGGCGGGGTCCAGAACACTCTCCGGAGTCAGGATGCTCGTCTACCAGGGCTCAGATTCATTCCGTCTTTGGACGGGCGTTGAGGCCCCCGAAGGGGCGATGCTCAGGGCCGTGGAGAGGGCCCTGGGAGGTGGGGGTGAGTGAACATAGCCCTATTCGGTTTCATGGCCGTAGGGAAGAGCGCCGTGGGGAGGGTGCTGGCAGACAGGCTCGGCCTAGATTTCGTAGACCTCGACGACGAGGTGGTGAGGTCGGCAGGGAAGACCATCCCCGAGATATTCTCTGAGGATGGAGAGGAGGCCTTCAGGAGGCTCGAGAGGGAGGCCGCCCGATCTTCGGCAGCCGGGGACGGTCGGGTCATAGCCTGCGGAGGGGGCACCGTGCTGGACGAGGAGAACCTTCGGCGCCTTAGGGGAAGCTCGGTCCTCGTACTCCTCACGGCGGATGAGGGGGTGATACTGGGGAGGGTTGAGGCGGACGGCTATGCCAGGCCCCTGCTTAACGTGGGAGGAAGGCCCGAGCGACTCCACAGCCTCCTAGAGGCGAGGCTCCCGAAGTATGAGGAGGCCGCAGACATCGTCGTAGACACCAGCGGGAAGACCCTGGAACAGGTCGCCGAAGAGGTCGTGAGGATGGTGGAGGAGGTGGTGAGGGATGATTGTGAGGATCGTTAAGAGCGTGATAGAGGGGGCCTCCAGGGCGCCCCCATCGAAGAGCATGACCCACAGGGCGTTAGTCTGCTCCGCCCTATCTAGGGGATTGAGCCGGGTACGCTCGCCCCTCGCCTCCGAGGACACGGAGGCGACCAGGAGGGTGCTGAGCGGGCTTGGCGTCCCAATATCGAAGAGCCCTCGGTGCTGGGAGGTAGAGGGAGGAGGGCTGAGGGAGGCCTCCTCTGACCTTTTCTGCGGGGAGTCGGCCACTACCCTTAGGCTGATGACGGCCGTCTGCTCCCTCGTCGAGGGGGAGAGCAGGCTCACTGGCGGGCCCTCCCTCCTCCGAAGGCCCGTGGGGCCCCTCATCGAGGGCTTGAGGCAGCTGGGGGTGGGGTGCGGGAGCAGGGGAGGCTACCCCCCGGTAACCGTGAGGGGGGAGGGCCGCATAAGGGGAGGGTTGGTGGAGGTCCCCGGGGACGTGAGCTCCCAGTTCGTCTCAGCCCTCCTCATAATAGCTCCCTTTGCAGGAGACGGCGTCTCCCTGAGGATAACCACCCCCCTCGAATCCGAGCCCTACGTCTCCATGACCATCGAGGCCCAGGAGGCCTTCGGGGTCAGGGTACACGCCTCTGAGGACATGAGGAACTTCAGGGTAGAACGCCAGGATTACAGACCGGCAGAGTTCACCGTCGAGGGGGACTGGTCCTCGGCATCCTTCCTGCTGGCGGCAGGGACCCTGGCAGGGAGCGTCTCTGTGGGAAACCTTGATCCGGGGAGCAGCCAGGCAGACTCGGCCATCCTTGATATCCTTGAGAGGATGGGGGCCTCTGTCGCCGTCGGCGGGGGCTCCGTGACCGTGCAGAGATCCGCGCTCAGGGGGATAGAGGCGGACCTTTCCAACAGCCCTGACCTTTTCCCCGTGGTGGCGTCCCTCTGCGCAGCGGCAGACGGGGTCAGCGTGCTACACGGCCTGAGGCGCCTCCGCTTCAAGGAGTCGGACAGGGTTGGGGCCATGGCAGAGGGGCTGGGGGAGATGGGCGTCAGGGTCGAGACCGGGGGAGGCAGCGCAATGATCGAGGGGGGGACCCCGAGGGGAGGGCTCGTCGATCCCCACGGGGACCACAGGATAGCCATGGCCCTCGGGGTACTGGGCCTTGTGGCCC
>CAYGAH010000148.1:0-1825 GCA_964347685.1 uncultured Candidatus Bathyarchaeia archaeon | reverse complement strand
CCGGATTCAAGGTCCTTGAGCTCGCGGATGGAACCCGCCCGGGCGCGGACATCGTCGAGTCCATTTCCAAAGTGTATGGTCTCGACATCACGGATTCGATGAAGATCGTCCAACATCGTCTCCGGGACCTCGAGGACTACTTCGCCGTCAACTTGAGAGACGAACCGGGCTCTAAGCAAATATCTCGCGACGGATACAGGCCCGACGATGCAGTAGAACACGACTACTACTCTGCTCCCCTCTCGGTCCTGTGGGACCTGACATACAGGTGCAACATGAGGTGCGAGCACTGCCTCAACGGAGACCCCCCGGACATGAAAGAGCTGGACCTGGCCGAGATAGGAAGGGTCCTGAGGGAGCTGAGGGGGATGAGGGTCTTCAGCATAAACTTCAGCGGAGGGGAGCCCCTCCTCAGGGGGGACCTCCTCGACATACTGGGGATGGCGTCGGGGCTAAAATTCGGCGTAAGGCTCTCCACCAACGGACTGCTCCTCGAAGAGGGGCTCCTGGAGGAGCTAAGGAGGCTCGAGGTCTACTGCATCCAGATAAGCCTAGACGGGCTGGGCGAGACTCACGACTCCTTCAGGGGGGTGGAGGGGGCCTTCGAGAAGGCCGTGGAGGCCCTGAGGATCGCCTCGGAGGGGGGATTCTACACGACCATGAGCACGATGGTCATCAGGAGGAACCTCCACGAGATCAGGGACCTCCTGGACCTGGCCGTCTCCCTGGGGGTATCCTCCTTCAAGCTCAACTCCTTCATGCCCGTGGGCAGGGGGAGCGGGAGCAGGGAGGAGCTTGAGGTGCCCAAGGAGGAACTAAGGAGCCTCGCCCGAGAGCTGCTCGATAAAAGCATGAGCTACAAAGGCAGGATAAACGTCCAGATGGATGCCCTCTTCCCCTGGCTCCTAGATTCGGGTCGGCCTCAAGGGCCGTGCGTGAGGGGGGTGAGGCCCCCGTCGAAGCTGAGGTGTTCGGCCGGACACTCCAACCTGGTCATATCGCCTGATGGAACCGTCTACGCCTGCCCCTACCTCACCCGGTTCCCCCTGGGGAACGCCCTGGAGAAGCCCCTCAGGGAGATCTGGCACGACAACGGGGGCATCCTGGGCAAGTTCAGGGACCTACGGCAGTGCGACCTGAAGGGAAAGTGCGGGGACTGCGGGCTCGTCCCCAGGCAATGCAACGGCGGGTGCAGGGCAGCGGCCCTAATCGCGGGGGGAGACTTCTACGGCGAGGACCCCTTCTGCTGGAAGGCTTGATCGTCCCAAGCTCCTTCTTGGGCCTTAACCTCCCCGATCTCCACAACGTCTGTCTCGAAGCCGCCTATCGTCCTGGGGATAACGTCCTCGGGGTCTAGGCACTCGATGGGCTCCTTCTTTGATACGTAGACCCTGATGACCTTCGTGCCCTCGACCTCCCTTCCGTCCTTTATCCTCTTCTTGGGGGTCTGGCTGTAGCCGACGACGTTCTTCTTGCCCTTGATCTCTTTCCAGATATCCTCGGGGCTCGGATCCATCCTTCCGCCTCCATTCATATTGGGGCTCGGCGGTATGTGAGGGTTCCCTTTTTTCGCACGCATGGGATCGCACTCCCCCCATTTTCTTCGGGTTCCGTCGGCGCATGTCGCAAGAAATTTCGATTGAAACAATGTTCTTGGACGAGTCCGGCGGCCCGGATACGAGGTGTCTGGCGAGATTCCATGAGACGGCTCGGCCAACCCAATCAGACAGACTCGAAGGATGTTCTCGAAGGGAATCATTCTATTACGGAGTGGTGCGAAGATACCAACGTGGCTCAATATGGAAAGGGAATGGCTCGGATGGGC
>CAYGAH010000147.1:0-1519 GCA_964347685.1 uncultured Candidatus Bathyarchaeia archaeon | reverse complement strand
TATAAGAAGTTCGGGAAGCCCGTCATAGTCATAGACCCGGCAGCCGACGTCGAGGGAGAGTCGGCAAAGATAATGGAGGCCCAGAGGATACCCGTCTACACGACGCCTGAAAGGGCTGCTGACGTGATGGGCGTCCTATGGAGGCGGAAGCTCTACCTGGACAAGGTGAGGGCCTGAGACGCGAACCCCAACCGCAACCAATTTTTCAACCCAATGCAATCAAAACTCCCCTCCAAACTAATCGCAGAAATCGCCAGGATTCTTTCAAGGGTGATCACGGTCGATCTTATATCGCTTCGTGAAGAGGTGTGAGAGACATGGGCGAAGCCTACCTCCCCTGCTGCGGCGAGTTCTGCTCCACATGCGTATACCACGCGGGGGGGAAGGAGCCCCACTGCCCGGGCTGCGGAACGGTGAGGGGGAAGCCCTTCTGGGGCAGGTGCCCTATATACGCCTGCGCAGAGAAAAAAGGGGTCGAGCACTGCAGCCTCTGCCCAGACTTCCCCTGCGACGCCTTCATAGGCCACTACGAGGAGTCCCTCCCAGAGGGGCAGCGCAACGTTGTCACCAGGGCGGGAATCCTCGCCTACCGGGCAAGGCACGGGGAGGACAAGACCATAGAGCTGCTGAAGAAGATAAGCTTCCGATCCGGCCAATGAAACCAGGCTACCAAGCCCCAGCAAATTTCACCAGATCGGGGATTGTGTTCCTCCCACCAGCGCCCCGGCGACCCCCGGAAAATGTATAAACCTTGGGCCACGGTTTTCTCTGGCATGTTCGAAGGCGTGAGGCGCGGCTACGTGCTCCTAGTCCTCTACGTGATGGGGGTCATAGAGAGGATCGGAACAGACCCGGCAATAGAACTCCTCATGGAGGCCGCTAGGAGGCAGGGAGAGATCGTTGCCGGGGAGATCAGGAGGGACCTGCCCCCAGGCATGAAGCCCCTAGAAGTGGGGGCTGAGGTCTACCGCCGATTCATGGAGGACGCGGGAGCTGAGGTGAGCGCCCAAAGGAGGGATGAGGGCTCTGTGACATTCATCGTCCGCCGTTGCCCCTTCTACGAGGCCCTCCTAGACGTGGGGGTCGACTGTGGAATGTTCCTCAACGGACTCTGCGGCAACCTCACCCTCCCAAGCATCCAGGCCATCCTAGACCGGTTCGACCCAAGGCTCAGGGTGGGGCCAGTGATGGTCAGGGAGAGCGCCGAGGACGTCTGCCTGGAGAGGGTCTACCTGGAGGGCTGAGCCAGTTTTTTATTCGACCTCCCTTACTCTGATACGATGGTCCTAAGCGTGGACGCGGACGTGCTGGTAATAGGCGCGGGGGGCGCAGGCCTGAGGGCTGCCATAGAGGCCGACGCCAAGGGGGCAGAGGTCGTCTTGGTCTCCAAGGCTCCTGCTGGGATGAACAACGCGACGGTCGTGTCCGGGGGAGGCTACAGGGCTGCTGTGGGAGGGCTCACCCCGGAGGAGCACCTTAGAGACACCCTAAAGGTGGGGAAGCTCCTGAACGATCCGAC
>CAYGAH010000146.1:0-2369 GCA_964347685.1 uncultured Candidatus Bathyarchaeia archaeon | reverse complement strand
GCGATGGAGGCTGCCAGGGCCCTCAGGAAGCTCATCGACGGGGGAGACCTACCTAAGCCTAGGAGGACCATAAGGTTCACCCTCGTCCCCGAGATGGCTGGGAGCTACGCCTGGCTGGTTGAGAACGAGGGCAGGATCCCCAAGATGGTGGCTGCGCTTAACCTGGACATGGTGGGGGAGAGGCAGGAGGTCACCGGTGGCCCCCTGATCCTTGAGAGGACGCCTGAGGCGACGCCTTCGTTCGTGAACTCCCTCATGGAGGCCATCTTCGATGAGGTTAAGGCGGAGGCGAAGAACCTTGGGGGCTCGGCGAGCTACGCCCTGTTCAAGCACGCTGTGACGCCTTTCTCAGGGGGGAGCGACCACTACGTCTACTCCGACCCGACCGTGGGGGTCCCCTGCCCCATGCTCATCCAGTGGCCTGACAAGTTCTGGCACACGAGCTACGACACCCTGGACAAGGTGGACCCCGGGATGCTGGGGAGGGCTGCCCGTATGGCGGCTACGTATGCCTACTTCGTCGCGAACGCAGGAGCCGAGGAGGCTGCCTGGCTCGCGAACGAGGTCGCATCCAGGGAGAAGAGGGCCCTCTATGGGGTGGTGCAGGGGAGGGTGACAGAGGCCTTCGAGGCAGCTGGAAAGGAGGAGGAGCCTGGGGCTTCCCTAGCTGAATCTCTAGCGAAGATCAGGGGTAAGATCGACTACTCCGTGGGGAGGGGTGTGGAGGCCGTGAGGTCTGTGGAGCGCCTCGCAGTGGGGAGCCCCATGCTGGCAGGGGCTGTGGAGAGGCTCGCGTCAGACCTCAGGGAGGCCGGGGAGGACTCCTGGAGGATCGCCGAGGCCGCCGTCCTTGACTACGCCGAGGCCCGGGGGCTGGCCCCTCTGCCCAGGCCGAGGAAGAGGAGGCTGAGTAAGCTTGAGAGGGATGCCGAAGGGATGGTTCCCAGGAGGATTTACAGGGGTCCTGTCTCTGTGCGCCCCTGGCTTAGGAGGCTATCGCCTGGGGACAGGGAGGCTTTCTGGAGGCTGGGGAAGGAGCACGAGGAGGCGGGGGTCCTGGGGACCCTGGCGATGTACTGGGCGGACGGGGGGAGGAGCCTCCTCGAGGTGTCTGGGCTTGTGGAGCTTGAGGCGGGGAGGACGGACCTCGAGTACCTTGTCGGGTACTTCGGGCTCCTGGGGAAGATGGGGCTTGTGGAGCTGGGCCCCTCCTGATCGACAAGCATATACGTGGAGGCTCCCGTATTCTGTGTTGCCGGGCCGGTGGTCTAGTGGTATGACATCGCCTTGACGTGGCGGTGGTCGCAGGTTCGATCCCTGCCCGGCCCACCACCTTATGAACGTGGTCTATTATAGCGGTTTCAGGTTTTTGTGTTTCCGTGTGAATGGGGCGTGTCTGGGGTCTTCGGGGTTCTTTGTTCCGTGCCCTTTCTGGTTGGGGGTGGGTTTCTGTGCTGTTCAGGTTCTTGCGTGGTTGTTCTTGTCTTTCTGGGTCTGTGGAGGATTTGAGCGTGGTCGCAGGTGGCGGTTTTCGGGGTTTTTGTACCTTCTCTGGTTTGATTAGTTGTTTTTTATACCTTTTATTTGAGAAAATGGTTATTTTTCGGTGTTGTTTTCCCTTTTTAGGTGGGGTGTTTGAGGGGTTACATCTTCACGGATAGGGATCGGGAGAGGCTGAGGGCCTGGCTTGAGTCTGGTGCGGAGGACGACGGGACTAGGGTGCTTTTCGTGGCTGTGAGGAGGAACCTGAACAGGATCTCTGGGGACGTGGGGCTGATGGCGGAGGTGGCTCGGAGGCTTCAGTCCTTGGACAGGTGGCAGGGGAGGGCGAGGCTCCCCGGGAGGCTGGGGGCGCTCGCCAGGGAGATCGAGGGGTACTCCCGCTCTGTCAGGGGCAGGTCGTGATCTCGGCATTTGGTTTTTTGTCCTGTGCTTGGATTCGCTGCTTGGGAGCACGGTTTCGTGCTGGATTTGATCGGGACAGGGCGATTTCAAGTTGCTTCCTTTGTCGATTTGCTTTTTATCTGCGGATGGTATGACCCCTCTCCCCCGATCATCGTCGTTATTTTGTGATGATGCTTTTCCTTCGGGGTCGGTGGTTGAGTAAATCGTTAAATAGCATATACTATCTATGCTGGCTCAAGGTTTTACTAATGGTTACCTTTGGTAGCCTTTTGGTGGAACCAAGCTCCAAGATACGGAGCTATACGAGTGCCAAGAAGGAAAAGAGAGGTGGGTTGAATGGCTCGGGTAGAAAAGTCGATTGAGATCAGGGCTCCGCCTGAGAGAGTCTGGGAGATGCTTGCTTGGGACAAGGCTGTAGAATGGATGGAAGGATGGAAGAACGTAAAATACACTTCTGAGGTTAG
>CAYGAH010000145.1:0-34327 GCA_964347685.1 uncultured Candidatus Bathyarchaeia archaeon | reverse complement strand
CATCAAGGCGACTGTGAAGGGGGAGAGGCTGGACACGGGGATGAGGAAGCTCGGAGCCATCATAGGGGACAACGCCCAGACTGGGATAAACGTCAGCCTGATGCCGGGGGTGAAGGTGGGACCCAACGCATGGATAGCCCCGGGGCTGACAGTCTATGAGGACGTCCCCGGCGACATCCTCCTCATCTCGAGGCAGGAGCACGAGGAGAGGCCCAAGTAGCGGCGCCAACCTTATTATGGGCCATGAGGGGTTAGGAGGCGGAGCAGATGGACAAGAAGAGGTTCAGGGAGTTCTTCCCCCACCTCGCAGAGGAGATGGAGGAAGGCAAATCCAGGGTGGACCTCACCTTCACCGGGGAGGACAGGGCACCGAACAGGGAATGGGCAGGATACGAGCCTGGCGTCGTAGACTTCCTCAGGAGGTGCGACACCGAGGAGCAGGCGAGGGAGATCATCGGCTACCTGGAGTCGAGGGGCGAGCTCACGGGGGAGGAGGCGTCGAGGCTCCTGAGGCAGCTCTCCGAGGAGGGGTTGAGGAGCTTCGGGAGCAAGAAGGGCTCCGACTTCTACCAGAGCGAGGGCAGAGACCCCGGGAAAAGGGTTTAAGCGCCGGTACCCAATTCTAGCTCGGTGGCTTTGGCTCCCATCGTAGGCGTCGTGGGAAAGGCTAACGTCGGCAAGAGTACCTTCTTCGCGGCCTCGACCCTGAAGCCGGTCGAGATAGCAGGTTTCCCCTTCACCACAATCCAGGCCAACAGGGGGGTCGCCTACGTGAGGGCCCCATGCGTCTGCAGGGAGTTCGGGGTCGAGGACAGCCCCGTCAACTCCGCCTGCGTCGACGGCACCAGGCTCATCCCCGTGGAGCTCATAGACTGCCCGGGCCTCATAAGGGGCGCCCACCAGGGGAAGGGGCTGGGGAACCAGTTCCTCGACGAGGTGAGGAGGGCGGACGCCCTGATAGTCGTCTGCGACGCCGCCGGATCGACGGACGAGAACGGACAGCCCGTGGAGGCGGGGAGCCACGACCCCATAGACGACGTCAGGATGTTCGAGGAGGAGTTCGACCTATGGCTCCTCGGCATAGTCAGGAAGGACTGGGAGAGGCTAGCGAGGACCGCCCAGTCCGCGAGGGAGGAGATAGGGAGGCACCTTGAGGAGAAGCTCACGGGGCTGGGCATCGACAGGAGGCACATAGCTGCGGCCGTGGAGAACGTAGGCCTGGACCCCTACAAGGCCTTCCAGTGGAGCGGCGAGGAGCTGCGGGGATTCGTCACTGAGCTGAGGAAGGTCTCAAAGCCGCTGATAGTCGCGGCTAACAAGGCTGACAAGCCAAGCGCGCTAGATAACGTGGAGCGGATAAGGGCCGAGGGGTACGTGGCCGTCCCTACATGTGCCGAGGCTGAGCTTGCCCTCAGGAGGGCGGCCGACGCGGGCCTTGTCAGCTACACCCCGGGAGACAACGGCTTCGAGGTGAAGGACCCGACGCGCCTATCCCCTGGGCAGAGGAGGGCCCTGGAGTCCATAAGGGAGAGGGTCTTCGACGCATGCGGGGGCACGGGGGTGCAGGAGGTGCTCAACGCCGCATTCTTCCAGCTCCTCAACACCATAACCGTCTACCCGGTGGAGGACGCAGAGAAGCTGACGGACCACCAGGGGAGGGTGCTCCCGGACTGCTACCTTGTGCCGAGGGGAACCACGGCCAAGGAGTTCGCCGGCCTCATACACACCGAGCTGGAGGAGAGCTTCATATTCGCCATAGACGCCCGAACCAAGAGGAGGCTATCCGACTCATACGAGCTCCAGGACAGGGACGTCGTCCAGATAGTGGCGGCCAAAGCCCGTAAGTAGCCATATTGTAGACGAGGGATGATCCAGGTTGAAGGAAGTCAGGGTTCTGGTCTGCGACCCCATCGACGAAGAGGGGGTCAGGATGATGAGGGAGGCGGGGCTCAGGGTGGACCTAGAGCCCGAAATAACCCACGAGGAGCTACTAGTGAGGGCTGGAGGTTACCAGGCCCTGGTGGTGAGGAGCAGGACAAAGGTCACCAGGGATGTGCTTGAGGCCGCCCCAGGCCTGAGGGCCGTCGCCAGGGCAGGCGTTGGCCTCGACAACATAGACGTCGAGGCGGCCAAGGATAGGGGCGTCACCGTCCTCAACTCCCCCGAGGCCCCGTCCAACGCCGTTGCGGAGTTGGTCATAGGGTACATGCTGTCCATGGCCCGGATGATCCCCAGGGCCGACGCCAGCATGAAGAGGGGGGAGTGGATAAAGAGTCGGCTCACCGGCTTCGAGGTGAGCGGCAAGACCCTGGGCGTCGTAGGCTTCGGTAGGATAGGATACGGCGTCGGGAAGAAGGCCAAGTGTTTGGGCATGAGGGTGCTTGCCTACGACGTCGCCATGGACGTGGTGAGGCCCTACGTCGACGATGCGGGCGCAGATGCAGTCTCCTTGGAGAGGCTCCTCTCTGAGTCCGACTTCGTCACCCTCCACGTCCCCCTCCTGCCCCAAACAAGGCACATGATAGGCAGGGAGCAGCTCGGCAAGATGAGGGAGGGTTCCTACATAATAAACGCTTCAAGGGGAGGGGTAGTAGACGAGGAGGCCCTTAAGGAGGCCCTGGACAGCGGAATGCTAGCCGGGGCTGCCCTGGACGTCTTCGAGGAGGAGCCCCCAGAAGACATGGGTTTGGTCGGAAGGGAGAACGTCGTTTGCACGCCCCACATAGGCGCGTCTACTGAGGAGGCCCAGCTGGCCAACTCCACGATCGTGGCGGAGAAGCTGATAAGGCTACTCAGCTAGGGAGGTCATCGTAGTATTTGCTCACCCTCTTGAGGAGGTAGTACTCCGAGAGGTACTTAAGGTACCTGAAGACGTACCCTGGGTAGCTCCACTCCCTCAGCCTCCTCGGGGAGGTCCATAGGGTGGCATCGTGGGTGACCAGGTACCTCCCCAGGGCGCTCACCCTCAGGCTCAGGTCCAGGTCCTCGCACGCTAGGAGGTCCTCCCTGAAACCACCAACCTTCTCGAAGCAGTCCTTCCTGTAGCTGTGGGACGTGAAGTAGCTGAGCTGGTAGAAACCCATGAAGTGGGACATCCTTGCGAGGGCGTTGTTTATCTCGTACATTACGTTCTCAACGCCGTTCCCCTCGTATGGGAGGACCTTGAGGGCGATACCCACGACATCATCCTGCCGGTAGCCCCTCTCCAGGACCTCCACGCAGTTGGGGTCCAGGGCCATGTCAGCGTCCATGAAGAAGACGTAGTCCCCCCTTGCGTACTTCGCCCCCTCGTTCCTCGCCGCGCTCACGTCGTGGGGGCGCTTTTTCTCGACCTCCAGTATGTTGAATCCGTACTTCTCGGCTATCTCTATTGTCTTGTCCCTGCTTCCTCCGTCTACTATGATGACCTCGAAGTCGTCAAGGGTCTGTTTCATGAGTGAGGTGAGGCAGATGTCGAGATTCTTCTCCTCGTTCAGTGTCGGGATTATGAAGGAGAAGGCCGATGCCCCCAAAGCTAAGCCTCATCCTCCCCGTCGTTCCGTTTCTCTTCCTCTGCTCCAGACTCCCCATCGTTCAAACCTTTGACCCTCGAGAAGCGGCTACAATGAACTTTTGGCTCTTTTTGAGCAGTATAGAGTATTTATAGATTGCTCATCAAAAATTAGATTTACGGTAAACAGATCACAAAAACTGTTTCTAATGGGCCTCAGAAGCGGTCCCCGCTCATCCAACCGACGCTTTTGTCGGTCTTTATGGAGGGGCTGCTGGGGTCTACCATGATGACCTCGAACCACTTGCTCGTCCCGTCCTGCCAGACCCAGTAGGAGTTGAGCACCTCAAGGTTGGGGTGCTTCCTGGCTGCCCTCTCCTCGGCCATGAGCTTCAGGCTCTTAGCGGGGGTGAACTTCGTCACTCCCATCCTCTTCTGCCTCCGCCCCAGTATGGGCCTGGGCTTCCTCCTCCCTCCCCTCCTCACCTTAACCCTCACCAGCACGAAGCCCTTCTTCGCCTTGTATCCCAGCCTGCGGGCCCTGTCCAGTCTAGTGGGTTTACCGATCCTGACTATCGAGGGCTGGCGCCTCCACAGGATTGCCCTCTCCCTCATGAGGTCCTCGACGTAGCTCTTCTTTGGGTTCTTCCAGGCCTCCCTGAGGTGCTTGTACAATTCCTTTCCCCTTTCCCGAAGCTACCGAACAAGAAAAGCCTGCCCACTAATAAAGTTTGAGGGTTGGCCGGGTCAGAGCCCTATGAGGGCGTATGCGATGATGAGGGGCGCGAATAGGGAGGCTATCTGGGATATCACCGTCACGAGGGTGTTCAGCGACGGTCCCGCCGTGTCCTTGAAGGGGTCCCCGACGGTGTCTCCTATTACGGCGGCCTTGTGGGTCTCAGACCCCTTCCCGCCGAAGAAGCCCGACTCGACGTACTTCTTTGCGTTGTCCCATAGGCCCCCGGCGTTGGCCATCAGTATCGCGAGGAAGAAGCCGCTGAATATCGCCCCCGCCAGGTAGCCGGCAAGTGTGCGGATGCCCGCTACGAACCCTATGGCGAGGGTCGTGGCTATCGTGAATACGATGAGGGGGAGGAGCTCGCGGAGGGCTCCCTTCGTAGCGATGTTTACGCAGGCGGCGTAGTTGGGCCTCCCCGTCCCCTCCAGGAGGCCTGGTATCTCCCTGAACTGCCTCCTTATCTCCTCTATCATCCTGTGGGCGTTCTTGGACACGGCCAGTATTATCATCGCCGAGAAGACGACTGGGATCGACATCCCTATTAGGACCCCCATCATGACGAGGGGGTTCATCAGGTCGAAGCCTATTACCTCCCCCGTGAGGCTGTTGACTATCTCCTGGTATGAGGCGAGGAGAGCCAGAGCCGTAAGGCCGGCGGCCCCTATGGCGAAGCCCTTCGTGATCGCCTTGGTGGTGTTCCCTGCTGCGTCTATCTCGTCGGTAACATCCACGACCTCCTCCCCTAGCTCGGACATCTCGGCGATGCCCTTCGCGTTGTCCCCTATGGGGCCGTAGGCGTCCCCCGCTATTATCGTCCCCGCGATGGAGAGCATCCCCACGGCGGCCATCCCCACGCCGTAGACCCCATAAAGGAAGTAGGCAACGGCCGAGCCTATGCCTATGCCCAGAAGGGCTGGGAAGCAGCTTATCAGTCCGTATGAGAAGCCCGTAAGGATGTTGACAGCGGCGCCAGTCTGGGCGGACTCCGCAGTCCTGATCGCAGGGGAGCGGTTTATAGAAGTGAAGTAGTCAGAGGTCATGCCTATCACTATGCCCGCCAAAAGCCCCGCGACCGTCGCCATCCAGATCTTGGTCTCATAGCCGAATAGGAGGGTGGCCGTATAAGTAAGCGCTGCGAAGAGGATGGTTGTGACGTAGGTTCCCATGTTCAAAGCCCTTCCAGGGTCTCCCTCCTTCCCGACCCTCACGACGGCGACGCCCACTATAGATGAGAGTATCCCTAGCCCGGCGAACACCAGGGGGAGGGTCTCTAGGTAGACCAGTTGCGACGCCCCTCCCAGGATCATTGCCGCCATTACAGCGGCGACGTATGAGTCGAATAGGTCGGCGCCGGAGCCTGCGCAGTCCCCCACGTTGTCCCCGACGTTGTCTGCGATGACCGCGGGGTTCCTAGGGTCGTCCTCTGGGATGCCGAGCTCCACCTTCCCCACCAGGTCGGCGGAGATGTCGGCGGTCTTGGTGTAGATGCCTCCCCCTGCCTTCATGAACAGGGTGAGGGTGCTGGCGCCTATGCTCATACCCAGGACAAGCTCGGGGTCGCCCGTCAGCCAGTATATGGAGCTTATCCCTAGGAGGGCCAGGCCTACGACCATGAGCCCCATAACGGCTCCCCCCCTGTAGGCTATTGGGAAGGCCCTGATGAGGCCCCCGTTCTTGGCCGCGTTAGCCGTCCTCACGTTTGCCTTCACCGCTATCTCCATGCCTATCAGTCCCGCAAGCGCGGAGGTTATCGTTCCGAAGACGTAGGTCACGCCGATCTTGAGGCTTAGGAAGACGGAGAGGAGGGCCGCCATGATGGCGACGAAAACGCCTAGGTAAGTGTACTCAGTTCTCAGGAAAGTCCTTGAGCCCTCCTGGATGGCGGATGCTATGTCCTTCATCCTGTCCGTGCCGGCTTCCTTGCCGTTGACGTAGTTGAAGAGGAAGAGCCCCAGAAGTATCGAGAGGATCGACGAAACAGGCGCTATCAACCATGGTTCAAACAAGGCCATTACTGCGAGATCACCTTGATTCGATCGCCTAATCCCCGGCTTCTTCCCAGAATACATCCCGCTGTTTATAAAAATATTTGGCGGAGGGGCGCCAGCCTAAGTCTTCTTGTGATACACATACCTTCGCTGAGGTATGAGCCTCCCTGGCAGTATAAGGAAGGCCGTGAGGGAGCCCAGGAAGCAGATGAACAGCTGGAAGGGCGTGAGCGGGACGACGTGGAATATGTCGTTTAGGAAGGGAACGTAGACTATCATCATCTGGAGCGTGAGCCCGATCACGACCGAGATGAAGAGCATCTTGTTCGCCGTGACCCCCTTCCAGCCCAGCCCGAAGATGTGGTGTGTCTCGCTTCGGCTCTGGTAGGCGAGGAAGAACTCGAAGAAGACTATCGAAGTGAAGGCGACCGTCCTAGCGGTTGTGGCCGCAAGTTCGTAGTCCCCCGTTGCCCCCCAGGTCGTGGCTAGGGCCCAGAGGAAGGGGACGAAGTCGGATATGAAGTCGACCATGGCTGCGAAGAAGATGAACCTCCAGAAGCGGCTCAATATGTTCTCTTTGGGGTCCCTAGGAGGGTACCTCATCAGGTCTGGGTCCTTGGGGTCGATGCTGAGGGCCACGGCTGGCAGCCCGTCGGTGACCAGGTTGATCCAGAGGATGTGGATGGGGAGGAAGGGCAGGGGGAGGCCAAGCATGGTGACCATCGTGATCTCTATGAACTCGTCGAAGTTGGCCGCAAGCATCAGCCTGATGTACTTGGTGACGTTGTCGTAGATGTGGCGCCCCCCCTCCACCGCCCTGACGATGGT
This sequence comes from uncultured Candidatus Bathyarchaeia archaeon, assembly GCA_964347685.1. GTDB lineage: Archaea > Thermoproteota > Bathyarchaeia > TCS64 > TCS64 > CAYGAH01. The sequence goes on along the minus strand of CAYGAH010000145.1, from coordinate 27,282 downwards.
GGCGAAGTTGTCGTCCTCAAGGACCATGTCGCTCGCCTCCTTGGTGACGTCGGTGCCCTTGATCCCCATAGCGACTCCTATGTCAGCCGTCTTGAGGGCTGGGGCGTCGTTGACTCCGTCCCCAGTCATGGCGACTATGTGGCCCTTCCGCTTGAGGGACTGGGCGATTCGCATCTTGTGCTCCGGGGAGACCCTCGCGAAGACCCTCACGTCATCAATCACCACGTCCAGATCTTCGTCGAACATATCCCTGAGGTCGTCTCCGGTGAGCACCAAGGAGTTCTTATCGTCGATCATTCCTATCTCCCTGGCGATGGAGACGGCCGTGAGCTTGTGGTCTCCTGTCACCATCACGGACCTGATGCCAGCCTGCATGGAGGTACGTATGGCGAGGGGGACCTCCTCCCTCGGGGGGTCTATCATCCCCACCAGGCCCACGTAGGTGAGGCCAGACTCCACATCCTCCAGCTCTAAGCTCGTAAGGTCGAATTGGGCGGGGAGCTCCTTGTATGACATCGCCAGGACCCTGAGGGCTTCCTCCGCCATCTCCCTGGTGGTTCTGAGGGCTTCCTCCGTTTCGGCGTCGGTCAGCCCCCTGACCTCCCCCTCCTCGTATATTTTAGCGCAGCGCTCAAGGATCTCCTCCGGCGCCCCCTTCACGTAGGCAACGGTCTTGCCCTCAGGGGTCTTGTGGATCGTGCTCATCATCTTCCTCGCCGAGTCGAAGGGGAACTCTGCGACCCGAGGGTACTCGACCCTCAGCTCATCGACGGGGATTCCCGCCTTCTCAGCCACGGTTACGAGGGCGCCCTCGGTCGGGTCGCCGAATATGACCCAGGAGTTCTCGTTCTCCTGGAGGTTCGCGTCGTTGTTCAGGGCCCCTATCCTCAGAAGGAGTTCGAGGTCAGCGTCCCCGGTGGGGGAAATTTCCTCTCCTGGGTTCGCCCCCCCGGACACCATCCTGAATTCCCCCTCCGGCCTATAGCCAGCCCCAGTGACCTCTATGGTCCTTCCCCGGGAGGAGATTCGGCTCACCGTCATCTCGTTCTTCGTCAGCGTCCCGGTCTTGTCTGAGCAGATCACCGTAGTGCTCCCCAGCGTCTCCACTGAGGCGAGTCTCCTGACGATGGCCTGCTGCCGGGCCATCCTGGCCACGCCAAGGGCCAGGGTGATGGTAAGGACCGCCGGCAGCCCCTCGGGGATGGCTGAGACGGCCATGCTGATGGCGGTCATGAACATGGTCTCAAGGTCGGTCTCGTGAACGAATACGCCGATCGTGAAGACCCAGATGGTGAGGATCACTGAGATGGCAGCGAGCTGGCGCCCCATCTTCTCCATCTTCTTCTTCAGCGGCGGGTCCTCCACCACAACGGATTGGACCATCCCAGCGATCTTGCCGAACTCGGTGCTCATGCCCGTCTCGGTCACCACAGCCACGGCGCGGCCCCCTGTGACCACGGTGCCCATGAAGACCATGTTCTTCCTGTCGGCGACGCCAGTCTCGGCAGGGAGCGCCCCGAGGCTCTTAGACACAGGCCGGGACTCCCCCGTGAGCGGGGCCTCATCAACCTGGAGGTTCGCCGCCTCGAGAAGACGGGAGTCGGCGGGGACACGGCTCCCAGCCTCGAGGAGTATTACGTCGCCCGGGACGAGCTCCTTAGAGTCTATGGACATCTCCCTCCCGTCCCTGAGGACGAGGACGCGGGGTGAGACCATCCTCTTGAGGGCCTCCACGGCCTGCTCGGCCCTGTACTCCTGGACGAAGCCGAGGATGGCGTTCATGACGACTATGAACATTATGACGTAGGTGTCCGTGTAGGGCTCCCCATTCACCATCGAGATGTAGGCCGAGACCACGGCGGAGATTATCAGGATGATCACAAGGATGCTCTTGAACTGGCCTACGAAGATGTCGAGGGCCGTGACCCTCTTCTCCTCTTTGAGCTCGTTGGGGCCGTACTCCTGGAGCCTCCTCTCTGCTTCTTCCTGGCCTATTCCCTTCCTGCTGGTTCCCAGGTAGTCTAGGACCGAATCGGCTCCATAGGCGTGCCAGTCCTTCCCTTCCAAAGGCTTCAGCGGACTCCCGTTTGGCGGATGTCCCTCCATAGGACCATGACTTCAATGAAGAACTGAGTTGTGATTTAAATCTTCTTTCATTGAATCTGAGGCTTAAATTGAGGATAGCAACGTGTTTTTGCTGGCCGCGACATGCGAAAGACGAGGCCCACAGAAGTATCACAAACGCCTAGCGGGAGCCGATCCGGCTCAAGACAGGGCCCTCGAGGGCGAGTTGGGACCCCTGCCGCATGTAGACCACAGCTATTCCGTTCCTTCGGAGCCTTCTTCGGAGCTCAGCATCGTTGGTAGCCACGACATACCCATGCTTCTTGGCCACCCTGAGGATCGAGTCGTCTACAGTCTCGCACGGGAGGAGCCCCTCATCGAGCGTGTCGCACCTCTCCGTCAAGCTGATTGCGAATCGAGCCTCCTTCTGGAGGGAGGGTCCCGAGTCCCGCTTGAGCCTCTCGAGCTCATCGACAACGGGGCGGGTGACCACGCACCTGACCCTCCCCTCAAGGAGCCTGTCCAGCTCCTCGAAGATGTCTATCCCTTGGTGAAGCGGCACGAAGAAGAAGTTGGAGTCCAGGAGGACCTTGATTAAGCCGCGCTCAGCCTCTTCGCCCAACTCAGCCCCTCAGGGTCCCTACCCCTATGAGCCTCCACCTGCCCCCTATACTGCGGCTGATGGCAACCCTGTCGCCCTCCTCACCGCAGATGGGTATGGAGAGCCTTGCCTCCAGGTGGTCCTTGGAGACCTGGGCCACGTTCCCCATGGTCTTCGCGGTCCCTATGTTAAGGAGGAGGTTCTCCCCCTTCGCGACGCTTGAGACCTTCTCCATCTCGACGCTGCCCACAACCGTCTCGAAGAGCCTTATGTCCAGGCTTAGCTCCTCCCTCACCGGCGGCAGGGTGTCTGGCCTCCCTATGAGGCTGCCCACGAGGCCGTCCGACTTCGTCACAGAGGGGTCTAGGAGGGTGCCCACACCCACGAGGCCGCCGGGGAGGGCCTCCTTCACGGGGCCGCCGCCCACGTGGAGGCTCACTATCTCCGTGTAGAGCTCCCTCATCTTTATCCTGTTCTTCTCCCTCGTGGGGAGGCCGGGCCTTATCTCCACCTCGTCGTCGACATGGAAGCTTCCCTGGTATATGGAGCCGCCCACGACGCCGCCTACCAGCTCCTCAATCGAGGTGCCCGGTTTGTTCACGTCGAAGCTCCTTATTATGTGCATCCTGGGGGGCTTCCCGGGGTCGTGCTCAGGCGTCGGAAGGTACTCCTGTATAGCCTTGAGGAGGAGGTCTATGTTTACCCCCTGCTGTGCTGAGACGGGGATGATGGGCGCCTCCTCCGCTATGCTCCCCTCTACGAACTTCTTGATCTCGTTGTAGTTCCTGACGGCGTCCTCCCTCCTCACTATATCTATCTTGTTCTGGACGATGACTATGTTCCTGAGGCCCACGATCCCTATGGCGGCGAGGTGCTCCCTGGTCTGGGGCTGGGGGCACCTCTCGTCGGCGGCTATGACCAGGATGGCGCCGTCCATGACGGCCGCACCGCTAAGCATCGTCGCCATCAGTATCTCGTGGCCTGGGGCGTCCACGAAGCTCACGGCCCTCTGGAACTCCGCATCGCCGTCGCATGCGGGGCAATCAGGGGAGGTGCAGTAGCAGGCGGGGTCCTCGCAGCCGGGGCACTTGTATATTGCGGCGTCTGCGTACCCCAGCTTTATGGTGATCCCCCTCTTCAACTCCTCGCTGTGGCGGGACGCCCACTCCCCCGTTATGGCCTGAACTAGCGTCGTCTTCCCGTGGTCCACGTGGCCTATCGTTCCTATGTTGATCTCAGGCTGGCGCGGAAGCGTCGGTATGTCCGTGTACACCCCCTTTATCCAGATGCGATATCTATGGAGCCTGCTCTTAAATACATTTATCAGGCTCAAGGTTTAAAAATTCAAGATAACAAAAATTTCCAATTGAAAAAGTAAAAAATTATTTACTTTCCACAGGTTCTTAAAAACCCTGTATTATCAGAATATGCGTCTGAAAAGTAGGAATGAAACACACTAATTTATTTATGTAATAAGATTAAACTTCATAAACGACATAGTTGAGTCGTGAGTGCCATGCCGGAGATCCTGATATTTACAGCCAGGCTTATTAACGGATTAATCACAGTTACCTTTTTTCCTTTTCTATTCAGAATTTTTCAAAAAACGAAACGGCGTTTCTACCTACTATGGAGCATAGGCTTTCTGTTGTATGGCATTAATATATTGCTAAGGGTCTTTCTGCCATTCTTCAGTATTGCAGATTCTTTGTTCGAATTGTTGTTCCCCTTCATTTTTGTATTGATCTCGCATATATTCATAATCACGGGCATCGGAGACTTGATAGACAAGGCAAGGGTCGTTTTACTATCCTCGCTTGTTTTACCTCTGATAATGGTGATCTTATACTTCACGACAAGGCCATGGGGCATCGGATGGACTATATCGCTCAGCCCCTTCCTGTTCGTAAGCATCGCCTTGCTGATTATCAGGATGAGGTACTCCGCTTCGCTCGACCTCATCATAGTCGGGTGGACGATCCTATTGTTGACAAATACGGGGTATGCTTTGAATGTAGTGAGTGAGATGTTCATCGAAATCTACGCCATTTTCGCTAAAGTAGTCATATTCATGGGCATGACATACTCGCGATTCGTCTTCCTAGCCGATGACCTGAAAAGGTTCCTTATTTCGGGGATACCTGACGTCTATCCGAATGAGAGCATAGACCATTTCACACTGATAAACCCGAGCACGGGTCAAAGAAAATCAGAGATACAATGGATAATAGAAAGAACTAAGGAAAACTCTTTGAAGGCGATTAGAACGATCTTGATTACAGTTTATGACCTGATATCGCCTTCTGATCTAAGGGTCGGTGGCTTAGAGGAAGGCGATCTCTACCTCATAAGGATGCTTCCAGGGGGGAGGGGGCCGATGCACGTGTTCGAGGAACACATAATGACCATAAACGACGACCTGAACGAACTCGACATCTTGTTCTCGGACATCATAAACTTCTCCAACGAGAGGGGAATCAACTGCGAAATGATCCTGTATACGCTCTCATCTTTAATCCATACCCATGGGTGGAAGAGGGTTTACTCCTTCATGATCTCGAAAATTCCGGAGTTAAAGGCTAGCAATGTCCATGCGTATATTTTATATTACCCTGAAACACACAGTAGTAAAGCGGAGATAGCTAAATTCGAGAAGTTAGCGGATAAAACTATTAATATTTAAATATAATTGGAGGTAAAAAAATGTCAGGCGTGGTAAGGGAGATCGTATTTGGATTAGCTAAACGTTTCGCATTGAGATTCTTGAAAGAAGAGAGAGTAGGAGAAAAACTTGACAAGCACCTTACTAAAAAATTTGAAAAGATCTCTGGAACCGGAATAGGGAAGGAGCTGGGGGTATCGAGGTCTTCTTCTCCCAGAAAACTGCCCATCACGAACTACGATTTCTATAGAAAATACTTTGAAAATCCTCACGAAGGAGACTTCCTTTTTCCCTTGATAGATTATGTCAAGGTCAGCACCAGCGGGACAATGGGTAAGCCCAAGTCTTTCCTTCTACCCAAGAGCGGTATACAGGATAACCTCAGGAAGACGGGTTTTGCGACGATGCTACTGTCCACCCACGATGGGGAAGGCATCACCTTTGAGGTGGGAGATGTGGCATATACCAATTTACCGGGAGGATCGCACATCTCTGCTTATCTTACAGGCATGGGCGCCAAGATGAACGAGGGGTGGGTCGTCCAGTGCCCGGACTTGAGCATGCCGTTTCACGCCAAAGTAGAGTACTTCATAGAGAATTACGAGAAAATAGACGTGGCTTTCATGAACGTTACGACTCTCCTCGACGAGATTTATCCGAGGATTGGAAAACCCTTCCACTTGAAGGGGTTGATAACCCAGGATATTTCAGGGGGGATACTGAAGGAAAGGATCAAGGAGATAATAGGGACACACCCAAAGGTCACATATAGCTCAACCGAAACGATGTACTCGACGCTCCCCTCGATCGATAAGCCGGGATGCTTCTTCTTCGACTGGAGGGTCATATACCCAGAGTTCCTCCCCGAAGAACAGAAAGTCTCTCTCGAAAAGCCGCGGATAGACGACCCGCCGGAGGCGATCCCCATGATGGATGTCGAGGTGGGTAAAAGATACCAGCTAATCATGACAATGTTCAAGAACGATATGACCCGATACGCCATGCCTGACATCCTAGAATGCGCGGGCAAGTGCGACGAAATCCTCAACATAGACATACCTATGTTCCGATACTACGCCCGGGCTGACAAGCTAATCGTCCTGCATAACTTCACCAGAATCGCCGAGGAAGAACTGATAAAGGTGCTATCAGACGCGGGCATCCCCTTCGTGGACTTCACGGCGAGGAAAGAAGCGGAGGGCACCAAAGAATACATGGCGATGTACCTTGAACTCTCTACACCGATGCCTCAGGAAGAGACGTTAGAGCGTATACACAGGGGCTTGGTAGATTTCGACAAGGACTGGCGGGACCTCACAGACTACTTCAAATACACACCACTAAAGTTGAAACTGCTCCCTAAAGGAACGTTCAGCAAGTACCTTAGAACCAAGGAGGGGATGCCCAGGATCGAGAGGATCGAGATGAAGGACGAGCACTTCGGGGAGCTTATGAGAGTCGCCAGAAACGATGCCTGTTTCTAGAAACTCCGGCACATCATATTAAGACCTGCTCCGTGTTGAACACCTGGAAGCCCCGGTCCGTGACTGTGTAGCGCCTCGGCTGCTCGTCGTAGTCCATCCCCCTCATCTTCTCTATCCTCAGGGTCTTGACGAGCTTGTATTCTAGGATGTCCTTGTTCAGCAGGATGACACCGTCGGCAAGGAACTGCTCCATGTAGAAGTCCCCCTCCCTCTGGGCCTCTGCCGTTAGGACCGCCGTGCAGCCAAGGCTCCTCAGGGTCTCGAAGAGCTGGCCTATCACGTACCTCTTCCTCCCTGCCCTCAGCTCTTGGACCACTATGCTCGTTATGGGGTCGACGACGATGTGCCTTGCGCCTATCGCCCTCGCCGAGTTTATGATGTCCCTCTCTACAGAGGCGTAGGCGTCGTCTTCCCTCCTCCCAGAATCGAATCCACCTCCCTGGGGGACCATGTAGAGGTCTAGGGTCCTGAGGAGCCCGGACTTCTCGAACCTGTCAAGGTCCCAGCCCAATACCGAGGAGTTCTCCTTTATGCTGTCCATCGGCTCCTCCAGGCTCAGGTATACTCCCGGCTCTCCCCTATCTATCGCCGCCATTAGGTACTGGAGGGATAAGATCGTCTTTCCCGTGCCCGGGCCACCGGTCACCAGCACTATCCTCCCCTCGGGGAAACCTCCCCTAAGCATCTCGTCTAGGCCCTTAACGCCCGTAGATATCAGCTTCATCCAGTCTTCACCTTCACGTTTTTTCGTCCGAATCCGCCTGGGAAGGCAAGATAGGCAAATGGCTTTTCTGAGGCTGCTTCGAAAGCGGACGCTGCTTTTCTATCTCGTCTTCCTCCGGCTTCTCCCCCTCATTGGGGATGGGACACGCTAGGAATGGATGGATGGAGAATATTTATGCTTTATTGAAATAAAAGAGGTTGCAGGATGGAACTCGGCCTAGGTTGTTATAAAACCCATGTTTAGACCCCTTCGCCGATGAAGGTGGCCATAAAGAGTTATAACGGCGGAGCATTGATAGCAAATGATTTAGGTGTGATTGAAATGCCTGCCGAAAAACCGGACAGGGTCGCTGTCATGATCCCTAGGGACCTCTATGAGAAGATAGAGGACAAGATCGCCGGGACGAGTTTCTCCTCCGTCGACGAGTACGTTGTGAGTAAGCTCGAGAGCGAGTTCCCTGCGGAGACGGTCTACAGCGAGGACGAGGAGAGGATCATAAGGGAGAGGCTCCGCCGACTGGGATACATAGAGTGAGAAGAGAGATGTTGCCACCCCACGGCGGACGCCTGATTAACAGGCTTGTCCCTGAGGAGGACCGCCCCCGGAGGGCGGAGGAGGCCGAGGAGCTCGTGAGGGTCTCCGCTTCCGACGAGCTCAGGAAGGACTTCGAGAGCATCGCCTACGGGATCTTCAGCCCCCTCGAGGGTTCTATGACTAGGAATGACTACCTCTCCGTGCTTGAGAAGGGTCGCCTACAGAGCGACCTCCCATGGACGATCCCAATAGTCGTCGACGTCTCCGAAAGAAAGGCCGCCGAGATCGATGAGGGTGACTCTGTAGCCGTCTCCAACGGTTGGGAGAACTTCGCCATCCTGAACGTCGAGGAGAAGTACCCGCTGGACCCAAGGGAACACGCCCTTAAAGTCTACAAGACCTCAGACCCAGCGCATCCTGGCGTGGCCAAGACCTACGACATGGGGCCCGTGCTCCTGGGCGGGAAGGTGGACCTCTTCGTCGAGACGCCGGGGGAGTTCCCCTATTACAGGCTCAAGCCTAATGAGACCAGGTTCCTCTTCAGGGAGAGGGGGTGGAGGACCGTGGCAGGGTTCCAGACCAGGAACGCCCCCCACGTGGGCCACGAGTATGTCCAGAAGACCGCCTTAGCCTTCGTCGACGGCCTCTTCATCAACCCCCTGATAGGCAGGAAGAAGGCTGGGGACTTCAGGGACGAGGTCATCATAGACGCGTACGAGGCCCTGATGAGGCACTACTACCTCCCCAACGCAGCCACCCTGGTCCTCCTAGAGATGGAGATGAGGTACGCGGGGCCAAGGGAGGCGATCTTCCACGCCATCGTCAGGAAGAACTTCGGCTGCACCCACTTCGTCGTCGGCAGGGACCACGCGGGCGTTGGAAGCTACTACGGGCCCTACGAGGCCCAGGAGAAGTTCTCCGAGTACCCCGACCTGGGCATCGTGCCCATCTTCTTCCGCAGCTTCTTCCACTGCAGGAGGTGCGGGGGCCCTGAGAACGACAAGGTCTGCCCCCACGGACCCGAGGACCACGTCAGCTTCAGCGGAACAGAGATAAGGGAGCTCCTGAGTAGGGGGGAGCGACCGCCGAGGGAGGTGATGAGGCCCGAGGTCGTGGACGCTATACTGAGGCACCCGAACCCCTTCGTGACCTGACATGAGGAAGGCTCTGATCGTCGGGCTGGACTGCGCTGCCCCCCAGCTCATGTTCGATAGGTTCATAGACAGGCTCCCCAACTTCAGGAGGCTCATGCGGAAGGGTGCGTACGGAAGGCTTGAGAGCTGCGACCCCCCCATCACGATCCCTGCCTGGATGGTGATGTCCATGAGCAAGTCCCCTGGGCAGCTGGGGCTATACGGCTTCAGGCACAGGAAGGGGGGGGCCTACGAGGACCAGTGGATAGCCACTTCAAACAGGGTGAGGGGGAAGAAGATATGGGACCACGTATCCGATGCCGGTGGGGAGTCCTGCATCGTAGCCGTTCCCCCAAGCTACCCCCCCTACCCCGTCGAAGGGTGCCTGGTCGGGTGCTTCATCACCCCCGACACGGGCAGGGAATACACCTACCCGCCCGAGCTGAGGGACGAGATAAGGGAGTTCGCCGGCGACTACATGGTTGACGTGGAGTTCAGGGTCGAAGACAAACGGGGGATAATCGAAGGCGTATACGAGATGACCGAGAAGCGCTTCGAGGTGGTCAAGCACCTGATGGAGACCAGGGACTGGAGGTTCTTCATGCTCGTTGAGATAGGTCTTGACAGGGTCCACCACGCCTTCTGGAGGTACTTCGACGAGGGGCACCACCTCCACGTCCCTGACAGCGAGTTCGAGAAGGTGGTGGAGGACTACTACGTCTACCTTGACGAGAAGGTGGGGGAGCTTCTGGAGATCGTAGACGACGACACCGTAGTTTTAGTGGCCTCGGATCACGGTGGGAAGGCTATGAAGGGCTGCTTCTGCGTCAACACTTGGCTCGTGGAGCAGGGGCTCCTTAGGCTCAAGAAGCCCGTGGACTCGCCGATGCGCCTCGAGGACGCAGACGTTGACTGGGGGAACACCGTGGCGTGGGGCTGGGGGGGCTACTACGCCAGGGTCTTCCTCAACTTGAAGGGGAGGGAGGAGGAGGGGGTCGTCGAACCCGATGAGTACGAGGGGGTCAGGGAGGAGATCGCCGAGAGGCTCAGGCGGGTAAGGGGGCAGAGGGGCGAGGAATGGGACACGAAGGTGCTCAAGCCTGATGAGCTCTTCCCCGTTGTGAACGGGGACGCCCCAGACCTCATGGTCTACTTCGACGACCTCTCCTGGAGGTCTGCGGGGACGATGGGCCATGGGACGAAGTACCTCCTGGAGAACGACACGGGACCCGACGACGCCGTCCACGACAAGTACGGGCTGTACATCTACTATGACCCCAGGAGGGACCTTGGGGGGAGGATCGAGGACATGAACATCTTGGATGTGGCTCCGACGGTCCTCAAGGTCATGGGCCTCAGGGTGTCCCCCGATATGGAGGGAGAGTCCTTCCCGTGGGTCTGAGCCCCATTAGAAAAGGTTAAGAACCTTCCCCTGTATGGGTTATTGATTCGCAGGGTGCACGAATTATAATGTCGCCCATCGGATTCGGTGTCTACGTTTTATGAAACCAGTGGAGAAGACGGAGTACCAGCCCATCCCCGTCCGCCAGACCCTGATAGAGATGAAGGACATCTCAGAGCTGATGATAGACCTGGCATACTCGGCTGCCCTCTTCAACAACAGGGAGCTGGCCGAGGAGGTCATGGCCCTTGAGAGGAGGGTGGACAACCTAGTCTACATCCTCAACATGAACCTTATGCTCGCGGCCAGGGACAAGGAGGACGCGGAGTCCCTCGCGGGGGTCGCCAAGGTTGGGGCCATGACCAACAGCATCAGCGACGCCGCCGCGGACATAGCGGGCATCGTCCTCCATGGCATAGGGATCCACCCTATAGTAAGGGAGGTATTCCAGAGGACTGAGGAGCACCTTGCACGGATGGTGGTGGCCGAGAACTCCATGCTGGCAGGGAAGGCCGTGTCTGAACTCGACCTCGCAGCGGAGGTCGGTGTGGACATAATAGCCATAAGGAGGGGGATCCACTGGCTCATAGACCCCCAGAAGGAGATGGTGATGCCCGAGGACGTCCTCGTCGCCAGGGGGACGGCTTCGGGCCTGGAGAAGCTGGCCGAGGCGGCCAGGGGGGAGGTGGAGACCCTTGACTGAGGCTGAGGAAAGGGAGCGCTTCGAGAAGATAGCGGACTACCTCGTTGAGCTCAAGGACACCTCGGAGATGATGATGGACCTGGCCTACTCTTCCCTCCTCCTAAACAGCCACTACCTGGCCGAGGAGGTCCAGCTCCTGGAGGACAAGGTGGACAAGATGCACACGGACTTCGAGCTCCTGGTCCTCTCTTGCCCTGGTACCCCGGAGGAGGGGAAGGGCCTCCTTGGCCTCATAAGGATGGGGGTGGTCACTGAGAGGATCGCGGACGCAGCCAACGAGATAGCCGAGGTCGTCCTCAGGGGGGAGGAGCCCCACCTCATACTCAGGATGATGATAGAGGACGCAGAGGAGACCGTCGACAGGGTCGTAGTCTCAAGGTCCTCGCCCGTAGTGGGGAAGTCCCTCAGGGAGGCGAAGATAGCCGAGGAAACGGGCATGTGGGTCCTCGTGATCCGGCGCGGAGACAGGTGGATGCGCCCCAAGCCAAGCACGGTGCTTCAGGAGGGGGACGTCGTCATAGCCTCGGGTTACGCAGAGGGGGAGGAGGACTTCAAGTGCCTCCTAGGCGGCTCCCGCAAGAGATGAGAGATCATCTTCGCAAACCTAGTGTTAGAAAAGTCGGGACTACTAAGATCGGCTATTCCTCGGTCGGGGCTTCCTGCTCCTGGGCCCCTTCCTCGGGAGGCTTCTCCTTGGCAGGCTTTCCCTCTGCCCTGGCCCCCTTCTTCCTTCCCTTCGGCCTGTCGACTATCTTGAAGTTGAGGAAGGTGGTCTCGGCCGTGACCGTGTTGCCCCTGACGAACTTCCTCTTCCTCTCCCCTTTTCTCTTGGGCTTGTAGCCCACCCCCCCGCTGAGGATGACCTGGGCCTTGGCCCCGCCGTGGACGTCCGGGCGCATGGGCATCCCAGACTTGTCAGTGCCCCCCGTCAGCATTATCTTGTGCCCCGGCATGTTCGCCACCGCTCCGTCGACGACCTCACCTATCCTCCTCCCTATCAGGGGGGTCATTCTGGCCTCTTCCAGCTCCACCTTCTGGCTCTTCCCCGTTTCGGGGTCCGAGACTATCAGAGTCGGCATCTCATCACCTATATCGCCCAGAGCAGGTCCTTCCTGCGCTTTATATCGACGAGCTCCCTCAGCGCCTCGAGGCCGCTCTCCGTCAGCCTCTGGGGGAACTTCTCCCTCAGCCTCCTGGCGTCGGCCTCCGGAATGTCTACATACAGCACATCTCTCTCTTTTATATGTCTACCTACGATGGGCTGGGGCATCGAGACCGCGACCTCCTTCCCCTCCTCGGCCTTAGAAACCGGCTGCCCCTGGTCCTGTATCTGGGTTATCCTGCCCACGGCCTCCCCCTCTGAGTTGATCATGCTGACGTTGGGGGCGATCACCCCCGCCTCCACCCTGACGCCGAAGATGGCGGGCTTAGCCCTCCTGAACACGAAGCCTTCCAGCACCTGTATCTTCCCAGGCTTCACGAGGGTGTCGAACTCCTTCCTGGCCTTCGCCTCCCTCTCGGACTCCATCCACTTGACGTACTCGTCCATGAGGTTGTAGATTATGTCGTTCCAGAATATGGGGACCCTCTGGTCGCTTGCCTCCCTCTCCGCGTCCGGCAGCGGCTTCACGTTGAAGGCGAGGATCGCCCCGTAGAGGGGCTCCTCGTACTTCACGGCTACGGCCTCCATCACGTCCCTGCGTGAGATGTCCCCTATGTCGGCGAGCCTTATAGGTATGTCCCTCGCCCTCAGGCTCTCTATAAGGGCCTCAAGGGAGCCCAGGGTGTCCGTCTTGAGGACGACCCCCACCTTGTCCGTCTGGATCCTCAGCCTCTCCATCTCAGAGGATACCTCCTCAACCGCCCTCTCCTCCGTCATCCCTTCCCCCACGGCTATCAGAGGGGCGCCTGGGATCGCGTCGTCGATGTCCGGGGCAGCTATCTTTACCCCCGCCGCCGCTGGCGCCTCGTCTATTGAGTTGAAGCGCTTCCTCGGGTCCCTTATCTCGTCGAGGGGCTGGGGGAGGAGGATGGCCCTGATCCTGGTCGATATGGGCCCCTCCTTGCCGCCGATGACTATGGTGTCCTCTGCCCTGAGGACTCCGTCGTATATGATGGCGTTCAGCGTGGTGCCGAGGCCCACCTCCTCCTTCACCTCAAGGACGGTGCCGAGGGCTGGCCCCTCGGAGACCTGGAGCTTCTCCCTGAGGAACTGCTGGGTCAGGCCTATGAGGACGGCTAGGAGCTCCCCTATCCCCTCCCCAGTCTTCGCGCTCACGGGGACTATGGCTATGTTCCTCGTGAAGCTCCTCACCCTGTCGAACCTCTCCGAGCTGAACCCCTCACGGCTCAGTGTCCCCATTATGTTGTAGAGCCTACCGTCCAGGTCCTCCCTCACAAGCTCCTGCTGCTTAGAGTAGGACTCCATGAACAGGGTGTCTGGGTTGGGCCTCCAGCCCTCTACCCTGTCTATCTTGTTTGCTGCGACTATGAAGGGAGTCTTTCTGGCCTTCAGTATCTCCAGGGACTCATAGGTCTGGTTCTCGAAGCCGTGCATCACGTCTATGACTAGGATGGCTATGTCTGCCACGGAGCCTCCCCTGCGCCTCAGGTTGGCGAAGGCCTCGTGGCCTGGTGTGTCCACGACCAGGAGGCCGGGGATCTTTATGTCCACCCTGAAGTCCTTGACCAGCCTCTTGGTTATGGCGACGAGGGTGTCGAGGGGGAAGAAGCTTGCGCCTATCTGCTGGGTCAGCCCCCCAGCCTCCCTCAGCTGTACGGCGGTGCCCCTGATCCTGTCGAGCAGAGAGGTCTTCCCCGTGTCAACGTGCCCCAGCATGCAGACTATGGGCTGCCTCATAGGCATCTCGAACACCGTCTTTTAGAAGAGGGGCCCGATAATTTAACATATCTCCGCCGGATGGATGTAGACCTTCAGGCATCTTCGCCCTTCAGAACGTCATAGATGTTGGTTAAATACATGAAAAGAAGGACCAGATTGTCTACGGTCTCCGGGCTAATGGCAAATTAGATTCGTATGAACTTAGGTAGAATACATTTTTTATCCTAATATAAACTTAAATCATGGTAAAACAATTTGGGAGGGAGGAACGGTTTGTCTTCTGAGGACTTTCAGGAGAGGATGCTGGAGGAGCTAAGGCAGATAAGGAAGGCCCTTGAGCCGAAGCCGGCCCCGCCGCCACCGCAGCCAAGGGGCCTCTGGGAGGAGTTCATGGCCTTCCTGAACAAGTACGGGATAATAGGCCTGGCCATCGCCTTCATAATGGGCGGGGCGGTTGGGAGCTTGGTCTCGGCCCTGGTGGCCGACATAATAATGCCCTTCATAAACCCCCTGATCGGTGGGGGAGAGTGGCGTCAGTTCGTCCTGTGGCTTGGCCCCATACCCCTCGCCCTAGGCGACTTCGCTGGGGCGTTCATAGACTTCCTCGTAATAGCCCTCGTCATCTTCCTGCTCATGAGGTGGCTTCAGAGGTCTCCTTTTAGATGACCCCATTTTTGAGAGACGAAGGTTCGCCGCACGAAACAGTGTATGGGGTCAGACGATCCCCAGGTCCTCAAGCATTGCCTCCAACTTCTCGGGCTCCACGCCATGCTTTTCCGCAATTTTTCGAAGCCTGCTGGGGTCTAGGAACGGTCTCCTCCTCGTCAGGGGATCGCTCGGCTCCCCCCTCAAGTCCAGCCTGAGCACGTCCCACCTGGAGTAGTGGCCGAGGGCGTCGAAGTAGGCCTTGGTGTGGCGGCGGTCTTCGGCTTCTAGCTCTGCGTATATGATCTCCTCCCTGTCGAAGACAGGCTCCTTGAGGTAGACGCCTGCGGGGTTGAGGACGCAGCTTCCCCCTGCGGCGATGTTGAAGTCCCTGCAGTATTCGGGCATCTCTTCGTCTGGGACGTACTGGCAGACGTTCACGACGAATGTCTGGGTCTCGAAGGCGTACTCCCTTATCGCGTGCTCCAGGTCGCACATGTGGGGCGGGTCGCCGGGCCTGTACCTCCTCTTGGCGCCGGGGTGGCGCTCCATCACCCACCAGCCGGGCCAGACTGCGCAGTGGATCTCCTCCCCGAGGGCCGCCATGGCCGCCTTCTGGAGGGTCATGTGGTGCTCGTAGCAGACGATGCCTCCGACGACGCCTATGGGGGTATCGAAGACCCTTACGTCGCTCGCGTCTCCCATCCCCCAGATGATGCGCTCTGCGTGGGTCGGCATAAGCTTCCTGTGCCTCCCGAGGATCCCGCCGTCGTTCCCAATGAACAAGATGGTGTTGTAGAGGGTCTCGCTCCCCTTCCTGTCGCTGAGCTCGGAGCAGCCGAGGGCGACGACGATGTCTGAGTCCCTGGCGGCGTCGCAAAGGACTTCGGTGTCATAGCTGGGGATCTTCAGCGAGTTCTTCTGGTACTCTACCATGAGGTCTGAGAGCCTTGAGATGGGCTGCACCCCACGCCAATAAGGGTACCCGGGGACGAAGGTCTCGGAGAACACTACGAGCCTGGCCCCAGATCTCCCTGCCTCTACAATCGTCCTGCATGCCTTGTCGATGGTCGCCTCCTTGTCCATGAAGACGGGGGCGACCTGGGCAGCAGCCACCTTGACCCTTTCCAACATAATCGATCAGAGGAGGATCGCCCCCGTCGTATAAGAAAATAGCCGTAACCCCGTTTCAGCGTGTTTATTTCGGAGGAGTCTGGGATCGGGTTCTAGCGGTGAGCGTCTAGGAAGTCCTTAAGGCGGGCCAGGCCCTCCTTCAGGACCTCCGTCTTGTTCCCGAATCCGATCCTGATATATCCCTCCATCTCGAAGCAGGAGCCCGGGACCATGAGGGTGCTCTTCTCCCTTATCAGCTTCAGGCAGAGCTCCTCGGAGGACATGGGGAGGCTGTGCTTCAGGAAGGCTACGCTCCCCGCCCTCGCGGGGACCCAGTCTATCAGGGGCTCCCCCTCGACCCAGTCTGAGAGGACCCTGAAGTTCCTTCTGACTATCCCCAGGTTCCTCTCCATTATCTTGTCCACGTGCCCCATGGCTAGGGCCGCCAGGGCGTCGTCTATCACCCCCTTGCTTATGGTCGTGTAGTCCCTGTGGAGCATGCACTCACCGATGACCTCCTCGCTGGCGGCTATCCAGCCCAGCCTCAGCCCAGTGAGGGAGAAGGGCTTGGAGAAGGATCCTGTGGCTATGCCGTTTTCGCTGACCTCGACGACGGATGGGACGTGATCCTTTGGATCGATGTATAACCCCCTGTACGACTCGTCGCTCAGGATGTACGCCCCCGCATCCTCCGCGATGGAGCGTATCTCCTCCAGGAGCGGGGTGTCTATGAGGGCTCCAGTGGGGTTGTGGGGGTTGTTTATCACCACCATCTTAGTCTTCTCATCGACGAGCTCGGAAAGCTCATCCACGGCGGGGAGCCAGTCGTCCTCTGGTCGCAGGTTGAGGAGCTTCACCTCGGCTCCGAAGGACTTCGCCGCGCTGTAGAGCTGCTGGTATGAGGGCTTGATGGATACCACGGTGTCCCCGGGCTCGACAAGGCTGTAGAAGGCCAGGAAGTTGGCGGCTATCGCCCCTCCGGTCACCAGGACGTTCTCGGGGGGGACGCCTTCGTAGAGGTCGGAGATCCCCCGCCTGAGCCCGGGGGAGCCCTCTATGTAGCCGTACGTGAGCTGGGTGTCCTTGAAGTCCTCGAAGAAGTCCTCCCTGTCCACGAGGGTCAGGAACTCGCCCAGGGTGAAGGGCTGGACGCATGTCTCCGCCAGGTTCACCTCGACGTTGTGCTCGTGGACGTTGAGGAACCTCTCCACAAGAAAGGGGTCAACCTTCACCAACACGATCCCTCATCGAAGTCGAAGTCATATCGTCCCGCGACCTAAATATTTTCGCCCATGGCAGGGCCGCCCTCCCCCTCTTCACCAGCAGGAGCATGAAGGAGATTCCCAGAAAGCAGAGGGCGACGACGGCGAAGGCCCTCCCCCGCCCCTCCTCCTCCACCATTCCCCCGAACATTGCCCATTGACTAGGCGATACGTTGTCTATGAAACCTTCCCCGCAGGATTTGGGCCTCGAAAGGGGTGGTGGGCCGGGCTGTATTCACCCCAAAAATCGGGGAGTCTTTTTCGTGATAATGCTATCAACTCAGATGCATTAATTTTAATAGTATAAATACAAAAAGCGTTGCGCAAAAGGAAAAACAGTATCCTTGATCGTATACTTCTGCCCCAACTGCCGCGCGCGGCCCCTTTCAATTACCGACCATCATCAATTTTTGTTCACGATTCGCACGTGTCAGATGTTTTTCCAATAAGCAAATTGCCTGAAGCTAAATGATCCGCGCAGGCGAGTTAAATAATTATGTTTAAAATGGTTTTAATCCTTATTTTAAGATTCTAGGGTAGTCCTGAGGCGCGCATCCCCCTCTTATCTCCTTGCAGAATCCGCCCTTCTCATGCCTGCAGAGGCGGCTCAGCCCTTCAAAGGAGAGGACGACCAGACCCATGTAAGACTGTGATAGGATGGAAGCTACCCGCTTATCGACGCCCTTCGGAAGGCTGTAGACGTACATGGGCCTCCCAGGACCCGTTCTCGGCCTCTTCACCCTTACGACGAGCCCGTCGCCCAGTAGCTTGTTCAGATGCTGCCTAAGCGTGATGTGGGAGAAACCCACCTTTGAGAGCAGTTCGATGAATTCCTTTGGAATCCCATCCTTCAGGATGCTCATGATCTCTCGGTCATAGAAGGTCCATTTCTAGATTCAAAAAGTGAAAGAGGGATAAAAACCATTTTACACTAATTATTTAACCTGCCTGCGCGCCCTGATCTGCATACTCAGAAGCTCTCTAAGGTGACGTACAAAGGTTCAATTCTTAACAAGTTTGGCAACGAAGAAGCCTTCACACTCGTGCATGTAGGGGTAAAGTCTCTGGGCTGCTGCGAGTCCTAGTAGCCCCTTGGCGCCTATCCTTGGATCTGCTTCTATGAGCCTGAACTCGGGGTGACCCTCAAGGAAACCCTTGATGACGCCCTCGTTCTCCTCCACGGTCACGCTGCAGGTGCAGTAGACTAGAGAGCCCCCCTCCTTCACGTGGAGAGCAGCGTTCTCTATGAGCCTCCTCTGCAAACCCGCCATCCTTTTAATCGATCTCCTCGTTATCCGCCACTTACCGGACGGGGCGTCGTTGAAGGTGCCGGTGCCCGAACAAGGTGGATCAAGCATAACCAAGTCAGCCTTCTCTTTGGGAAGATCCTCAAGTTTCGTTGCGTCGCCAAGTATCGGCTCAGCGTTTGTAACGCCCAGTTTATCGATTAGCCTCTCCCATGAAATCAGTCTCCGTTCATCGAAGTCGACGGAGATGATCCTGCCCTGGTTACCCATGAGCTGTGCTAGGTGACTTGTCTTAACTCCTGGAGCGGCGCATATGTCCAGTACAACGTCCTGAGGTTTGGGTGAGGCGACCTCACCTGCCAGAATGCTTGCCTTATCCTGAACTATGAAAGCACCCTCTCGGTAAAGCTCAGTGTTCGTCAAACCTGTCGAACTGTCAAGAACTCGGTACGCGCATCTGAGGCCGGGTACTTTTTCTAACTGAAAGCCCTGCTGGCGTAGACTATCGGTGAGAGACTCGTCCGCTTTTAATGTGTTGAGCCTAATGTACTTGGGTGTGTCGAACGGCCGGATCAGGTTCACCACGTTCTGCTCATCGAAGTGCTCGTGGAGGTAGTTTACGTACCAGACGGGGTGGAAGTACCTGTATGCTAGCTCCTCATCGTGGCTGAAACTGCCCCATGGAAGCTCTACGTGTGGTATGAGATCAATAGCCTCCTCCACCGGCCTGAGCTTTTTATCTCCCAGGATGCCCCTCACATGCTCCGATAACCGGTGAGCCTCCAGGTAAAGGTTGCCGCTGTAATGGATCATGAAGGTGTACAGCCTCAGGAAGCTCCTAAGGCCCACGTCGAGGCCGCCGATTTTCCTCGGCTCAAGGGCGACGTTGATGATGTAGTCAAGGGCATTCCTCCGCTTCATCACCTCATAGAGCAGGATACCCGCCTCCTTGGTGGCCCTCCTGTCCTCGATTCTAAGCTGCTTCACTGTCCTGCTGAGGGCAGCGTCCTCGTTAATTTTCTGGAGCTCGACCCAGCTGAGGGCCTCGAGGGCTATGGTCCAGGATTCATTCAATATAGTCCAAGGTCTCTATTGCTGCGCCTCATATAACGTTAGGGCCTGTAGCATCCATAGCATCAAGCACCCATATGAACGCCCTGTGGAAGGATCTGGGCGAGAGGTGCGCGCCAAATCGTTTATACCCATCTGTTTCTAAACGCCCTCGTACGCTATTTAGAGTGTTTAAGGATAAAACCCGTGCATTTACTGATCGAGACTCAAGGCTTAATAGGACTGACCTGACGAATATATTGAGATGTCCGAAGGAAACGTTGTCTACGTAGGAAGTAAACCCGTCATGAGCTACTGCCTAGCTGTCTTAACCTCACTACAGCATGGAGGCGGCACGGTCGAGTTGAAGGCGAGAGGTCGTGCTATCAGCACCGCCGTTGACGTGGCTGAAGTCACGAGGAACAGGTTCATGGGAGACCTCACCGTTGAGAAGATCTTAATTGGGTCAGAAGAACTTGAATCAGAGGGGCGAAAAAGAAACGTCAGCACGATGACAATCTTCCTAAAAAAGAAGTGAATCTCTTAAAATAGCGCGCATCGTTGCTTATCGAGGGCGACCTGAACGAGCCAAAAGTGTCCTATACTTCCTAATTATCACACTGATAAAAACGGAAAGTGTCCCCGATACATCTCCTGCAACACCCAGGAAAGGACCAAAGATCTACGATGTCCCTCGAAAGGGCAGAAATAATTGTGAGAGGAAAAGATGTCCAAGGAGTTATACGGTTGATCTCTATCTTTAAGAGATCTGCGCTAAATGAAAAAAGCAGTGAAGTTGAGAGATATTTACTTGGAATCGGGATTCTATGTGTGAAACATAAATGCATAAAGTGTTGCATCGAAACGAGTATGCAGCTTTGGCGTTTAGACATATAGAGAATCTTTAAGTTGGGATATCATTTCAGGTATTTTGCGGTAAAAATTTGGGAGGAGCGGTTTCCAAGTAATAATCCTGGGGGATGTATATTTATCTCAGAAGGTGGTCAGCGCACGCTTCCGAGGAATGACGAGATCAATCTCCAGATGATCATAGAGATGATTGAATAAGATGATTAAATACTGCCCGATGAAAAATAGGCTAATCGTGGACCTTATCAATCGGGGAATACTACGCCCAGAACACCTGAAGCCCATTCCCTTCCACTACTTCACCTATGTCAACAAATTGATCAATGAGCTTGAAGCTGAGGGTAACCTCATGGGGGAGTCCTGACCCTGTCCCGTTCTATAGACTTAGAGATAGACGTACAAAATCGCCGCCTAGCAATCCTAAAAGGCATAAGCCAGGACCTCAATGATTCGGAGATCGCTGCCCAGCTCGGAGTCAATCGATGGATGATACAGAAAGACGTGAAGCTGATGCAACACAATAGGGACCCTGGACTCAAACAGGCGGAGAGTTCTCGCGAAGTTATTCGATGTGAGAAGAGAACGCGCCTCATGGAAGAGAAAATATACACCAAGCAGGAGGAGATGTTCCTGGGCATGACGGGGATGACCCTCCAGGAGAAGACCTTCCGAAACATGATCGACTTCTACAAGTCTGAGCTAATGGAGATAATGAAGGCCGCGGATCAGAGCGCAGCGATTAGGGTCCTCCCTAAAAGCGACCGCAGAACAATGTTGCATAACGGGATATTTAACGGTCAGAGGGGCTCACTAACATCATGGAGTATCACCGCACGAGCAAAAAAATACTTAGCGATCGTGTGAGGATGTCAGAACGCGCGAGTAAAGACATAGGTTTAAAAGTAAGCATGGCAACCTCGAAGGGAGTATACTGGGAATACCATTTTAGGTATTCCGAGCATACCAAAAAAGAAAGGAGTGAAAGGTATGGGTTATAGAGGCAGGCGCAGTTTCGACAGCGGCCCAAGAGAGATGCATAAGGCAACATGCGCTGACTGCGGGAAGGAATGTGAAGTTCCCTTCAAGCCCACAGAAGGCCGCCCCGTCTACTGCCGGGAATGTTACGCAAAGCGTAGACCATCAAGATATTAGCAAGCTCAGCAGGGTCGTGCGCTACCGCACGATTATGGGTTCTAGGCTAACTTCATGGTTTTATCTTTTATTTTTAAGCTAGCTGAATAAAGTAAAGAGCCTTTTACAGAACTTCGTTTTTTGCAGGAGTGTATATTAGGTTTGATTGATACACCTTTAATTTTTTCTTTCAATTCCCGCTTCATGGGATTTTAGCCTGAGACAGAAAGGAAGTTCTAGATAGGCGTCCTCAGATACTTACATTTCAATTCCCACTTCGCGCGCGAACTAAGGTTAGCTAGAATTCAGGTTAAATGACGCCATAAAATCTGGTAAATTCTCTCCGACTCCGACTAATTTTAGATACAGAGGCAAGAGCATAAACAAGGATATGGCGCTATGACGAGCTACAAATGTACATGCTCCGATAACTGTTGACCTGAGAAGAAGCGCTTTCATGGATAAGGTTGGCTCTGCGATCTCTGAAGTAAAGTGTACTGGTGCTTCGACCGTCTGGAACCAAATCCACTACCCAAACAGAAAAACCAAAGATCTATACGGAATTTATGAGAGCATCTATCGTTTAACTAGAGTGGGCCGGGCCGGACTTGAACCGGCGGCCTCTGCGGTGTGAACGCAGCGTCCTGCCAGGCTGGACTACCGGCCCACAGCAACCATAATTCGCCCCACAGAAATTAAAACCCTTTTCCTAACCCGGGGCGTTAGAAGGCTAGGACATGAACCTGTCAAGACCCGCCTGCGTGCTCGTCGGGGCGACCCCCTCTGTCTCTATCCTCCTCCCCACGAGCCTGCTGAGGTTGACGGTGAAGGGCATGTCGCCGGCCTCGATGAGGAGGACCGGCCCCTTCGCCCCCAGAACCCGCCCAGAGACGGTGAGCCCCCCTCTGACCCTGAGCTCCAGGGGCCTCCTGTCGAGCCTCGGCAGCTCGTAGTGTTGGAGCAGTAGGCGGGGTTCCTCGTGGAAGCGGTTCTCTTCAGGGAACAGCCTGTGCACCTCTTCTTCCGAGGAGTCGAGGAGCCCCATGGATTCATCTATCCCTGGACCGCTCCTGGTGAGGTCCATCTTCTGCTCCGCCTTCAGAAGGCGGAGGATGCCGAGCTCTTCCTGTATCCTTTTCTCGAACCTCCTCGCCTCCCTACCGTTCCCGACCAGGACCCTCCTCGCCGCGTCAGCCCCCTGCTCTATCCACCTCTTCACGACCCTCCTATCCTGGGAGACCCCAGCCTTTATCCTCCCAGCCCCGAAAGAAGCCAGGTAGACGTAGGCAGTGCTCCCCTCGCAGGCCCTCCTCAGAGCAGGGTCAGCGAGGCAGTTCCCTCCGTCACATCGGAGGCATGGGAGGGATACGTCCGACCTGCTGCACTGCCCGCACTGGGTCCCCCTTTGGGCCTCCGCTCCTTGGGGGCAGGGGGCGAGCTCCTTCCATGCGTCTGGCGACCCCTCATCGCCCGCCCCGGTTGATAGCCTTGTGAAGCCCACGCAGTAACGCCCCCTCAGCACCCTGAACGAGACCTGTGAACCTTGTTCCAGGGGGACACGCTCGAACCCCTCATCCAGGCAGATGAGGCCGCATGACCATCTCCCCCTTTCCCTCCTCCAGTCGATGGCCGATACGAGCTTCCCCTTCATCCGCGCCACTAAGACTCTGCTGCACCACTTTATTTATCGGTGATGCCTGTTGGGCCCGCTCACAGAATCGGGCTGTTAACCAAAAAGGAAGGCTGAGAACCGCCTCTGCGAGTTCGACGTGAACCGAACCCGTGATCTTTTGGTTATCAGTCAGACGCTTTGGCGAAGCTGAGCCACG
Source organism: uncultured Candidatus Bathyarchaeia archaeon (assembly GCA_964347685.1). Classification (GTDB taxonomy): domain Archaea; phylum Thermoproteota; class Bathyarchaeia; order TCS64; family TCS64; genus CAYGAH01. The sequence continues at coordinate 3,986 of CAYGAH010000145.1, read as the reverse complement.
GCCAGACGCAGGAGCCTTGGTATCGAGTCTCTAAATATTACCTGAGAAATGATCTGGTCTCTCATTGAGTGAAGTGGTTGTGACGAAAATCTCCATGAGGAGTGGAAAGTTCAAGCCGTTACTTCTATCCCGGGTATCTTGACTCTGTTGTACAATATGTCTAAGAGTTTCATCACAACGCTGATCCAGAAGAGGTATATCAACGCCCCGAAGGCGTACGTCTCTAGGATCCTCCAGGTCCAGGAGGCTATCGCCTTGAGGTTGGATGTGAGATCCGGTACGGCGATCACCAGTAGGGCCGCCGTGCTCTTCGTGAGGGAGCTGAACTCGTTGCTCCACGCGGGTATGACTATCCTCAGGGCCTGAGGAAGCACCACGTGCCTTATCGCCTGAGCCCTCGAGAGCCCCAGGGAGAGGGCGGCGGTCATCTGGTCTTCGAAAACCGAATCCATAGCCCCCTTTATGTAGCCCTTCTGGTAGGCCGCACTGTTCAGTGCAAAAATCAGGAGGCCCACCGTGTAGTTGTCTATCAGTATGTTGAGCAAGTTAGGTATACTAAAGTAGAATATGAAGAGCTGGACGATGAGGGGGCTCCCCCTGAAAAACTCCACGTAAAATTTGATCATCGTCGAGGCGATCCTTCCTCCGTAAAGGTCGCCTATCGCCAAGAGAATCCCCAGTGCTAGGCCCACAACTATCCCGAAGGAGGTCATCTCCACGGTTACTAGAAACCCTCTCAGAATCATGGGAAGATGTTCTATGATGAAATACATGCCATCCTACTCCCTTCTAGTCTGCTTTATCAGCCGGGCCATGAACCTCCTCGCCCTATCGCTCGAGGGGTTGGTGAAGAAGAGCTCCGGCGGTCCCCTCTCGACGATAGAGCCCTCGTCTAGGAATATCATTTCGTCGGCTACCTCACACGCGAAAGTCATCTCGTGGCTTATCACGAGCATGGTCGTCCCCTTCTCCGCCAGGTCTCTCAGGGTGTCTATCACCTCCCCCGTCAGCTCAGGGTCGAGGGAAGATGTCGGTTCGTCGAGGATTATGATCTCGGGTTCCATCGCCAGCGCCCTTGCTATCCCCACTCTCTGTTGTTGTCCTCCTGATAGCTGAGCGGGGTAGTAGTCGGCCCATTCCTCCATCTTCACCTCCTTGAGAGCCTGTGACGCCATTTCCCTGGCCTCATTCTTGGGGAGTTTCAGCACGTGTCTCAGCCCCAGCTCCACGTTTCCTAGAGCGTTAAGGTGGTGGAAGAGCCAGATGTGCTGGAAGACGAATCCTATCCTTGCCCTCGCCTTGTTGAGGTCAACGCCCGGCTCGACAAGGCTTTCCCCATCAAGGAGGACATCCCCCTTTGTGGGGGTCGTGAGCATCGCCAAGCACCTTGCGAGCGTGCTTTTCCCTGACCCGCTCGGCCCGAATATGAGCTTTATTTCTCCCTCGCTGATGGCTAGGGAGACGTCCTTAACGGCTACTACATTCCCGTAGATCTTCCACAGGTTTCTGCATTCAAGTACTACGCCCGCCATCTCTCTCCCCTAGAGCCCCAGCTCCCTCTTTTTTCTGCTCCCCCAGGTATCGAGGTAGGTCGCAAGGGGGAAGGTGAGCAAGATGTAGAGGAGGGCGGCCGCGAAGTAGGGGAACACTGTATCTAGGGTCGTCTTTCTCACCGTGTCCGCCCTCCTCATCATCTCGACGACACCCAGGATGAAGGCGTACGAGGAGTCCTTCACAAGAAGTGCGTACTCGCTTCCCAGGCCCGGAGTCGCGACGATGAATGTCTGTGGGACCATCACGTAGACTATCGACCGGAGTCTGGAGAGCCCCAGGGACCTGGCGACGACCATCTGCTCCTCCCCGATTCCCCTTATGGCGCTCCTGAACACCTGGGACTGGTTGGCCCCGCTCCTCAGCCCGAGGGCGAAGGTGGCAACGAAGAAGCCGTTCTTGAAGGGGTATCTGAAGGCGGGGATGCCCCCAACTCCGAAGTACAGGAACAGCATGGTCACTATCTCGGGGACGCCCCTCAGCACCTTCTCGTAGCCGTCTACGAGGATCTGGAACGGCCTGCCTGTGTACGTTCGCACAAACGCCAGGGGGAGCCCTATGGCGAACCCCAACAAAAAAGAGAGGATCGATATGGCGAGTGTTGTGGGCAGCCCCGACAGTATCGGTATCAGCTTCTCGATGATCTCCACTTCTTACCTGTAGTATTTATGGTATCCACTTGGATTTCAACTCATCTAATTCGCCTTCGGCTATCATCTCTGCTAGCACGCCGTTTATCTTCTCGACGAGTACGTCTGCGTCCCTGTGAGCCACGAAGGCCACGGGCCAATAGGGCCTCCTGTAGAACACTACGAGCGGTTCCTCCCCAGCGCTCTCAGCCTCTTGTATCCACAAGGTCGTCACAGGAACCTCTGCATATATGGAGTCTATCGCCCCCCTCTTTAAGTCCTCGAGGGCGATCAGGTAGTCCTCGTATGTTTCGAGAGCCCCAGGCGCCTTTTCCTGCAGTTCTGCCTGCTGCGTCGTGCCCACCTGCACCCCACACGAGAGCTCGAGTGTGACAAGTTCCTCCAATGAATCGATCTCTGTGATGCCCAGCGCCTCCCTCCTGCTCTGAAGCATTATTATCTGGCCCTCGGTTATACTATGGTGCATAGTGAACTGAACCACCTCCATCCTGTCAGGGTAAGTGGAGAAGCCGCTCACCCCCAGATCTATCGTCTGGGCCTGGACCTCGGGTATTATCAGATCGAAGCCCATTTCTGTCCATTCGGCATCGAGGTTCAGCCGCTCTGCGATCGTGTCCATCAGCTCGACCTCGAAGCCTGCGAACTCTCCTGCTTCCAGAAACTCGTATGGGGGCCAGTCGGGGGAGCTCCCTATCCTGATAACTCCCCTCTGCACGACTCCTTCCCAGATGGGATCTTCGGGTCCTTCTTCGGGGGGAGGGAATATGTATGGGTGAGAAAACACCCCCACGACGAAGGCCGCTATCGCGACCACCACGATTGCTGCAGACGCAACCCCTCTAGACACAGCCATGACTTTCCCTCAAAACTAAATCTTTCATCAAATTATTTAAAATGTATGCGTATCAGGCGACGGGACCTAGATGGTGGGCCCGATGAGATTTGAACTCATGATCTTCTGATTATCAGTCAGACGCTTTGGCCAAGCTAAGCCACGGGCCCGCAACATTCTCTGATACCTCCGCCCAATTAAATATTTAACTCTCGGGCCGAAGTCCTAAACCCTATTAGGGATACGCCAGTTGTTTGAGGCGAGCCGCCTTGAAACAGTTAGACATCCACTTCCTGGGGACGGGCGGGGGGCGCTTCGCAATGATCCTTCAGAGGCGCAGGACCGCGGGCATCCGCCTAGTCCACGGAGAGACCCAGGTCCACGTAGACCCAGGCCCCGGAGCCCTCGTCTTCTCCAACTGGGCTGGGCTCAGCCCCATGAGGCTAGACGGCCTAGTGGTCTCCCACTGCCACCCGGACCACTACGGGGACGCGGAGGTCTTCATAGAGGCAATGACTCAGGGGACCCATGAGAGGAGGGGGGTCCTAGCAGCGCCCGGGAGCGTCCTGAGGGGCGACGGAGGGTGCGGCCCCAGCATCTCCTCCTACCACCAGGGGCTTGTACCCGAAGTGGAGTCTCTGAAGCCCGGGTCCAGGTTCGACGTTGCCGAGCTCCGTTTCGAGGCCGTGAGGGCGATGCACAGCGACTCTGAGACCGTCGGCGTCAGGATCGAGGCCCCTGAGGCCGGAGCCCTCGGCTACACCTCGGACACAGCCTACTTCGATGGGATAAGCGAACAGTACGGCGGGCTCAGGCTCCTCATCCTCTGCACCATGTGGCCCAGAGGAAACCCCTTAGAGATGCACCTCACCACGGACGACGCCCTAAGGATTCTCGAGGAGGCGAAGCCGGGATGCGCCGTGCTCACCCACTTCGGGATGAGGATGATCAAC
>CAYGAH010000144.1:0-16191 GCA_964347685.1 uncultured Candidatus Bathyarchaeia archaeon | reverse complement strand
CCTAGCTTCTCAGCAAGCGCGAGGTTGCGGGCCGTCAGGTACTTCCAGCCGATGGGCGACGATATCCTATAGGTCATGAAGCCGCAGCAGCTCGATCCAGGCATGTCCACGAGCTCGACGCCGAGCCTCGGAAGGACCTCCCTTGCCGAGAGTCCGCATCCGTACTGCTCGGTCTGGGCCACGCATCCAGGAAAAAATGCGTACCTCATAGGACCACCCTCATTCCGGATAGTTTCTTCAGGGCCTCGGCAAACTTCCCCATGTCTAGGGGGGCCTGCATTCCGGGGAGGCCTAAGTTTTCCCTCGTGAACCTCTCACCTGTCCTGGTAAGGATCGGTTGGGGTCTCTGTATGACACCCATCCTCTCCACGTTTTTGTCCATGTTCCTGTACTCCCTCGGGAAATGGTAGCCGATGCGGGCAGAAAGGTTCTCTAGGATCGAGACAACCCCATACGGTGACACCTCCGCAGGACACCGCTCTTCACACGCGAGGCACATGGAGCACGCCCATATCACGTCAGATTTCAGCACATCCTTTGCCTCGCCAGACCGGATCTTCAAGGCTACCTTGTACGGCTGAAGCCCCTCGTGAACCTGGGGGAACGAGCATCCTAGCGTGCACTTCTCACACTGCCCGCAGAAAGCCTCATTGAGGTCGCCCATCGATCTCTGGAGCATGAGGGTTATGAAGTCGGCCTCGATCCAGCGGCCGCCGAAATGTTCCTCCATGAACTCGTCGGTCTTCTCCTTGTGCGAAGCGCCCACATGGATCCTGAGGGATCTATGAGAGGGGAGCTTTTCATCACAGTAAGGACACTTCAATCCATATTGTGACAGGTCCCGTTTCATTTCTTTTCTGTTCCAGCACATGTTAATAAAAAGCTATTGGTATACGTTAACCTGAAAGAATGGATGGGCCGGTTGGTTGTCTTAGACCCGGATTCAAAAGAAGCCCTTTCGCGCTCGGGTTGAACCCATCTCGACCCCTAGCTTCTTGCAGGTCTCCATAGTAACGGATAATAGACTATCGAAAGCCTCCTCTACATCTCGGATCGTACTCGGATGCTATCGATTTTTCCTATTCCGAGAGGTGATGTCGATTTCAGAGTAGCTCCCGATTCCTTTTTTTCGTTTCTAGTCGTTATGAAAGATTTTATAAGTTACGGACTTGGGTGGATGATGATATATAACATCAGCATGTTGAAAATAGCTTATGGTTAGTTGATGGGATGTGATGCCTGAAAAAATTGCTCGGGATCTCGCCAACATCGTGGGAGAAAACAACGTCACAGACAAGATATTTGAGAGGAGACTGTACGATCATGACATAGCTCCTCTACCCCCAGAAATCTCTATGATCTTCAAAACCGTGCCTGACGTCGTGGTTAAACCCAGAAAAGCCGAAGATGTTTCAAAGATTGTCGAGTATGCGTATTTGAATGAGGTTCCCATCATCCCCAGGGGCGCTTCTTCATGGGGGTACGGAGGCACAATACCGACCAAAGGTGGCATCGTCCTAGAGCTAACTGAGCTCAAGGGAATCGTGGGCCTCGATAAAGAGAACATGACTGTTACCGTGGAAGCAGGCTTACGCTGGAAAGCATTGTTGAGCTTCTTGGAGGAACAGGGCCTCTCGTTCAAAGTCTACCCATCTAGCGCCCCTTCGGCGACCATAGGCGGATGGATCGCCACTGGCGGGCTAGGCATAGGCTCGTTAAAATATGGACACCTGAGAGAGCACATTAAAGAGATCAAATTCGTGACCCCGAAGGGCGAGGTAGTTTCATCATCAAAGGAAGGGCAGGACGATTCTAAAATGTTCGACTCTATCTTCGGCTCTGAGGGTACATTGGGCGTGATCACTGAGGCCACACTATACATCCGTCCTAAACCGGAGAAGATTCTGCCTCAGCTGGCCTCATTCGACGACACAGAAACCCTGATTGAAGTGATCGCCAAGGTCGTCGATAGGCCAATAAAACCATTCTTCATCGAGATCCAAGATGGAGACTATCTCGAAATAAAGAGGTCAATCGGTCTCTACGTGCCAGACGCAGCAGTCCTCGCTTTGTTCGTATACGAAGGACCGAGCGAACAGGTTGAGAGGGATGCTGATTACCTCCGGGGCCTCGTCTCCGACGTTGGAGGCTCCATGTGGCCCCTAGAGATGGCCGAGGAAGAATGGGACGAGAGGTTCTACTATATGAGGATAAGGAGAGCCGGGCCGACCCTTCTCGCGGGGGAGGTGACAAACCCCTTAACCAAGCTCCAATACGTTATGGATGAAACACGTAGGATCAAGGAAAAACATGGACTCAGGATGGGCGTCAAGAGTTTCATGGTTTCAGGGGAAACCGTCCTCTACATGCCGATGTATCTGGCCGACGAAAGAGACAGGTGGAAGTTTTTGTCGTTGCTGCCGGTGGTCAATGAAATAACCTCCGTGGGATTAAAGGCGGGTGGTGGGCCATACGGCTTCGGCATCTGGAACTCCTTCTTCCTCAAAGAGGTTTTCGGCGACGAAAAAGTCAGGGAGATGAAGGACCGAAAGAGGAGGATGGATCCAAAAAACATAATGAACCCGGGGAAACTTTATCAGGTAAAAACCAAATTTGGCATTCCACTATGGGGATCCGTTTTCAGGCTTTTCACCTCATTCCTGGGGATATTGAAGTATTTCTGATGAGGCACAAGAATTGAAGATGTCCGAGATCAGAAAGCGGGGCCTTGAAGAGGAACTATATTCGTGTGCCCAATGTGGTTACTGCCAAGATGCCTGCCCTATCTACGCCGAGATTCCTTGGGAATCTGCATCCCCCCGCGGGAAGTTGTACTGGATCAAGAATATTCTCAATACCGGTTTCCTGCGGCCCAACGTTGAAGTCGACCCCAACTTTGTGGAAAGGCTCTTCCAGTGCACGCTCTGTGGGCGATGCCATGAGGTTTGCCAGACCATGATCGACACGATGAAGCTATGGAACACCGCTCGGACTGAGGTAAACTATTCTGGTCTTCGCCCTAAAAACTTGACAGCCATCGTAAAAAATCTGGAGGAGAGTAAGAACCCCTATGGCTTAGAGGCCGACATGCGTCTTGACTGGGCGGACTACGCGGGCCTCGAGGAGGCACCGGTAGAGGACAGGGCCGAGATCGCCTACTTCGTGGGATGTACAACTGCCTTCAAAGGGGCCAATCACAATATAGGGTACGCCACTAGTCAGTTGCTAAACCATCTTGAGGAGGACTGGACGCTCCTCGGTGAGGACGAGTGGTGTTGTGGAAGCCCCTTAATCATGGCTGGAGAAGAAGATAAGGCCGAGGATTTCGCAGAACACAACATAGAGGAGATCGAGAGGAGGGGGATCAAGGTGCTCCTCACGGGGTGTCCATCCTGCTTCAGGATGTGGAAGTTCGAGATACCAGAGCTTTTGGAAAGAGAACTTGGTTTCACAGTCAAGCACAGTCTGGAGCACGTCCTTCAACGTATCAATGAGGAAAAGTTAGTGCTACCGGTATCTGACGCGAGATTAACATACCACGATCCCTGCGAGCTATCCAGACTCGGAGGTGTAGTGGACGAACCTAGGAGGATTTTGAGGGCTCTCTCAAAAGGTTTTGTAGAGATGCCGGAGCATGGCGTGGATGTCAGATGTTGCGGCGGCGGGGGCCTACTTCAAGCCACGAACAACGATCTTCGGCTATCGATAGCTAGACATCGCTTGGAACAAGCGAAAACCATCGGTGCTGAGATTCTCACATCAGCTTGTCCTGCGTGTAATCTCACATTCCAAGACGCTTTGAGAACGACGGGTGAAGAGCTGGAAGTTCTCGATCTAACTGAGTACATTGCCCGGCAACTTGACCTCATATAAGACGCGTGTAGGTATGAGCCTTAAACTTCAGAAAAAGACCTTAGACATCGATTCCCGCATAGCCTTCTTCAAGGATTCCGCGCACGGGATCTTCCCAAGGATAAGCCTGTCAGGTCAAGGCGGACCCTCTGTAGGATGACCCTAGAGTTGTAGGTATTGGGTAAGACCTTAGCCATGAATTCCCCCGAGAATTCATAATAAGCATATCCTAAATGCTCCGCCCTGAGCCAAGAAAGAAGAGATCAGGGAGAGTGCTGACCCCTGATGGCGAGGCTTCTATTCATTATGGAGTCATTTTGATCTTGTCTCACAGGCTCTGCATTATGTTTTTGTAGAGCCTGTCCGCCTCCCCCCTCCCCTCCACGCCCTCAAGGACGGCCACGCCGCTCTTGAGCACGCTCCCCCTCGCTCCGGATAGGGCAGAGAAGGTGGTGCCCAGCCTTGCCTCCACCTCAATGCGGTAGCCCATCTGCCTCAGCCTCCCGTTGAGCGCTCCCATGTCAAGGTCAAGATTTTTCCCTGGGTCCACGAAGAAGACCCTCCTCCCCTCCCTCCCACAGACCTCCTCCACACTCTCAAGCCCTATGGGCGTGGGTTCCCCGGAGGGCTCCTCCCCGCAGACTGGGCAGGACTCCGCCCTTGAGAGGTCTATCGTCTCGAAGCTCAGGTCCTCCATGTCGCAGAAGAGGAGCCTTCCCGCCAGGTTGGGCCTCATCCCCAGAAGCAGCCTCACCGCCTCTGAGACCTGTATGCTGGCGACAACTCCTATGATGGATGGGGTGACACCCACAGTCGCGCAGGAGGGGAGGGCACCGTCGTCGACGTTTCCCTTGAAGCACTCGAGGCAGGCAGTCTCCCCGGGGATGATCGTTGAGACGTTCCCTACCTGGGTGATTACTGCCCCGTGGACATAGGGTATCCCGAGCCTCACGCAGGCCCTGTTCAGGACGTAGCGGGCGGCCATGCTGTCCAGGGCGTCAACGACGACGTCCACCCCCTCTAGGAGCCTTTCGGCGTTGCTGAGGCTCAGGGACTCGGGGAAGGGCTCCACCTCTATGAAGGGGTTGAGCCTCCCCAGCCTCATGGCAGCGGCCTCGACCTTTGGGTACCCGACCACGTCTGCTCCGTAGAGGTGCTGCCTCTGGAGGTTAGACATCTCCACAACGTCCCTGTCGACTATTCTGAGATGCCCTACCCCCATCGAGGCCAGCTGCATGGATATGGGGCTCCCCAGGCCCCCCAGGCCCGCCACAAGTGCCCTGGACCCCTTCAGCCTCTCCTGCCCCCTTAGGCCAACCTCCCTCAGCACCATCTGGCGGGAGTAGTACTCAAGTTCTTCCTCCGAGAATTCTACCTCTGAAGGGGCCATCGTGTCTAAGTCTCCGCCCTCTATCTATATCAACTTACCCCGAAAAGATGAGGCGACCCCGTGCCCCAGCCTTTCCGCCCTTTCTCCGGGGCGTTTAAGGGGTGAGCCTACTTCGCGTAGGCGGCCACAAGGTCGCGCGCCGTGACTATCCCCACGAGCTCCTCGCCCTCCGCCAGGGGGAGGCGCCTTATATGTTTCGACGCCATGGTGTAGGCCGCGTCGTGGACCGTCGTCCCTGGGAGGGCGGCTATGATTGGGGAGGAGGCCCTCTCCTTCACGGGGATATCCATCCTCCCGTCGTCCGATATGATCCTCGTGAGGAGGTCCCTCTCGGTGAATATGCCCTCTGGCTGCCCCCCCTTCGTCGTGATTATGCTCCCGATCCTCTTCTCGCCCATCGCCTTCACCACATCGGAGACGGGGGTGTCCTCCTCCGTGGTCTCGACGGGGCTGGTCATGTAGTCGTCCACCTTGAGGAGGGTCTCAGGGACCTCTGGAAGGCTCTGGACCAGGTCGGAGGAGGTCACTATGCCCCTGAGCCCCCCCTCCTCTATGACGGCCAGCCTGCTCTTTCTCTCCTCGTTCATCTTCTGGGCCGCCTCCTTTATCGTCGCAGAGGGCTGGATGGAGACTAGGGGGGAGGACATCACCTTCTTCACCTCCACCCCCTCGGGGTCCATGCCCCTAGCGAGCACCCTCGTGATGAGGTCCCTCTCGGTCACTATGCCCACCGGGGCCTCCTCCACAACTATGAGGCTCCCTATCCTCATCTCCCCCATCCTCCTGGCCGCCTCGTCCATGTTCCCATCGGGGCCTATCGTGACCACGATGCGCCTCATTATGTCGTTGACGTGGCGGTGCCTCATGGACTGGACATAGGCGCGGTCCAGGGTGCTGGGGAATATCCTCCTGAAGTCCCTGTGGATCTGGATCTTTCCCATACAGATAATACATTAAATTTGAGGGTTACATAAACGTTGATGCCCATATAGAGGAAAAACAGAGCAGGTTGTAGGGGCTACCTCCTTCCCAGGGCCCTCATGAAGACCTCGACCAGCGACAGGAAGAGGTTGAAGACGGAGGCCAGGGGGCCGAAGGCCCTCGTGATGCTCCTGACGTTCACGACATCCTCCACCTTGACGGCGCCTGTCAGCGTAACAATCAGGGAGTAAATCAAGAGGAAGAGGACTCCCCCCGAGAGCAGCTCAACCCAGGCCCCGAGGTTCACCGCCCTTAAGTAGAGGAGTGAGGCCGCGAACGCGACACCCGTTGAGAGATAAATCTTCGCGGAGGACTTCCAGTCGATGGTGAAGCCAAGGTTCCTATTCACCCAAAGGAGCCCGTAGAGTAAGCCGGGTTTCGGGGCTATTATGGTCGTGGCGAGCAGACCCATTATACCGAAGCGGGGGATGAGAAGGACGCTCAAGGGGAGGCCCAGGCATATCGATATCAGGGTGATCCTGAAGGTGACCTTCGTCTCCCCCCTTCCGTTTATGAGGTTCCCGACGCTGAGGCCCCCGAGGCCTATGAAGAGGGAGTTAAGGAGGAAGACGCTCATGTACAGAGAGGCCAGCTGGTAGAGGCCCCCGTAGACTATCCGCACGAGGTGATCGGAGAAGGCTACCAGGGCCGCGGTCACGGGCAGGGTGATGAGGGCCGAGTACTTCACAGAGTTCTGGAAGACGAACACCAGCCTTCCCCGGTTTTCGTCGCCGATCTTCGAGAAAAGCGGGAACAAGACGGTCGATATGGGCATGGTGAAGAACCCGACCAAGACCGCGAAGTTCGTGGCCGCGCTGTAGTTCCCTATCAAATCGGCCCCAACATACAAAGCCATCAGGAAGCCGTAGAACTGGCCGAGCCCCCCCGTCATAACAGTCGAGAGGAAGAGGGGGTAACCATACCCGAGGAACAACCTGACAGCCTGGCGGGCGCTGAGCGTCGATTCATCCTTGACCCTCCTATGGAAAAAGAGCAGAACCAAGAATGCGCCGACCATCCCGGTGAAGAGCCACGGGGCGGTCTGGCCCAAGACGGCGCCGAAGGGGCCGTACCCCAACCAGACCAGGAGGGGTGCTAGGAAGCTCTTTACGACGGAGTGGAGGACCAGCGTGAGGCTCTTGAGCTCCATCCTCTCGAAACCGACGAAGACGGACTGGGAGGTGTTCACGAGGGACTGGGCGAGGATGTTCATGGAAGCGACTCTGATGAGCAGCCCCAACTCGGGTCTCTGGAACACCTGAGAGGCCAAAACCCCTGAAAGGGCGAACAGGGCGATGGACAACCCGGCTCCTACCCCCGTGTTGAAGACCATACCTGCCCTCACGAGGGTCCTCAGGTCCCTGGCCTTCCCCTCGTGGCGGTACTGGGAGATGTACTTCACTAGGGCCGAGGTCACCCCCCAGTCGTTTAAGAGCATCAAGATGTTCACGGGGATGAGGGCTATCGTGACATCGCCGAAGCTGAAGGGACCGAGGAACCTCGCCACGACTATCACGCCGAGGGCCGAGATGAGGGTGGAGAGGGCCTGCCCCCCTATGAGTATCAGGCTTCCCCTGGCGGAGACTTGAAGCATCTTGGAGAGGTCTTCGGCCAGCGGTCTTCCCACCCTTCGTTGCTCTTAGTCGAGTAGATGACAATATATCCATTTTGAAAAGCGTCCAACTTTTCGCCCAAATTTGGCTTCTCATGCCTCCTCCCACCAATCTACCAATTAGATTGAATAATTTGATCATTGCCTTATTTCTTGTAATTATTCTCATTTGATGAGAATAATGTTGCTCTGTTAATTCTCGCGTCACCTTAGAGAACCACGAACTTAATATAGAGAAGTCAAGAATCCTCGACGTTGATGATGAGATTATCAAAAATATTAAAAGATACTGTCTATAACGATTAAATGGTCGACCGCACAGTTCCTTATGTAAATTGATCAGAAATTGAATCGGAGGAATAGAAGTGCAGAAAAGTATCGAAGCTGAGGTCGTTCACTGTCCAAACTGTAACGAGAACGTTCCCAAGACCCTGTACTGCCTCAACTGCGGGTACCCCCTCTACAAGCTCGACCAGGAGGAAGAAGACGAAGAGGTCTTGGCCGAGCAGGAGGAGGCCGAGGAGCCAGAGGTCCTAGAAGTCCCAGCAGAGCACATAGTCGAGGCCGAGGCAGAACCAGTGCCGATCGAAGAGGAGCCAGCTGAGGCCGCCGAGCCCGTGGAGTTCGAGGTTGTTCAGGTCAACCCAGAACCCGAACCATTCGAACCCGAGGGGGTAATAGAAGAAGTAGGGACCCTCGAAGCCTCCGAAGACACACCCATCGTCCTCGAAGAGCCTATGCATGAGGCTGTCCCCGTCGAGGAGACCCCAGCCACCTTCGATGAGGTCGAACCAAAGATCGAAGAAGAGGAAGAGACGGCAGAGCCGGTCAAGATGAAGAAGGTTGAGGAGATGAAAGCCCCCGTCAAGTTCACCCCAGACCCCCTGACGAAGCAGGTGATAGACAACCTAACTAAGAACATAATGCTGAAGGCTAGGCTCGTCAAGCTCCTGGAGGAGGGGGCCGTCAAGGAGAGGACCTTCAAGAAGCTCTTCGAAGCCTACGCCTCCGAGGGGGACAAGTGGGTGAGGCGCCGCGACGAGCTCATAGAGAGCCTGGAGGGCGACTTCGAGCACGTGGAGAACTCCCTGGCAGAGTCCAAGATGATCCTCGAGGAGTTCGAGATAAGGCGGGCCATAGGAGACGTCTCGGACAAGGAGTACTCGATCAAGGCGCCCGCATACAGGTGGGACATCGACGCCTTGGAGGCAAAGCTCGAGGAGAGGACGGGCAGCCTCTCATACCTGAAGAACCTTGACAAGATCCTCCCCGGCGAGGATATAGGGAACCTCAGGAAGATGGCCGAGGACGACTTCAGACAGTTCGAGGCCCTCGCAGAGTCGGGAGCCGTGATGCCAGAGACAGTCGTAAAGATCAGGGACAACATAACTCGGGTCCTGAGCAGCCTCGGCTTGTCGTGAAAAACCGAAGAGGATCAGACACCAACCATCCAATTTTTATATTAATAACAGGGTTAATTTCCATTCATAGATCGGTGCTCCCTCAGCCTTTACACGCCATTTAAGGTAATCGCATCTGACCCAAAACCTTATAGAACCAGGAAATCACAATAAGCATTACCCAACAGGTAACCCAAGTAAACGAGGTGAAATGAGATGGAATCAGGAAACGTGATATACATCGGAAGGAAACCCGTCATGGCTTACTGCCTGGCCGTGATGACCGCCCTGAAGGGGGAGTCCGGTGAGGTCTCCCTCATGGCCCGCGGGAGGGCCATAAGCAAGGCGGTCGACGTAGCCGAGGTCATCAGGAACCAGTTCATAAAGGACCTGACGGTAAAGGACATCTCCATAGGAACTGAGAAGCTGGAGACCGAGGAAGGCGGCCCCAGGAACATCAGCAACATCACAATAGTCCTAGGGAAAGAATAGGCTCCCCCAGACACAAGCCAGTAGTACCGCTTTTCATGGGTACTGACTCCTTTTTTAGATCCGAACCCCCTAGAATTTAGAAGCGAACTCCGCCTTGAACGGCTCCATCAGCAGGAACCTTAGGCTATGGTATTGACAGGGCTACTTGTTCTCCCTGCGCCTGTAGCGCTGCCGAACTTTTCTGTCGTCTTCAGTTTCTTTTGCGGCGGCTTCTGGCTTGGAGCCCTTAGACCTTCCCAGCCGGGACCTTATAGCCTCCCTCTTCACCCACATTAAGGATGCCGAGCCTATCCCGGCGGCGGATACAGTCATGTACAGGTAAGGAGGTGTGACGGCCATCACGACCACACCAACCAGCATATCGATGGGGGTCGGGGGGACCACCCTGATCTGTTTGAGCTCGCTCGTGGAGACGGCGTAGCGCCAGTCTGCAGTCACCTTCGCCATCACGTCCCAGACCCCTGTCTCGGTGAAGGTGTAACTCGTCGAGTAGCTGCCGTCTGAGTCTGTCCTCACCGTGACTGTTTCATAGCTCGTGGACGAGGAGAACACTATCTCAACGGGGACCCCAGCAGCCTCTGGCCTCACTTTCCCGTAGATCTGGACTGGCCTGTCCTTCTTCCCCTGGGGGGGGCTAATGAGGCAGGTCACGCTCCTCTCCACGGGCTGAACGACAAACGTATCAGGCTCGCTCTGGCCCTCGAAGGTCGCTTCGTCCCCCTCGAAACTGGCCTGAACCGTCCAGTCGCCTAACTGTTTAGGCAGGTACTCCCCCTCGTATCTCCCCTCCCCGTCGGTCTTCACCCTCACCGTCTCCCTGTAGCCCCCTTTCTTGAATTCCAAGGCCATCTCTGCGTCGGCGATGTTTGTGACCCCGCTGACCTTGGCCTTGTCTCCGGCCTCGACATACCCCCCGATCACGTCGCAGCGTATCTTAGCCCTGTTCTTAACGACGAAGCCGGCGCTCTCGGAACCAACGTTGTCTAGCTCGTCTTCCGCATAGACGGTGCAGTTCAGAAAGCCAATTGTGTCGAGGGCAGGCATCTCCCCCACGAAGAGGCCCCCAGAGGCCTCCAGGTCCACCCTCTGCTTTGTCTCCCAGCCGTCCGTTGTGTACTCGAGCCAGACGTTCCGAAGGGGCCTCTTGTGGGAGACAGAGACCTCGATGGGGGTCCTCTCACCCGCGTAGACCCTATCCACGGGCTTCAGGAGGGTCACCTCGGGCTCTGAGAAGTCTGTCTTTATGTAGAACTCTACCTCGCCGTAGTCGTACTCGGCAATGAGGACCAGGTAGTAGAATATGGGGGTCCCCTCCTTCGTAGTGTTCCCGCCCCCGCTGAATGAGTAGCCTATCATCATGTCCTCCCCGCTGAACTCGCAGCTCGCAATACCCTCGGGGGCCCTGTAGCCTTCTATCTTGGTGTTGTACCCCCCGTACCCCCCCACTACGGTGCCGCTGAGCAGTTCCCCGCTTGGGGTCCCCACCCCCCATATGTTGTAGCCTATGCCCGAGTCTGGGTTGGCCATGGGGTAGAGCCTAACCTCGTACATGTCGAGGGTGTCGGGGACGCTTACGAAGATCTGGAACTCCCTGGCTGCCGTGGAGAACTCGTAAGCCCATGAGTTCTTCTCAGGGTCGTATGGGTCGGTGGGCTTCGATCTTCCAACAAGGTACCGGCTGTACCTCTTGTCCGCCTCTATGTGCTCTATGACCATGAAGACCGCTGCCCTGGAGCCCTTGCTGTCCTTTGGGTCGTTGTGTATCCTGAACCTGTACCTACCCATCTCCGGGGGCACGAAGTACTGGTGGGGGGGGTCGTTCGCCACCTGCTCGGGGAGAGCGGAGGCCTCTGTGTGGATGGTGTGCTTCTGGTTGTAGTCGCTTGGGAGGTATGTGAATATGTCGTAGTCGGTCCTTGAAAGGTTGCTTTCGACCCAGTCTCCTACGAGGAAGACGTGGTACTTCTTCCCGGCCTCTAGGTTGTAGTGGAGGTCGTAGGTCCAACCTATCGGGATGTCGCCATCGTCTATGAAGTAGGGGTTGACGGGACTGTAGACGGGGGTGACCCCCTCCACGATCCCTGCGGGAGTCACGTTTAGACCGATCGACAGTAGAATGACGAGAAACAGGAGTCGAATTGGGGCTCCTTTTTTCAAAATATTGGTTTTAGAATGGTTTCTCGACATTTCGATCAGTTTTGCGTTGAGGCGGTTAGGTATCGACCCGGAATTAATAAAGAATTTATGAAAACTATTTAGATATGAGAGAAACCTGTTAGGAGTCTATTTTTTCCCACCGCTAACCACTACGAGTAAGACCGGAGGCCCATCCGGCCACGTTATCTCGACTTCTACCGGGGTTGCGGGCAAGTCTTTCCAGACAACTTGGCTCACCTTTCTCTCAATGTCTAATGTATAGACACCGGGGTCGTCCACAATTATTGTCGCCCACACAGATTCATCCTTCTCTATAACTCCCTGGGTTATGTATACTTGTTTAGGCGGATCAGTTTTGTTTATTAAGAATATTCGATACACCTGATTTTCAGCATTCACAATATTAACAACTATTCCTAATGAGGAGGAGTACCACATACCATCCGAGTAGTAAAGGCCGCCATTCAGAGAGGTAAAAGTATTCCCTCTTTCTGTGACGACCTTGACATTTATGGTTGTGCCATTTTGTACCGTTACGGTGAAGGGTCCCAGCACTTTATTTGAGCCAGCCTGTATCACCTCGTTTTGTGCATGATTTTGATCGTTTGTCCACACTCTAACTATTTTTACGGGCGCGTTTCCCTTGTTTTCCACCTTCGTCTTTATCTGATTCGTCGAATTAACCGCATACGTGTAAACTGCTAAGTCCTCGCTTTCGCGTTCTTCATCCCCTATCTCTGCCTCATGGACCTTCTGGATATAGACGGTGTCCGCCTGCTTCATCACAAGCGCCATCGGAATGACCGCTGTGAAGAGTATTCCTACGAATATCAGCGTCCCAAGGACGGTTGAGACCCCTCTTCTTTTTCTAAGACGCATGATATGTATAGTACGCACTGTTCTGCCTCCTGCTATAGACTTTTATCTCTACCTCATCCCCACTCTGGAGAGGGGAGCCCGTGAAATTAACCTCAATCATTACCAAACTTCCTGAAGATATGGGTGTGCCCAGGGTCGATTTTAACGAGCTATTGGAATTAGCATATATGTCTACAACTACATCCACGTCACCGTAGTTGTACACCCATACGTACAAAACTGTGCCATCGGTGTTGTTGCTGACGTGTTCAACTGTGAAGCGCTCAGTGACCTCGTTCAGAAGCTCTAACGTTCCATTCACGTAGTCGTTCGCTATTTCTGTTGCAGCCCCTTGGGCGTAAGACCACACAGCGCCTCCTATTGTTATTACGACGGCTGATAGGATGATCGTGGCTATTACAGGCGATATCGCTCGCCTACTTTTTAAAAAGGAAGATCTTCTCACCCTACATCATGCCTCCCAGGTCCAGGTTTGCTACAGCCCATATCCCACCCAGGGCGACGAGCGTCAGAAGGATGGCGTGCTTGAAGCCCGCAGAGACCCTTCCAGAGGTGACCTTCCCCGTCACCAAGCCGAGCATGAACGAGTGGAGGGACAAGGGTGTGAGCAGTATCTTGTAGAGCTCCGTGCTGGGGACAGACACCCCCAGGCCGGACATGCCGGTGAAGAAGGAGAGGAACATGACGGTGGTCCCCGTCAGAAGGGCCGCACCTATGTAGGGGACGATTGTGAGGGGCATCAGCAGGGCCTTCTTCTCGTCCTCGAGCCTCTTGGTGGTCTCGGCGAACTCAGCCAGGGTCTCGAGGCTGTCCACGCTCCCCCCTCCTATCTCCAGGGTGTCTATGAGGAGGTATATGTTCACCAGGGCGAGCCAGTTCCTCACCCTCTGGCTGAACTCCCTGTATATCTGGCGGATGGGGTAGCCCCAGTTGAGCTTCATGTTTATGGTCTCCAGGTGCTTTGTGAAGGACTTGTAGTCCCTCCCAGAGAGGGCGTCTATGCACCTCTCCGGGTTCAGGCCGCTCTTCCTTGTCTCGACGAGGTCCCTGAGGAACTGGATTATCCCCTCCTGGATCTTCCTGTCCCTCCCGATGTACGCGAAGTCTGCCATTAGCGCAGGCACAGCCACGATTATTAGGGAGATGGCGACCCCGATGGCGGCCTCTGACCCCTCGACGAAGCCCAACGTGTTCCTTATCCAGATCACCATGTCGCATGCTGGGGGGAAAAACATGAAATCCCTGTTAAAGAATGGGAGCGCCATCAGGCTGGCAGCTATCAGCCCGACGGGGATGAAGGAGAAGAAGACGATGTAGGTCCTCCAGTTGGAGATGGGGTAGCTTATCTGGGCTGTGTCCCCAGCGTATATGAATACGACCGAGAGGAAGGGCATGAATATGAATGAGAAGAGGAAGAACTGCCCCGAGCTCACGCTCATGCCCGCGGAAGGAAGGCTTATTCCTATGACGAACATGAGGAATATGCCCAGGACGCCCAGGATTCCCACTATGGTGTAGGACTCCATCAGCATCCCCATGTTCTCCCCGAGCGCCTTCACCCTCGAGGAGAGGCTCAGGAACATCTTGTCCGTCTGGTTGAAGAGGTAGTGGAGGGTGTCTCCCCCCGTCCTGATCGTAGAGGCGTAGCCGAGGAGCAGCTCCTTGTACTCGTTTATGTTGACCTCCTTCGCCGCCTGCTCCATCGAAGAGACGGGGTCCAGGCCGGTGGACATCACTATCGACTCTATCCTCGCAACCTCGTTCCTCATGTTGGGCAGAAGGTCCATCCCCCTCATCCTGAGGAGACTCTCGTAGGGGGAGAGGCCACCGCTCGCCATAACGCTGATGTACATCGAGGCGTAGGGGATCTCTATCTTGAGGCCAGAGACCCTGTTAGTGGCGGCCGTCTTGGGCATGATGATTCCCACAGCGAGAATTATGATGGGGATTAGCAGAGAGACCGGGATGAGGATCACCCCATTCAATGGCAGGAAAGGAAGATCGGGCCACATGCCTGCTATGAGGAGGACCGAGAGGGCGAAGGGGATCGCGAGGGAGACGAAGACGAAGAAGCCTACGAGGCTGAAGTAGACCTCAGGGTGCATCTTCATGTAGGCTGCGTCCATGTCGTCCTCAGTTCCCTTGAAGACCCTGCTCAAACCCTCTCCCAGCCAGGAGAAGTATGAGTAGCAAACGTCCCTGAAATTCAAGGGGTCAAGCCTCCCTCACCGACATTCTGTCGCGGATCGAACTCTGAGAATCGGCGAACACCCATCTCATCACCCACCACCATGCACGGGTTCCGGCTCCACTACAAGTTCTGGGATCGTTCCCTCATCCGCCGTCCCACCAGACTCTGACTTCGCATCTGATGCGTAACTCCAAGTGACAAGCTTGCTCCCCTTCCTCGTCACGAGGCGGGCCTTCCCATCACTCCAAACCTCGATCTTTGTGGTGATGTCTGGTTCATCCGGTTCGGGGAGGAGAGAGGGCCCCAACGCAGGGACAGGCGAGAATGATGATAGGGATACCTCCTCCTGCCCCGACTCATTTTCCCCATCCGGTGCGTATCGCCACGAAACGAGCTTGTTCCCCTTCCTCGTCACAATCCGGGGCTTGCCGTCCTTCCAGACCTCCTCTTTCGTGATCGTCCCATCATCCTCTTCGGAGGGTTCAGGGGCCGTAGGTACCTCTTCTTCTTCCTCGTCTGAGGTTATGGCCTCGTCCTTCTTCTCGGCCTTCTTGGGCCTCACCTTGGCGACCTTTGGATGAGGGGCAGCTTTCTCTCTCTGATCGATGTAGTAGGAGAGAATCTTAGAGGTTACCTTCCTCTGGTCCCGGACGCCGCTCTTGACTATGTCCCTGATGAACTCCTCCCTGGCGTCGAGCTCCTCGAGGATCTGCTGAAGGGTCATGCCCTTGCTCCGGGCTATCCTGTCGAGGAGGAGGCTGTTATCGAACTTCGTATGGAAGACGTCCTTGGCGGGGTCCCAGACGGCGACCTCCCTGTACTTTCCGAAGTCCTCTATCTCCCATACGGTGCGCACCCTGCGGCCGAAGCTCAGGCCCTCCCTCTTCTCAGGGAGCTCGACCCTCTGGACGTGGAGGGCGCTGTTCATCAGGGGTATGTACACCTCTGCGACGTTCATCGGAGGGGATGTCAGCCTCTTTATGACCCTGTCGAGGCTGTCGGCGTGCATTGTGCAGAGTCCCCCGTGCCCCGTAGCAAGAGCCTGGAAGAGGGTGTATGCCTCCTCCCCCCTGACCTCTCCTACGATGATGTAGTCGGGCCTGTACCTGAGGCAGACCTTGACGAGGTCGAATATGGTGATGCTCTTGGGGGCCTCGGGGCCGAACTGGAAGCTCTCCCTGGTGTTGAGCTGGGTCCAGTTGGGGGTGGGGGTCCTCAGCTCGGGCACCTCCTCGAC
>CAYGAH010000143.1:0-3517 GCA_964347685.1 uncultured Candidatus Bathyarchaeia archaeon | reverse complement strand
TGGGCGCCGACCCAGCCGTAGTGGGGTATGCCTCCGTCCAGGAGCCCCGTTGAGCCCCCGACCTCTGCGGGAAGCCCCTGCGCCCTGACTCCCCTGAGGGCTATCATAGAGTAGTGGGGGGTGCTCTCGATGACCTCCCCCACCATCTCATTCACGGGCTTCCTGGGAACCTCCCCCAGGAGGCTGCGGATGGTGAGGCCCCCCCTCGCCCTCAGGGGGTCAGAGGGCTCCCTAACCTCAACGTGGACGTGGGGGGACGTCCAGGGGCCGAAGTATCCCGACCGTATGAGCCTCCCAAGGGGCTGGCCCGCCTCCACCTCCTCCCCGCACCCCACCTCGGGGACCAGGTGAAGGAGCTTGATCGTCCTCTCAGGGTTCTCCGAGCTCCTGATCAGGGTCACAACGTCGAAGCCCGCGTCCTCGAACCCCACTCCCCTGGGGGACCTGACCCTCCTCACCTGCGTCACCAGGCCGGAGACGGGGGAGGGGGCCAACCCCCCGAAGGGGGAGCCGGGGAAGACGTCGATCCCCGTGAACACGTGGTGGGCGGGGTAGGGGCTGTTGAAGAAGGCGTACCTCCCATCCTCGGGGCAGTGGATTGCCACAGCCTCTGCCTCAGCCACAGGCATCATGGGTCCTCATCCCCTCCGTCCCGCTCCCCAGGGTCCGATCATCGGTTCCTCAGAAAGATGCGGGGGTGGAAAAAATGTTTTGTCCCATCTAGAAAGGGATGGGTCCGCTATTCGTTCATCAATAAATACGTTCAGCGACATTGAAGGTACTGAAATAAAAGATTCAGGAACCGCCCCTAACAAACTCAAGTGGAAAAAATGGGTCCTCTCACCGCCTCTGCCTTTTTCCGAGCGGTCTCCATTTTCAGCCTTTCTACTTTCCCTTGTTGGGCTTCGGCTTGTCGTTCCCCTGTCCGAGGTCCCTCCCCTGGGGGCCTACCCCGCGGCCCGGGCTTATCACCCTCACCGTGTCGGAGCCCTGGAAGGCGGTGCCGTCGGAGTACTCGCCGGTCACGATGACCTCAACTTCACCCGGCCCCAGCAGCCCCTGGAGATCGGACCTGATGAACTTCACCATCAGGACGCCGCCGTGGACGTCGCCCCAATCGGCGGGGATGCTCTTCCCCCCAGCGTGGAGCCTGACGGTGCTGATGTCTATCTCGTCGGCTGTCCTCCCGGCGGGGGGAGTGATGTACACGGTCACCCACCTTCCCCCGCTCTTGAGGTTCAGCGTCTCTGGGTGGAACTCCACAGTCAGCACCGTCGCCCTCACCCGGAACTCCACTGTTCGCCTGCCCACCACCCCTAGGGTATTGTTAGCCCAGGCATAGAACTTGTAGTCCCCTGAGGTGAAGGCGTGCATCACAGTCGGCGAGGTGTATGTCCTGTTCACGCCGTAGACCCACTCGTCGCCCTTCCTGACGTTGTACCAGATCTTGCTCACCCCGAATATGTCCTCGGCCGATATCTCAACGGGTATGTCCCCCGGGAGGTACGTCTTGGCCTCAGGATGCTCCACAACGATCTCTGGGGGCAGAAGCTCGTAGAGCACCACCTCTCCGTTCACGTAGACGTCGTCGACGTACGCCTCCGAAGATCCTATCCAGTTGTCAACCTCTATCTGGATCTCTAGGACGACTGTGCTATAGTCGACGGGCGCCTTGTCCGTTCCTCCTATTACCTCTACAGAGCCCTCCTTGAAGTCGGAGAGCCTACCGAAGAAGCCCCCGCCGTAGGGCCCAGACAGCCCCGAGTTTAGCCAGAGGATAGTGCCGTTGTGCACCCTGTCTGTGCCCAGCTCCGTGGTGGAGTTCTGGAAGGTCTTCACCCAGGTGTTGTAGGGCGGGTTGTAGAAGCTGCCCTGAAGGCCCTCGGCGTAGTGTCCGTAGGGGACGCGGGGGTCGACGTACGCGTACCCGGGGCCCACGTAGGGCTGGTACGCGAACTCGGCCACGAGGACGTCGTCCTTGCTCCCCTCGAAGACGCCGTTTCCGTCTATGTCTAGGAGGAGGTCGACGTGGGGCGGGTACCCCGAGGTGGTTTTAACGCACCAGGCGATGGTTTCGATGTCCCCAAGAGTCGTCCCAGGGGCAAGCTTGAGGCTTACCCTCCCCTCGTTCACCCCGACACCCATGCCGAGGTTCGGGTCCCACGTCGCCTTTCCGGGGGCCTTAAGGTGGATCGACCAGGAGCCCGCGTGGGGCGAGGCCTTCGACCACTCTGAGACCCCCGAGCCCGACTTCGACAGCGCCGCCAGGATCACCAAACCATCGGCCCCTGGGGACGCCCCGGCCATGAGGGGCATCAGAGAGAACGAGATTGCTAGCGCGATTAAGAAGGCTGAAATCTTTATCTGCATTTTTCTCTTTACCAATTTTACCCCAAGTTTATGGTGCGGTGATACGTATTAGAGGAACCCGGCGGAACGCGCCGGAACACCTGTTCCACAACCGACTGCTGGGATCGGGCCTCCCCGATGACTGCAAGGAACCTCGTGTGGTTCCAGATCCTCCAGGGCACGGATAGAAGCGGTAAAAATGCTATGGCGGTAAAGGAAGGAGCCGGATGTCTCAGGCGTCGCCGTCTCTGCTGTACACTACCTTCCCTCCCACTATTGTCATGTCGACGGGTATGTCGATTATCTCCTCTGGGGGAACCTTCAGTATGTCCTCTCCGAGGACCACCATGTCTGCGAGCTTCCCCACCTCTATGGAGCCGAGGTCGCCTTCGTCGAAGGAGTGGTAGGCCGCGTTGACGGTGTAGAGCCTCAGGGCCTCCATCACCGATATCCTCTGGCTCATGCCTATGGGCCTCCCCGCCTTTGTCTTCCTGTTGACAAGGGAGTGGATCCCCATCAGGGGTGGGAATGGAGAGGCGCTGTGGTCGGAGTGGGCCGCGACCCTGACTCCGGCGTCTAGGAGGTTCCTGGCCGCGAACATCCTCTCCAGGCGCTCCTCACCGAAGGCAGGGAGGAGCTTGTCCCCGTGGTAGTAGGGGTAGGCGCCGAATATCGTGGGGAGGATGCCCAGTTTCCCGATGCGGTCTATAAGCCCAGGGTCAAGGACGGTGCAGTGGATTATCCTGTTCCTGGGGTCATCCCTTGGGTGCCTCCCCTGGGCCTCCTCCATTATGTCGAGGCACATGGCTATGGCCCTGTCCCCGTTGGCGTGGGCTGAGACCCTGTAGCCAGCCCCGTATGCCTCCATGATGGTCTCCCTGGCGAGCTCCCTGGTTGTGGCCATGACCCCGTAGAAGTCGGGCCTGTTTAGGTAGGGCTCCGAGACTGCGGCGGTGCGTGCGGATATGGCCCCGTCGAAGAAGAACTTGATGCCGCATATCCTGAGCCAGTCGTCGCCGAGGCCCCTGTGGATGCCCAGCTTCTTGAGTTCCCCTAGCCTCTCGACGGTTACGTCCATCCTCACCCTTATGGGGAGCCCTCCCCCTTCCTTCAGGTCGAGCAGAGCCCTGATCTGGGGGCCGTCCACCATGTCGTATACGCATGTGAG
>CAYGAH010000142.1:0-1591 GCA_964347685.1 uncultured Candidatus Bathyarchaeia archaeon | reverse complement strand
AGGGGGGCGATTTCTCCCTAGCTCCATGGGACGCCGTGGGCACCGTGGAGGAGATAGATGCGGGGTGGATGTACATAGACGCCCTCGCCGAAGCCCTCCAGCACGGGAGGGGGTGGGGGATGGCCTGCGACCTCTTCTGCGGGGCCACGGCGACCATTGCCCCTCAGGTATTCGACGAGTTGGGCTACAACGCCATCCTCATAAACGCCCAGCCCGACGGCCACTTCCCTGCCGGGAACCCCGAGCCTACGGACGAGTCCCTGAAGAGGCTGGGAGGGGTCGTCCGATCCTTCGGCGCAGAGATAGGCTTCGGCTTCGACGGAGACGGAGACAGGATGATGGCCGTGGACGAGGGGGGAGAGGCAGTCAGCCCAGACAGGGTCCTCGCAGCCTACGCGGGCTACGTGGTCGGGGAGAGGGGGGGAGGGGTGGTGGTCACCCACGTGGGGGCCTCCATGTGCGTCGAGGACATGGTCGAGGGCGCGGGGGGGAGGATCGTAAGGACGAGGGTGGGGGACGCGAACATCACAGAGGCCATGGAGGAGCAGGGGGCGGTCTTCGGAGGGGAGCCCGTGGGGGCCTGGGTCCACCCCGAGCTTCACCTCTGCCCAGACGGGATTCTATCCGCCCTAAAACTCATGGAGGCATTAGAAGGGACGGGGAAGACCCTATCGGAGTTCATCAGAGAAGTTCCAGAATATCCTCTGCTAAGGGCGAAGATTGAATGCAGGAACGAAAGGAGGGAGAGGGTCATGGAGGCCGTCGAAGAGAATTACGAGAGGGCGTTCGGAGGGGTCGAAGGCGTCAACATCGTGGACGGCCTACGCATAGAGACCGAGAAGGGTTGGGCTCTGATAAGGCCTTCGGGGACGGAGCCCATAATCAGGATCACCGCTGAGGGGAGGGACAGGGCTGCCGCGGAGGAGCTTATGAGGCGCTCCAGAGAGCTTGTCCTCGGAGCCATGGAGGGTTCAGGTTGAAGGCTGTTGTGATCGCGGCGGGGAAGGGCACGAGGCTCCACCCCCTGACACTGACAAGGCCCAAGCCCCTCCTCCCTGTCGGCGGCAGGCCCCTCCTAGAGTGGACCCTTATGGGCCTGGCCGATGCCGGCGTAAGGGAAATAGTGCTCGTCACCAACTACATGGAGGAGAAGATCAGGGAGAGGTTCGGGGACGGGTCCGGGCTGGGGGTGAGCCTCAGCTACGTCAGGCAGGAAAAACTGGGGGGCACCGCAGACGCCTTCGGTGCGGCGGAGGGCCCCGTCGGGGAAGGGGAGTTCGTCGGGATGTATGGGGACGTCTTCCTACCCCAGGGCGCCCTCAAGAAGGTCGTGGGGGCCCACAGGGCGGGGGAACTCACGATGACCGCGGCCCCTGTCGGGAACCCCTCCCAGTACGGGGTCCTAGAGCTCGAGGGCTCCTGGGTCAGGAGCGTGGTTGAGAAGCCCCTGCCCGGCACGGAGCCCAGCAACTTGGCCAACGCAGGCGTATACGTCTTCCCGTCCGGCACATTCGGTTTCATAAGGGAGACGGGGCTCTCGAGCAGGGGGGAGTACGAGATAACTGACACGGTGAAGGCGATGATGGGGGCA
>CAYGAH010000141.1:0-3073 GCA_964347685.1 uncultured Candidatus Bathyarchaeia archaeon | reverse complement strand
GGCTACCATGCAGTCGAGCTGGGAGACGTCTATGAGCTGACCCTCCCCCGTCCTGTCCCTGTGCCTGATGGCTCCTAGGATGGCTATTACCCCCCAGAGGGCGGGGTCTCGGTCCCCGTGCCACTCAGCGGGCCTGATGGGCGGGCCCTCTGGGTCTACGAGGTCCCCGTTGAGCCTGTACCAGCCCGAGTAGGCCCCAGCTATCGGGGCGAAGCTGGGCCTTGACATGTAGGGGCCCGTTAGGCCGAATCCGCTGAGGCTGGCGTAGATTATGTCCGGCTTGATCGCCTTCACTTCCTCGTAGCCGAGGCCGAGCTTCTCCATGGTTCCCCTCTTGAAGTTCTCCACGACGACGTCGCTCTTCTCCGCCAGTGCCTTCACTATCTCGACGGCCCTGGGCTCCTTGAGGTTGAGGGCCACCCCCCTCTTGTTCCTGTCCAGGTAGTGGAATACGCTGCTCATCCCGCCGAATAGGGGAGGGTACATCCTGGATATCTCCCCCCACGGGGGCTCTATCTTCACGACGTCGGCTCCCATGTCGGCTAGGATCATGGTGGTGTAGGGGCCAAAGTAGACGTGGCCGAAGTCGAGGACGCGTATGTCGTTCAGCATGCTCATCCTACTCACCGAATCTCTGAATGAGCACCAAAATGCCTGATAAAGTTTATGCGATGGACGACCTATCACTTCATATCATTCGGGGGCCCAGAGGCGACGATTAAGAACCCGGTGTTTGATGGAGCGGTGGATCGTTAGATGAGATGCCCTAAGTGTGGAAGGTTCTGCAAGGAGGTGAGGGTTCCCGGCAGAGGCGGGGGCTTGTCCGTATACGCCGATTGCTCCTCCTGTGGGAGGACCCTCGTGGAGGAGTTCGGGAGAAACAGGGTCCGGGGGTATTTCGGGGAATACCTGAGGAGCTACAGGAGGGGCGTGGAGCGCTTCGGGGTATGGTGGAAGGTATTCACCCTCTCGATGATAAGCATCTCCCTTGTCTTCATAGCCCTGGCGATACTGCTGATCACCCGCCTGCCCTGATGAGACGCACTATCATCGTTGTCCGAGTTTCCTCATCAGCAGAACCGCCATCGTGACGACGATGACGGAGGCGCTGAACCCCGAGATAAGCCATCTATACGCCCAGAGAGGCTGATCCGTTGCGGTCGGGAACGTGAATATTATCGGCGTTTCCGATAGGATGTTGACAGAGGCGTTGTAGCTAGAATCCCCCTTCACCGCCTCCAGCCTCCAGACCTCCTGCCAGTTGTTCACGTATTTGTAGGGCTCGTCTAGTTGCCACCACTTGCAGAAGCTCACGTTGAAGTCTGCCGTGCCCTCCCTGCCGGTTTCTCCGCTCCACACCGCGTCTCCGCCCTCGTCGTAGAGGGTGAGCCTGACCCCTGGCAGCATCCTCTCATCCCCCTGCGTCTGAACCTCGAATGTGCGTGTCAAAATTCCCTTGTCGGGATCTGTCTCAGGGATGGAGGCGTTCTCGCCGAACCTCACCGAGCCGACGACATGGGCCTCGACTTTACTCTGTAAGCTGATTTCATTTATCAGGGTGCTATCGAAAAGCAGGTCGCCCCTGTAATCGTTGATGAATAACCAATCCACTCTTGAGCGGGCCGTCGAGACATTGTTCTCACCTTCAAGGTGGAGCCATTCGAATACACAATCCTCAGCTTCAACGGTTGACCCACCTTGACAACTGAGGACTTGTAGGGAGCAATTCGAGATGGACAAGGAGCTTCCCCACAAACCCACGCCGCCTATATCTTCTACACCAACGATTCTTAGAGAACTGTAGTAGGAGTTTAAGAACGCTCCTAATGTGACGTTTGTGTCGTGGAGTGTGAGGTTGAATGCTGAGCCATCCACTTTAAAGTCTCCGTAGGAGTTCCAGAACCCATAGTACCCCCTGATGGGCTTTGAGACCTCAGCTGAAGCACAGTCCTTCAGGGTGGTGATGAAGCATATAACCGTGGAGTTCCAAACCTCAACCCTACAATTTTCACAGGGTGGGATCAAGACTTGGAAAGGCTCCCAGTTTATCGTGTCAAGCAGAGAGTAACAATCTATGCCGCCTACTTTGGAGTCGATTATCCAAGCATACGAGTCCCTGGCTAAAGTAAGTCTACCTATCTCTGAATTTGAGACGTTGATGGTTGAGCCTTCATCCAGATAAAACCTGGAGCGCTCAGTGATGTTCGATGAGTCGACAACGACCCTGCTGTCCCCGAAGAAACCAGCCTCCAAATAGATAGAATGCATGATCGATGAATTGTACATTTCGAGGGAGGCCGAGTTGTTGAACAGGACGCTTACAAAGCCTTGAAGCAGGTTTCCGGGGCTCCCGCTTTCCTCCATGAAAAAATCGGCGTTCCTAAGGACCAGCCTCGCCCGATCAACGGCGATCAACTGCCCCTTCAGGACGTAGGTGGAGTTCTCTATGAGGAGCACCTCGTCCCCTTCAAGAACCAGGTCCCCCTCATGAATCGTCTGGTCCTCATACCGTGGTATCCATGCAGGCTCTTCTAAGGGAACATCTGGATACTCTGGAAAGGAGCGGCCCCATGCCTCCGGCACGCCGACCCCGGCTATGGGAGGGGGAGGAACGTTCAGAAGCGAGTATGCAAGGACAAGGCTCGAAGCCGTCAGTACGGCTGCGACCATCTTCCAGTTCCCGAAGAACTCGTCGTAGAAGTTGAGGAGGCCATCAGTGAGCCCCTTCCTGGGGCGCTCCGACCCCGGGGGCATCGGGCAAGCTTCCTCGGCCCCCTTCCCGGGGTCCTTCCCGGCCATATCATCGTTCCCCCATGAACCTGGAGAAAACTCTGAGGGCGAGCCGGGTGGGTGGTATCCGCCTATCGGCATCGGAAAGGTCTATCCCACGCTCCTTCGCCTCGGCCTCAAGCATCCTCCTGCATGACCTCTCTAGGCCGCAGCTCGCGCATTTCCCCTCGTACAGGTACCAGACCCTGAGCCCGTTGGCCTCAGAAAGGCTGACCACGACCGGAATGTCATAGGCGGGGCTGTGGGCCTCCATTACGCCGTCGACGAGGTTAATGCTTATGAT
>CAYGAH010000140.1:0-10771 GCA_964347685.1 uncultured Candidatus Bathyarchaeia archaeon | reverse complement strand
CGAGAGAAGTTTCATATAAACGACGTCCTCACGATCATGGCGATCAACGCCGTCATAGGGGTGTGCTTCTCATGCATCCTGGTGATGATCTTCGTTTTATGGAGGGCCGCGAAACAAAGGATATACGATCGGCTCCATCCACTAGGCGTCGATCCTGCCAGACAAACCCCTCTCAGCCGTCTACTCGAACCAATCTCCTGATGCATAGGTATTTTTAGGAATCCCATCCAGGTAAACGCTGAAGTAGAGATGAGTCCTCGAAGGGCCACCGTAGTCAAGGTGGACGACCCGGTCACATTCATCATCAGACCCACTATGGCTGTGAGACTGGCGGGCGTGACCCCGCCCGAGAGGGGGACGAGGGAGGCGGAGGAGGCTAGGAGGAAGCTTGAGAAGCTGGTCATGGGGAAGAAGGTGGAGTTCGAGACCCTGAAATGGGATAGGCTGGGCCGTAGCGTCGCCCGGGTGGTTGTGGATGGGCTGGACGTCAACGAGGAGATGAAGGCCTTTATCGGTGGCCTTCCCCGGGCTCTCTGAACTCTGGTCCGCAGTAAGGTTAAAATACCGAATGTGAGACGGGCTTTTGAAACGGAATGGTGATGAAGACGGCGACGGTGGTCGAGGTCATGGACGGCGGGTCTTTCAGGCTCAGGACCGACGCCATCGTGGTGGTAGACGGCCTCACCCTGCCGGAGAAGGGAAGCGAGAAGGGCCTAAAGGCGAAGAAGAAGCTAGAGGAACTCATACTAAAGAAGAAGGTCCAGTACGAGGGCACGTCCTGGGACCAGCTAGGCCGGACGAGGGCGAAGGTAACGGTCGACGGCATGGACGTGAACCAGGCGATGAAGGAATACCTGGATTCCCTCTGAGCCCAGCTTTCCCAAATTTGTTTATTCATCTGAGTAGCCGAAGGCTATAAACGGCCTCAGAGCAAGGATAAAGTGGTCGTTATGAGCGGATTCCGACGCCAGAGGGCAATGGAGGCCATCGAACTCATGAAGGAGGAGGGGGTGGAAGCCCTTATCCTCTTCCCGGGAGCCAACATGGCCTACTACACGGGCCTCTCCATGGGGCCTAGCGAGAGGCTCGCAGCCGCCCTGATACCCTTCGATGGGGACCCCGTCTTTGTCGTGAATGAGCTGGAGGAGGAGCTGAGGGGGCAGACCCCCTGGTTCACAGAGAGGGCCGTCTGGAAGGAGCACGAGGACCCCGTGAAGCTCCTGGCAGACACCATAACCAAAAAGGGCCTCGATGGATCGAAGATAGGCCTCCCCGAGGAGGCATACTGGGGCTGGGTCAACAGGCTTCAGGGGCTCCTCCCCGAAGCCCGGTTCGTGGACGCCTCGAAGCAACTGGGCCACGTCAGGATGGTCAAGACGCAGCAGGAGCTGGACTGGATCAGGATGGCGTGCGCCATAGCAGACAAGGCCCTCCAGAACGGTCTCGAACACCTCCACACGGGGATGACTGAGAATGAGCTCTCAGACATCATCACCTCAGAGATGAAGGAGCTGGGAGGGGGAGAGACCTTCTGCGGAGTCCTCTTCGGGGAGAGGGCCGCCCTCCCCCACGGAGGACCCTCGGACAGGGAGCTGAATCCGGGGGACGGGGTCCTCGTCGACATGGGAGCCACGGTCCACGGCTACTGGTCTGACCTGACCCGCACAGTCTTCTACGGCGAGCCCGGAGAGAGGCAGAAAGAGATATACGACGTTGTCCTCAGGGCCAACAGGGCGGCCTACGAGGCAGTGAAGCCTGGGGCGACTTGCGAGTCTGTGGACTCGGCGGCCCGAAGCGTGATCGAGGAGGCCGGTTACGGCGGGTACTTCATCCACCGCCTGGGACACGGGATCGGTATGGAGATCCACGAGCACCCCTACATCGTGAGGAACAACGGGCTTGAGCTCGAGCCTGGGATGGTGTTCAGCGACGAGCCCGGGATATACATCGTAGGCGAGGTGGGGGTGAGGGTCGAGGACACAGTGGTCTGCACCCCGGAGGGCTGCGAGAGCCTCACGAGGCACTGCAGGGCCCTGACATCCTACCCGGTGAAGGGCTGAGGCGAGGTGCTCTCCCCCCTCCAATTCGCCTCCTTCGCGGTCGGCGGAGCCATGACAGTGCTAGGGGGGATTATCTGCGTGAGGTGGTACCTTTTCTGGCAGAGGGAGTTTAGGGGAGGGCTCCTCACAGAGGGCCCCTATTCCAGGGTACGCCACCCCTTCTACTCGGGCTTCCTCCTCCTCGCAATAGGGCTTGCGACCCTGTTTCCCACCCTTGAGACCATGATGCTCCTCGCCATATCCGTCGTCGTAATCTTGTACTACGTCCCCAAGGAGGAGGAGATGCTCATCGAGCGATACGGGAAAGAGTACAGGGCGTACATGGAGAGGGTGCATTGGAGGCTCATCCCAGGAGTCTACTAGCCGTGGTTGAAGCCCTTGGAACGACCGTTCCACGATGTTCCTATTATATACACAGCACCCTAGGACGCGAATGATACACACATGTATGCATCAAGGGGAATCGGACTCCTAGCAACCATGCTAGCGGTGTTGATGTTATCCGCCCCCGTAGCGGCTTCAGCGACCAGCCCGATCCAAGAAACCCGGATGGGGCCGAAGATCCCCGAGCCTCCCGAAAATTCGAGGGGGTTCAACTACACGGAGGTTGTCCCCGAGGCCTTCAGACAAGGTTGCGCCCCCGGTGAACCCCTCGTTTTCATGTTCAGGAACATGACGATGCAGTTCAACGCCTCTAGGAGCATGGAGCTCAACATAACCGCCGACCCCCGCCTTGAGATGAGGTACTTCTCCCTCAACCTCCAGCTCAGCAGGAGCCTAATGCTCAACCTCCACGCTAACTCCACCCCTCCCCCTAGCATACCCAGGCCCGAATCGGGGATCGATAGGTACTTCACCCTCGAGCCCAACGCCTCGGACCAGATAAGGGCCACCCTTAGGCTGTACATTGACGAGGAGGGCCTGAGCGTGGAGACGAACAGGACCATCAGGCTGGAGAGGCTGACCTGGTGCTGGTGGAACGGCTCCGACTGGGAGGCCGTCGATAGCTGGGCTGACGAAGAGGGTTTCCTAGTGGCGGAGACTGATCACTTCTCGACCTGGACAATAATAGAGTTGGAGGAGGCTCCAGAAACTGAGCCTCCGCAGGACCAGGAAAGACAGCAGACCCCGTGGCACCTGCTTGGGGGCCTGATCGTCGTGGGGGCCGTAGCCATCATCTTGGTCCTGAGGAGGAGCTAACCTCTTTACAAATCGAGTCCTATTGGAATCCAATTCATGGTGAAGGCCGACACGCTTCAGGTAGGCACCATACCGCAGTCGACACTCGATAGGGAGTTGGGTATTTCGTAGGGCTGGCCCACGAACAATGCCACCGTTGCGTTGGGAGACACTCCCAGATCTAAGAGGGCATCGGAGGACCACCCATGACCAGGGAGGGCGACGAGAAAACCTACAAGCGGGGGGGTCTCAAAAGGGGGCCTGTGCGCCATCACGAAGAACCGCACGGCAGACGAGCTAGCCGAGATGTTCCGGCGGTAAGCCGATGCCTTCGAAAATGACGACCTTTTCTGTTGCCACTGCTTATGGGTCGAAAACGAAGAAAAAAGGGGCGATCTAAACCATCAAGCTACCGGGGGATCCCAGGAGAAATCGCATCGACTATATGCGATTTGCTTTGGAAGTTTGAGAAGAGAAGTGGTTGGGAAAAACTGGTTTTACTCCCTGACGTACTTGAGTTCGTGGACCTCTACGGCTCCCAGGTACATCTCCTCGAGCTGGGGGTGGTTCAAGAGTTCCTCGGCAGAGCCTTGGAAGGTGAACCTCCCGCCCCTCATCATGTAGGCCACATCGCCCACTGCGAGGGCCCGCCTGGCCCTCTGCTCCACGAGGACTATGGGCAACCCGGTCTGCTCGGCCATGTCTGAGAGCTGCTTCATCACGTCGTTGACCAGCTTTGGCATTAGCCCCGCAGTCGGCTCGTCTACCATCATCACCTTCGGGTCCCTCATCAGGACCATGCTCTCTGCGAGCATCTGCCTCTCGCCTCCACTCAGGGTGCCCGCCTCCCTGTGCATGTAGCCCTTTAGGGCGGGGAACAGGTTGGTGATGAGCTCGATCTTGTCGTGGTACGTCTCCTGGCTCTGGACGGTGTAAGCGGCCATCTTCAGGTTCTCCTCGACGCTAAGCTTGCTGAATATGTTGCCCACCTGGGGCATGTACCCTATCCCCATCTTCGTCCTCTCGTAGGGGGGTATCTTGGTGATCTCCTTGCCTTCGAAGAGCACCTGCCCGGAGTAGACCGTGACCAGCCCCATGATGGCCTTCAGGAGGGTCGTCTTGCCCACCCCGTTGGGGCCCACTATGACGGTCACCTCGCCCTTGGGCACCTCGAAGTCGAGGTCGTATATGACGTGGATTGGGCCGTAGCCCACGTTCAGCCCCTTGGTCTCTATTATGTTGTCCGCCATCTCACTCACCCAGGTATGACTTGATGACCCTCTCGTCCTCGAAGACCTCCTCCGCCGTGCCCTCTGTGACGAGCTTCCCCCTGTCCATTGCGAAGACGTGGTCCGCGTACTGGGCCGCGACTTCGAGCCTGTGCTCGATGACGAGGAATGTGATGCCCAGATCGTCCCTGAGCCTGAGGACGTGGCTGAAGATCTGGTGGCATAGCTTCGGGTCTATGCTTCCCACGGGCTCATCCAGTAGTATCGTCTCTGCGCCGCACATGAGGGCTCTCCCTATCTCCAGGAGCTTCAGCTCCCCCCCGCTCAGGGTGTTGGCCGGCATGTTCCAGACGTGCCTCAGACCAAGGACCCGGAGCAGCTCGGCCGCCCGCCTGACTGCGTTGACCTCGCTCTCCGACCATGTCGGCCTGAAGAGTGAGAGGAAAATGTTCTCCCCGGCGTTGTCCGGCAACGCCACCAGCATGTTCTCAAGGGTCGTGAGCCTTAGGAACGGCGAGGCGATCTGGAACGTCCTCACTAGGCCCCTTCGGGCGATCTTGTACATGTCCTCCTTGGTGATCTCGGTGTCCCGGTAGTAGATGCTTCCCTGCTCAGGGTGGAAGAAGCCCGAGATGCAGTTAACCAGTGTCGACTTTCCGCAGCCGTTCGGTCCTACCAGGAGGTAGATGCCACCCTCCTTGAGGCCGAAGCTTATATCGTCGACGGCTGCGAACCTCCCGAAGTATTTACTGACGTTCTCGATCCTCAGTACCTCTGACATCGCCATTCAACTAGCGTTAGTACTCATTCGGTTTAAATAGTTTCCGAGAAAGATCTTTCGAATTGAGAACTTTTCTTTTTCGCGTGCACGCGAAATAAATTGTTTGGTGTGTAAAAAAAGGTATTGTAAGGGAAGTTTTTAGTGTCCTGGCGGAGATAGCCCTGGCACCTTTGTGCCGTCAGCTAATTCGCCTTGGAGATACCATGTCACTTCGCCGCTGGTACCGTCGTATAGTCCGTACTTGACGCTGAGGCCGTTGCCTTGGTCGTCTAATGCGTAGCCCCAGATGTCGTAGTTGCTCGCCGCCCTGTCCCCGGCCTCGTTTAGGAGGCACCAGCCACTCGCACCCCATGTGTCGTAGGAGATCTTAGACTGCAGTGGGATGAGTTCCTTTGGATCCGTGCTCTGCGTTTCCAAGATGCTTTCCAACAACACGAAGAGAAGGTCATATTGGCAAGTTCCGTAGTAACCCAGGGGTTGGTTCGTCAGAGCCTGGTATCTGTTGTATAAGTTTATCCACTTCTCTGACTTTCCTGGCGCAGCATATGTGCTACAGATTTTAAGGTGGTCTGCGTGTGTTGGCGCGTAGTCGCGTAGCTGCGAGCTCATAGCCGTGCCGTCTGAGCCGAACCAGTAGAGGCCGTAAATTGTCGGGTAGTCCGCCGCCTGGGAGGTTATGGTCACGGACTCTTCGAAGGATATCATCTCTATGGCAACGTGTTCTTGACCGTATTGGGCGACCAGTTCCTTGGCTTTGTCTTCAGCCGTTGCAAGGTAGCTGCTGAACTCGGTTACCTCAGCCGCGTATCTTATCCTCTCAGCTATCACCCCTCCCAGCGCGGGGTAATCGTTTACTATGATGTTGTAAATGCCGTCAGCCCAGGCATCAGCCCTCTGAATGACTATTATGGCCTCTATTCCCCAGCTCCACAGCATCATTGCTATGGCTGGACTCTGAACTGTATCGTCTGGGCACATCCTGTATAAGTTGTCGTCAGCGATTCTCAGTGTCGGGGCCGTAGAGGAAGAACTCCAGAGCAGAATGTTGTTCTCATTCACGTAGGACAGGGCTGCCGAGGCGAATGAAGACCAACCACCACCATGGACCAAGTTAATGTCCATCGCCTTGAAGGACTGAACCTTTTCCAAGTGAATAGCTGCTTGGCCTTCGGCGCAGTCAGTGAGGATTTCGATGCTCACATCGTAACCCAGTAGATCACAGAAAGCGTTCAAGTCGGGTTCACAGATGTCATCATTGTAAGGATACCCCGTCTCTATCCCCGCAGCCGAGGAGATGATGCTACCTATTTGCACAACTTTGCCTTCAAGGGGCTGGACCTCGACTGTGACGGTTTGGGTCTCACCGGCTATCTCGACAACTTTCTCGGGTGCCATGTAATAGCCCACGCCTCCACCTATAGCCAAGCCTACTACGAGCAAAACAGCCATCATCGTCGTTGAAGTCTTACTCATTTCATTCACTCCTTTTTTTGCGGATTTTTATATCACTATTTAGACTATTTAAGACTTATTTCAATTCTATACATCTATTTAAAATCAATTTAGTGTAATAGATAAGTTAAAAAAAAATCATCTTCGCCACTTTAAAGAGACCATATATTTTATTGTCGCCGCGAAAAAAATTATTAATACTTGAAATATACACCTATGGGAACAAGATGATACTTCCAGCGCTTTGGATGTCCGCAATCGTATATGCTTGCCTGATAACGATACTTAGCATTGGATTCACGTTGACCTATCTCACTGCGAAGATCCCTAACTTTGCACATGGGACCTACGCGGGTATTGGCATATACGTCAGCTTCACGATATCGAGGCTTTACAACCTGTCCCCGTATATCGGCTTCCCATTGGCTTTTGTATTGGGTGGCCTGTTTAGCGTGGCCATATATATTGTAGTCATTCAGGTACTATCTCGTATGGGAGGAGGATCCATAGTGCTTACTATAGCAACCCTTGCAATCCAGATATTCTTGCAGGCTGCTCTATACATCTACGCATTTTGGATACTCAGAACCTTTCACACCTACACGATAGGATTCCTGCTCAAGGACTATGACTTTGTGTTTCTAGATATGCAAGGGATCTTTACCGTTTCCCTCCTTATTTGCGTCGTTACTGTAATAGTCCTATACTTCATGCTCAACAAAACGAAAATAGGGATAGCGATGAGGGCAACAGCCGAGAACATTGAACTCTCTTCCGTGCTGGGAATCGACGTGAATAGGATCCAGATCTACTCCTGGTTCTTGACCGGCGGGTTAGCCTGCTTGGCTGGAGCAATGTACCCCCTGTGGTTCTCGTCGTCTCCTATAGCGGCGAGTGCCATGATCACTAGCATCATGGCAGCAAGTCTATTAGGTGGATTCGAGAACATATATGGCGCAATCGTCGGAGGATTCGGTGTCGGCTTTTCGGAGATACTATTAACCTACGTATTGCAGAAGGAGGTTGGCGCTTGGGTTGGCGAATACAGGCCCCTTGTGCCCATGTTCATTCTGGTCGCTGTCCTGCTTATAGAACCGCGCGGTTTGGGGGGCATTTACGAACGACTGATGGTCTCCCCAACCGGATTAAAGCTCTCGAGGGTGATCGGCAGGAAAGAAGGGGATTAGTGATATGTTGGATCTAATTGGTAGTTTGGTGGCAGTGAGCGGTCAGGCACGTCTTATCGTGGACATAGCCATGTTCTTTGGGCTATTCCTCATTGTGGCAATGTCGGTCAACTTTCAGTACGGGAACGCTGGGGTCCCAAACATGGGTTGCGCTGTTCAGGTCATCGTTGGCGGTTTCACCGTGAGCATGATTACGACCCGCCTAACATTCTGGATCGTCCAGATGGCCGGGGTTGAACTACTCCCCTATGCAACTGATTATGACTGGGTCTACAATAACTTTAGGAATGTCAGCGTATTGACGAACGGCTATCTCGAGAATAATCCCGTTCTGTGCCTTGTCCTGTTGCTATTCTCTTTGGCCGTCTGTTTGGTCCTGGGCTCGTTAATGGGATGGGTTATCTCAGTGCCCGCCATCAGGCTCAGGGCGACTTACCTCATGATCACCCTGATCACGATGGCGGACGCATCCCAGATCATCGCCCGGAACTATGTACCGATAAGCGGAGGGACCCTAGGCATGTTCGTCCCGAACGTTTTCGCCTTCTATCCGGGAGACAGGACGGTGGTGATGGCAGTACTTACCCTCTTCCTAGGGCTGATCAGCTTCTTCATTTTTAGGACGATGCTCAACTCTCCCTACGGGAGGCTCATGAGGGCCATAAGGGAGAACGAGGTCACCGTCGGGAGCGTGGGTAAGAATGTTGTCAGCATAAGGAGGAACATACTCATGTTCGCGTCTGGGATCACGGCCCTCTCCGGCTGTCTGATCGCATTTTACTACTCGTACGTCATAGAGTCCAACTACCAGAGAGCCCTGTGGACCTATTGGCCGTGGCTGATGCTCATCATGGGTGGACCAGGGAACAACGCGGGCACATTCCTGGGAACCGCCCTCATCGTGGCACTCCGCCGCATCATCATCGTGTACAAATGGCTACTCGAAACTGTACTATGGTTCCCCGTCACCTATTTCGAGAATGTGCTCTTGGGCGTGCTCCTCATCGCCGTCATGATCTTCCGCCCCAACGGGCTCATCCCCGAGAAGCTGCTCTACATACCAGGCATCAACTACAGGCAGCTTGTGAGGGAGGAGGTCCCTGTCGACTGGCGGACCGCACCCAAGGCGAGGACGGGCGGAGGTAAACGCTTCCGCCTGTTCGGCAGGAAGGAGGACGACTAGCGATGGACATCGACACCATATTCTTCTGGATCATGATATTCATCTGGGTCACAATGCCCGCGTTCATCGTGTACGAGGAGATCAAGGAGCGCAGGGCCCTGGCGGAGTCCCTTAAGGCTGAGGAGCAGGAGACGAGCTAACACCTCATTCTTTCTCCTAACCAAAATCCGAGATCGTAGGTCGAATCCTGCGATTCGGTGGGAAGAAGAAAAGAATTAGTGGGACGACGGGTCACTCCGTCGTCAGAGTGTAGTAGCAGCCCAGTCCCTTTAGGGCGCCGTCGATCTTCTCCAGCAGGCCCTCTATCTTCTCCATGTCGGGCTCCTCGGCCCACTCGAAGAAGAAGTCGTGCTCCCCGAGCATCTGCTGGGATTTGCTTATGAGCCTGACCGGCTCGTAGCAGTCGACGTACGTCCTCTCCATGTTCTTGAGGTAGGCGTCCCAGTCCGCCGTGTTCGGCTGATTCCTCGTCGGGTAGGGGATGCACTTGTGGCTGAACTTGACCCCGGTGGACTTCGACATCTCCACTGCGACGCCCTCCAGGGCCTTGATGGCCTTCAAGACAGGCGGGCCGTAGACCTTCACGTAGCTCCTGACCAACCCCATCTCCTCAAATGAATAGTATAGGAACACAACATAAACCTTTCATCCGAATTATGGTGCATCCTCGTACTTGAAGCCATCAAGTTGATCAGAATAGCCTGATTTGGACGGTTCACGCGCCTGTGTGAAAACCGAGTCTCATGTCTGAGATTGTGGTTGTTGGTCTCTGGTGGCCTCGGGCTTCGCCATGCGCCTCATCCTGAGCCTGTACATCTGGTACCTGTCTTCCAGGGAGAACTTAGCTGGGTGGGGTATCCTAACGGGCCCACCGCAGACGGGGCACCTGTCCTCTCTGAGGGTGTACCTTCCGCACTTAGTGCATCGCCTTAGGAGCCAGACCAACGGGCCGCCACGCCTCACTCCCTTGTGAAGGAGAAGACGCCCTCCCTGCCCGACCGCTCCTCCTTGGCGTACTCGACGATCTTCTCGAGGGCAGCCTCTGCCTTCTTGTAGTCGTCGGCGGTGACCTCTATCCGGTACCTGGGGGCCCCTAGGCTGTATATGTCTGCCTCTGCCTCGTTCTCCTCGGCCACCTTCTTTGTGGCGATGAGGGCGTCCCTTATCTCTTCGACCCCCCTGCTTCCCATGGAGGACATCTCCAAGACCCCCTGGATGGTCACGCCCTTCACGACGATCTTCTCTTTGGCTGCCTCGAGGAGTGCCTTCGCCGCCTTCTTGCCCAGCCCAGCCTCAGTGAATGCGTCGATGCCCTTCTTGGCCCCCGCCTCTAGGCCTGAGTACAGGCTGCCGTAGAAGTCCACGAGTTTGATCCCCTCCTTCTCGTAGAGGGCCTCTACTTCCGTCCCCAGTGCCACCGCCGCCGACGTCAGCAGGGTCTCGGCCTTCCTGGCCTTCTTCCACTCCTCTATCTTCTTGCGGCGCTCGTCTTTGCTCACCCTGCGGAGGGACAGGTCCACCTGGCCCTTCGAGGGGTCCACCCTGAGGACTTGGAGGACGACCTTCTGGCCCTCCCTGACATGGTTCCTTATGTTCCTGACCCAGCGGGAGGATATCTCTGAGATGTGGAGGAGTCCCTCCTTGTCGAACTCGTCCAGGGAGACGTAGGCGCCGTAGCCCACGATG
The DNA here is from genome assembly GCA_964347685.1 of uncultured Candidatus Bathyarchaeia archaeon. Classification (GTDB taxonomy): domain Archaea; phylum Thermoproteota; class Bathyarchaeia; order TCS64; family TCS64; genus CAYGAH01. The sequence goes on along the minus strand of CAYGAH010000140.1, from coordinate 14 downwards.
TTCTTCACCGTCGC
>CAYGAH010000139.1:0-1589 GCA_964347685.1 uncultured Candidatus Bathyarchaeia archaeon | reverse complement strand
AATGGGGGCCTCGGGCTGGCGGCGGGGCGAGGTCATCGACCTCGTGGGAAAGGCCGACGTAAGGGCCCTCCGGAAGAGGTTCAGGAACCCCCTGATAATCATCGATCCAGTTGACCCCTCCAGGAACGCTGCCTCAGCCGTGACGGATTTGTCCATGTGGACCTTCGTGGCTGCCGCCAGGGACTTCCTTGAGAATCCCAGGGAGGTTTTCTTCTTCCCTGAGGAGAAGGTGGTGGACGCCTCTTCCCTTCTCAAAGCCATAGCGGAGCGCGGCTCCGCCCTAGTCTTCGTCGTCGTCGAGGACGGGGATGTAGGCGTCCCCGATGTCCTCTGGGGCCAGCTGTATAAGACCGAGAGGGCGCTCTCGAGCCTCCTATTGAAAAACAGGTTCCCACTGATGAGGTCTGGGACATGGAGCGACGAGGAGGAGAGACACGTCTTCGTCTTCGAGCTGGAGGCCGCCGAGATCCCACCAGTCACCATTAGGGATGGGCCCCCCGTCATGATGGGAGAGGACAGCAGGGAGTTCCTTGACGCGCACCTGGGGGCTGAGGCGACTGTGAGCGGGCCCGGGATAAGGGGGTCTAGGTGGTGGGTGGAGACGAGGAGGCAGCACACGGACGCCGTGGTGCTCCTGGACGAGGCCCTCTCCGACGGGGGTCGGGGCGTAGGCGTCTCCAGGGGAATCGCGGAGAAGCTCGAGGTAAGCCGCAGGGTTCTTCTGAACGGTGAGATCGCGGGGTTCTTGGAGGGGGGGTTCCTGGGCTTCCTTGACGTTTTCGTGAGGGGTAGGCCGGAGTGGCTTGGGTGAGACGGTACCTCTGGGGGAGTTGTTGAGAAGCCCGGCAGGGGATCTGCTGAGCTGGCCCAGGTTTGACCAAGAGCTGGCGGAGGGGAGGCTGGAAGAGCTTCGTGGCCTAGGCGTCGAGGCGTACGTGCCCAGGGGGGAGCAGAGGATAGGCGTGGTCCCCGTCCTTGGCAAGGGCCGCGTGGGGGTCGTCTTCGCCGCCCTTTTCATGGGCTGCGTCGTTGCCGTGAAGGCGAGGAGGACGGACTCGGACAGGGGCTCCATGGAGGGGGAGGCGGTCATCCTTAAGATGGCTAACAGGGTGGGCGTGGGCCCCGGTGTCCTAGCCTCCTCGGACGACTTCATCGTGATGGAGCTCGTTGAGGGAGAGTACCTCCCCGACTGGCTGGAGGGTCTCGGCCCAGGGGACGGCAGCCTCCTCAGGGTCGTCCTCGGGGGTCGGCTGGGGAAGGCTAGGAGGCTGGACTCGATAGGCCTCGACCACGGGGAGCTTGTGAGGCCCAGGAGGCATGTCATAGTCTCTGGGGATGAGCCCAGGATAATAGACTTCGAGTCTGCGAGCACTGCGAGGAGGCCGTCGAACGTTACTTCCCTCTCCCACTTCCTCTTCCTCGGAGGGGGGGCGGCGGGGATCGTCGGGGGCTTCCTCGGGTTCGGGAGGGGTGAGCTTGTCGAGGCCCTGAGGGCCTACAAGCGGGAGCCCTCCGATGGGAGCTACATTGAAGTTTTGAGGGTCGTCGGGCTGGGGGCTGAGTAAACCTTTTAGAATGGGTTCTGATCC
>CAYGAH010000138.1:0-1982 GCA_964347685.1 uncultured Candidatus Bathyarchaeia archaeon | reverse complement strand
ATCAGCATTATCAGCTCAGTCTCCCCGTCCTCTTCCAGGAGCCTTATCCCCTCTATCATTGTCGCCCCGCCCACCTCCTCGGAGAGGTCGTTGCCCCCAGTCCCTATCGCGTGGGTTATCCCCACCCCCATCCTGTGGAGCAGGGCGGTCACCTGCTGTATGCCAGTGCCCGATGCCGCGACAATGCCCACGGGGCCCCTCTCGACGACGTTGCCGAATCCCATGATCACGCCGTTTATTATCGCGGTCCCGCAGTCCGGCCCCATCACCATGAGCCCCTTCTCCCTCCCCCGGGTCTTGAGGTCCAGCTCCTTTTCCAGGGGGACATTGCTGCTGAATATGAAAAGGTTGAGGCCCCTATCAAGGGCCTCCGATGCCTCCCTATAGGCGTGCTCCCCGGGGATCGATATGGCGGCCATGTTGGCCCCCGGGAGCCTTTCCAGGGCCGTCTCGAGGCTCTTGGGGAAGTACTCCTCCTCTATCCTCCTCCTCTCTCCGGTGAGCTCGTCCTCAACCCTCTGGACCACCTCTTCGACCCTCCCCTCCTCCACATCCAGTGATATCACCAAGTCATTGGGGGTCGCCTCGTCAAGCATCTCCTCGTAGAGCCCAAGGTTCTTGAGGATCTCCTTGTTGGAGTCCGTCGCCATCACCACGGCCGCCTCCCTCACCCCCTCGAACTCCTTTGCCCTCTGGGAAACCCTTAGCAGGAGGACAGAGTCGTAGTACCTGCCCTCCTTTACTATGTTCTTCACCACCATCCCTAACCCTCCTCCTTTCCACGGATCCTCCTATAAAGAACGACGAAGGCCGCCAACACCCCGACGACAAGATCCGTCCCCGAGGAGTGACCCGCCCTGCACACGCCTCGCACGGACTCCTCTATGCCCGAGTCACGCCTATCCAGGAGGCCCTGGATCAGCTCGGAGGCGGACCCGGAGGGCCTCCCTTCAGCGTAGTGCTTGAGGATGCCTCGGCTGATGGGGTTCGTCCTTCCATCGACCGACAAAAAGACCATCCTGTTCATCTCCTCGACATCGCTCCTGAGATTCCCGAGAAGGGGGGAGGCCACGGACAGGGCGCCCAGGAGGCCGCAGAGGAAGTCGTCGCCCGAAGGTGTGAGCCCAAGCCCTAGCCCGACCAGCCCTGAGGCCTCCCTGGCCGCGCCCCGGGCGTCGCCCCGTTCAAGGAGCCCCACGAGAATTTTTATGCGGGGGAGCGCGGCCTCGGCGTAGGGGTTCCAGCCCCACAGGGGGGAAGCGCCGGGCTCCACGCCCATCAGCCCGCATATGTGGGGGACTATGGGCTTGAACCCCTCAGGCCTACCGTGGAGCTTCACCGCGTCCACGACCGTTAGGAGGGATCCCAAGAGCCCTCGGGCCTCCACGTCCTGGGGCAGGGAAAGCTCAGGCCTCCAGGTGGGAGCCTCCCCCAGCCCCTTGATCGTGAGGACGCCTCCCAGGAACACCGAGCCGTCTCGGGCGACCACGGGGGAGCCCTCCAGTGGGTGCGTCTTTTCATCGAAGCGGGGGGAGTCGACTCTGAGGTTGATGGGCGAGTCTTCCACGGTTCTGCAGGCCACGGTGACCAGGTCTCCCCCCTCTGAGAGGACGTTTATCGTGTGGTCGAAGACGCTGTGGACCTCCCCGACCATGCCCCCACCCCCTAGAAGCTCCCGAGCGTCCTCGCCCACCGATACGGCCCTAGCGGAGCGCATCTCTGGACACCTGTGAGGTTCACTATGCCTCTATTATGGCCGCTATGGGCCCTCCCCCGGGCGGCCCCTGGTGCTCCGATCCCCCTGAGACGTATACCATGGAGTCCCCTATTATGGAGGAGATGACGGCTCCGACCACCGCCCTGGCGTGCCTCGTTGCTGGGAGCATTGAGTCTGTGAGCATGGTGTGCCTCCTGCCCCTCACCTCTCCCGAGGGTGAGGCGTCGCACTTGGCGAAGACGTTCACTATCCTCCCCGCCTGCTC
>CAYGAH010000137.1:0-7656 GCA_964347685.1 uncultured Candidatus Bathyarchaeia archaeon | reverse complement strand
TGGGCCCCGCGCCCAAGTGACAACGCGACGTTACGTTGTGTACTTCGCTTCCGAGAGGTACCTGTCCCTGCTGTCTGGGAGCACAGTGGCGACCCTACCCCCCTCCCCAAGCTCCTCTGCCACCCTGAGGGCCAGGTGGACGTTGGCCCCCGAGGAGACGCCGCAGAAGAGGCCCTCCTCCCTGGTGAGCCTCTCGAACATGGCTAGGGCATCCTTGTTGGAGACCTTCACCACCTCGTCCACCAAGCCGCTCCCCATCATCTCCTCTATTATCCCTCCGGTCACCTCTTCGCAGGCCCCAGGCACCCTGAAGTAGCCCTCGCTTATGGGGTGCCTTGCGGACGCCGGTTCTGCGCCTACGATCCTGACTTCGGGGAGCTCCTCCCTGAGCGCCTTCGCTATTCCGTACAGGGTGCCCCCCGTGCCTATGGAGGCGACGAAGGCGTCTACCCTGCCCCCCATCTGCCCAAGTATCTCCCTGCCCGTCTTGACGTGGGCCCTGGTGTTTGCCGGGTTGCTGAACTGGCGTGCCCACCAGGTCCTCGGGTCGGAGCGCTCAAGCTCCAGGCACTTCAGCCTCGTGCCTATCTCTACCTCTGCCCCCGCTATGCCCCCCTCCTCGCCTGCTTCTAGCCTGAGCTCGTGGACCCTGGCCCCGTAGCTCTCCATTATCCTCCTTCGCTCGGGGGTCATGCCCTCAGGCATGTAGATGTCCACCCCGTATCCGAGGCGGGTGCCGACGAAGCTCAGGGCTGTCCCCGTGTTCCCCGTGCTCGCCTCGACGATGGTGTAGCCGGGCCTGAGCTTCCCCTCGGCCTCGGCCTGCCTTATCATCTCGATGGCGATCCGGTCCTTCAGGCTCCCGCTGGGGTTGAGGTACTCAAGCTTCACGAAGACATCCGCTCCGCCCTCGGCCCTTATGTTCTGCAGCCGGACCATGGGCGTGTCTCCGATGAGTTCTAGGACGCTGTCAAAGACGTTCAACTCGAAATCAATTAACACGGTCTGTGTGGGGATAATAGTTTTTCCAGAACGCGTAATTGTTATTACTCTTCTCAAAGGTAGGGGTTCTTGAGGCCGATCCTGGTTGATGCCCGAAGGCGATCCCTCTGTGTTCGTCAGAACCCTATATGGGTGCGATGGGGGCGACGTTGCCGGGATCGTGATCTTGACTCCCATCAAAGAGATGTTCGATGCCCTCAAAAGGTGCGCCGCGGATGTTGAGGAGTTCTCAGGCTTCTATAAGGGATTTACATGTCGAATCAAGGGTATGGGGGTCTCGGTCTTCAACTCTATGGTGGGGAGCCCCCTCGCCAGCGACTGCACATACTACCTCAGGTTCACCCCGTGTCGCATAATAATCTACGTTGGAGAAATAGGGGCGCTCAAGCCCCACATCAGGGTGGGAGACATCATAGTTCCTACGGCGGCCCTCAGGGGGGAGGGGGCGTCGAGGTACTTCGTCGACGAATCCTACCCAGCGGTGGCCGACTTCGGGCTGCTCAGCGCGGTCGCATCCACCCTGGACGAGGTCTACGCGGGGAAGGACATTGACATCCACTATGGGGCCATATACACTACTGACTCATTCGCGGCGGAGACGGACGAGTTCCTAGAGGAGTGGGGCTCCAGGAACCTCATAGGCATAGAGATGGAGACCTCGGCCATATACACGGTGGCCGGCCTTGTAGGCATCAGGGCTGCGGCCTTCCACGTAGTCAGCGACAACCCCGTCGCCGAGAGGAGCTTCTTCCACCCATTCACGGAAGAGGAAAAGGGGCGGAGGCGTGAATGCACGGGCCTCGTGATAGAGGCGCTGGGCAGGTTAGTTTCTCGAATATAGGCGATGGGAAAATTGGGGCTCAACCGTGAAGCTTCTTGACCAGCCCAGCGACCCTCTGCCCAAGCTTCCTGCAGGTCTCACGATCCGTGTCATCCGGGGCCTCCACAGAGACGGGGCCGTAGTGGTTCCTTCTCGGCGTCCCCTGTACGACCATCCCGTGTATCATCAGGGCCTCTGTCAGGGCTATTATTGTCGTCTCTCCCCCAGTGTGGGTTCCCCCGCTGCTCGCGAAGGCCCCTCCCACCTTCCCTTCGAGCTTCCCGTGGTACTTCACAGAGGCGTCGATGAACTCCTTGATCTTTCCTGAGGGGAGCCCGTAGTAGACGGGCGAGCCTAGGATGAGGCCGTCTACGTCGGGGAGTTCGTCGACCGAGGCCTCGTCGACCCTCTTCAACTCGGCCTCGACCCCCTCCGCCTTAACCCCCTCCTCTACGGCGTGGGCCATCTTCTCGGTGTTTCCTGTCCTCGAATCGTAGACTATCAGCACCTTCATTTCAGCCACCTACGGGGGGAGCCTCTCCGCCGCGTCCTCGACGGCGTAGGCCCCCTTCACCTCGCCGTAGTATATGACGTGCATGTTCCTGTTTGGGTAGACCTCCTCCTCGATCTCCTTGGGGAGCCGGCCGGGCTTCAACTCGTCCTTGTAGGCGACTATGCACTCCCAGTGGACGGGGCACTCGGCTATGTAGGGGGCGTCGACATCGTATCCCCTCGCGGCCGTGAGGTTCAGCTCCTCGAACTTGTCGGTGTCCCTCCCCGACCTGGTGCCGCAGACATCCAGAACCTTATCCATCCCCTTGGCGGGGAGGCAGACCGTGAACCTCCCCGACTCCTCCAGGAGCCTGTGGGTGTGCCTTGAGAGCCGGACTGCTACCCCGAAGAAGGGCCTCCTCCAAATTGTGCCCAGGAGGCCCCAGCCTATGGTCATCGCGTTGGGCTTCCCGTCCTTCCCCTCAGAGACCAGAAGGAGGCCCCCGTCCCTCATAATGCGGTTGGCCTCCGAGACGTATTCGAAGGTCTCCACCTTCTCCCTTTTCAAACAGAACACCGAGGAATAATATCGGGAGACCGTTTAACTCTTTTCGGGAGAGTGTTCTCGGCGAGGCCCCCTTGACAGTCACGGAAACGTAATCAGTCTTACCCAATAGACTCATCTCGGCGGAGATGGAAAACTCGGCCCAGGATAAAGGAGAAGAAGACCACGATCCCAAAGACAAACCTCTCCCGGATAGGAATGATCGCGGGGCATCGGTCGACCTCTCATTGTTCGAGAGGATAGCGATGAGGCTATTCGGCTCTGTGTACATAGGGCACCGAAAAAGGCCGGGCTGGAGGGGGCAGCTCCCGATGTACGCCTTCCGCTGCCCCCGGCACGGCGTGGTGGTCAACTACCCCCAGGGCTACGACGAACGCCTCGAGTGCCCCCTCTGTCTACGTGAAGGGTCGATGGGATCGGATCGCTAGAAGAAGGCCGAGTACATCTCCTATTTATCAACGCATAATGGTTCACTTATCTTGGCAAACAGCTCCATCTCTAGCCTTAATTTTTATTTAAAAATATTATTGGAAATTCTTTTAATCAGAACGATCTGCAACACTCGGAATACCCTAAGTTAACTGAATAAAATGCATTTCGATGGATCGAGAAATTCGCTCACTGTAGACAAGATAAATAATCTGTAAAGCTTATATACTTAACACGTTATGTCCTTCTCAGAATATAGATGCTTCCGTCTGCCTATCTGACCGATACCCAGAGAAAAATATGGGACCTGAGCAGGGGAGGCCTCTCCCAGGCCGAGATAGGGCGAAGCGTCAGGGTGACTAGGCAGGCGATCTATGACGCTCTGGGGATTGCCCTAAACAAAGTCGACTCAGCGCTGCGCCACGCGGCGGAGGCGAACATGATAGAGATCAGGCACGTTGATCCTAGGAACGGCATACTGTTGGGATTCAGCCCGTCGGCTAATCAAAGAGTGATTATAACGTTCTCGATAAGGCACGGCATCCAGACCTGGCACTACGAGAATCCCGACTGCTTCGAGTGCAGATGGGTCGAGCAGTGCCGAAGAAGGCTCCTTGAGGAGGGCGAGGAGAGAAACGTATCCCTGAGAGATGATGAGAGGGGTCTTCCTCCATCGAAGTTGGCGCACACCATCTTCTCCAGGGTGATACCAGGGCTTGAGCCATGAACCCTCGAATGATCTTCATGAGATACGTGGGATGGTGCCCGGGAATCTCGGCAGCCGCTCGTTTCGTGCCGGACAGAGAGATCCCAAAAAGATGGATAGCTCTATCGGTCGCAGTTCCGTTTTTAATCTTAATGTCCATTGGTTACTATTTGTTGTCTATTCCCATTCCGGCAGGCCCCCTTGCTGTTACAATAGATGGTACCGTCTACAGCGATGACGTATTCACTGCAAATTTCAACTACTCTGTCATAGTAGGTAAAAGAATCACCTTTTTTGAACCACTTAACAGAAGCGAGCTTTATGACGAGAAATTTAGCTTCGAAGTAGAAAGCTTGGACGAGGTGTGGTCTCTCCTTGACGAGTTGAACATGCCGAACGTAACCCGCATGTTGGCCAAGATGCTGCTTAACGGGACCTATGAGGATGCTGTGACGTTCTTCAAGGCAGATAGGGAGTTTGGCGTCTATTTGTCTATGGGTGATCCACCTAGGGGAAGTTACGTTTCCAACGCATATGTTTGGTATCACTTAGAAAGATATCCGATGACGCCTACTAACACCGAAGAAATCACAATAAGGAAGGAATACTATACAGGCTCTGGGTTTAGGTCCGTGTGGAACATTTGGATAAAGGTCTACGAATACCCTCCCCACAAAGTCGATTTCTGGCGTTCTGAGCCCAATACAAACATATACTCAGTCGGATAGGGTCGGAGCCATGAACCCGCGAACCGTTTTCATGAAGCATATGGGGTGGTGCCCTGGAGTGGCAGCGGCAGCCAAATTCGTGCCAGATAGAGACATCAGTCTAAAAATCATGGCTGTTTCAGGCACTATTATTTTACTGACCGTTATTGCGTTTGCTTTCTTTGAGCATTCGTTATGGCCAGAAAACGAAGAAGGTCCTATAGGAGAACTTCCTGTTGAATGGGTGAGTTATTTTGGTAAATCAGATTATGATAGAGGTGAATGTGTTCGGGTGACGAGGGACGGAGGATACCTGGTTGTCGGACATAGTAGCACCCGCGGCGTCGGATTATCTCCAATAAATAAAGAGTCAGTTTATCTACTGAAGATAAGCTCCAATGGCACGTTACTGTGGGAGAGAACATATGGAGTTACTGGATGGGACGTGGGTAGATCCGTAATAGAGGTTGAGGATGGCTACGTCATTACCGGATATACAAACGAAGGTCTTCTGTTGATGAAGACAGATGATCAAGGGGAGACGATGTGGAGCAGAACGTATGTAAATGGGTCGGGGTTCTCCGTCGAGGAAGCGGGCGATGGAGGTTATGTTGTGGTGGGTATATCCGCCGATGATGTTCTCCTCCTTAGGACCGATGAAAAGGGAGAGATGTTATGGAATAAGACCTACGGCGGGGCAGGGAAGCAGCTGGGTTTTGCACTCCAGGTTACGAGGGATGGGGGCTACCTAATAGGCGGTATAACAGGGGCAGTTCCAGTTGGCAATATTGATTTCTACGTATTGAAAACGGATTCACATGGTGAGATAATTTGGAGTAAGACTATGGGCGGATCCAAGGGTGACTGGCTTCAAGCAGTTCTTGAGACTCCAGAAGATGGTGTATTGGCTGTCGGTGGTAGAGTTTCACTTGGCCCCGGAGGAGGAGCTGGAGGCTCAAAAACATGGGTGGTGAAGCTGGACAAGAACGGTGAAATTTTGTGGAGTAAAACCTATCCTGGTTCCTGCGGCTATGATGCACAAAGGACCAGTGATGGAGGATATGTGATTCTTAGCGGTGGTGTGCTATTGATGAAGATTGATGGAGAGGGGAACCTTGAATGGAGTAAGGCCTATAGAGGGCGTCTTCCTGAGGCAGGAAGATGTCTTCAATCAACTAATGATGGTGGATATATCGTCACAGGTTATCAAGAGTTAACAGCGCTTGATACAAATATAATTCTAGTAAAAATACCATATCTGGAAAAATAGGATTGCGAGTATGGCTATTTTTCGTCAACTAGACCTACTGGATCGAGAAAAAAATTTTTCGACTGAACTAGTTCTTCGTCGAGGTACTCCCTCCTCAGGCATGCCTCGGGGACGAATCCCAGGTCGAGGCAGACCTTCGCCATGGCTATGTTCCATGGCCGAGAGTAGAGCTTCAGCTTACCCCTGCCGATGCCACGGACGTGCTCGACGGCGCTCTTCACTAGCTCCTTACTGAAGCCCCTCCCTCTCGCCTCCTCCCTCACAGCCACGAGATGTATCTGTGCCGGGCTCTCTGTGCTGCCCTCCGTTAGGCTCAAAAAGCCCTCGACCCTGCCCGAGTCCTCCGCTATCAGGATCTTCACACCGGGCCTCTCAGAGGATCTTATGAACCCCTCGGAGGTGAAGCGGGGCATCCCCCTATCGATCTCGTCCCCGAAGGCCTCGTTGGCTATCTCGGACATGGCCCCTGAGTCGCCCTCGGAGAAAACTCTTATCTTGGGCAATCGCTCAACCAGATCTCGGATCTCTCACCCCCTGATAAAACTACTTTAAGGTATGTGTAGGAAGTGTCAGAGTTCCGCCATCTTGGCTATGATCTTCTCGTATGCCTCCTCTGGGTCAGAGATGCCCTGCACCATCCTCTCGAAGGGGCAGTAGATCACACCTTCCCTGACCTTGATGTGGTCGGTCTCCTCGGCGCAAGTGAACGAGACCCCGTTCTCCCGGAGAAGCTCCCTCCCCCCCCTGCTGAGGACCAGGGCGTGGGCCTCCGAGGCCCCGCTGTAGAGTATTAGGAGCGCCGCCGCCCTCCCCACGATCTTGTCAGCCATGACCGTCCCCCTCAGGCCCTCCCTGCCCAGTTCCTCCATAGCCTCCATGTGGGGGAGGATTCCTTTGCTGCCGCTGCTGAAAACGATCTCTCCGTCCCTGTAGACGATGAGGCTCAGGCCTGTCCTTTCGAGCTCCTCCAGGTATCTATTCATGCGGCTCTACCTCCCCTCAAAGGGATCGAGGCTTTTTCCCATTACTGTCGTATGTATGCGGCGGAATCCAAGGATAAATAAATTATTTTTATCCTTTTGCCCGAACACCAAGAACAGCCAACGATCTGTGTCCTGGCTCATTCCCATAGGTTTAGCTGTAGCTTGACTGGTTGAAATAATGGAACGGTTTATACTCGATTCAAGCCTCAGAAAAGTTGTTCTAAAGGGTTAACAGGATTTTATGGGCCGATGCCGAAGGGTACAGACCACTTCAGAATGTCCCTTATGGATCTCTCCACGTACTCTCCGCACCTCTGGGCTATGTCATTGGCCGTTATGACCCCGTAGATGATGCTATCCTTGACCACGGGAAGCCTCCTCACCCCCTTCTTGTGCATGATCTCGGAAGCCTTCAGGAGGTCCTCGTCTGGGTCTATGGTCACTAGGGGGGAGGACATTATCTCCCCCACCTTCACCTTGTTGGGGTCCAGCCCCTGTGCAATCACCTTCCTGACGAAGTCCTCATCGGTAACTATGCCCTTAGGCCTCCCGTTCTCTAGGACTATGAGGTAACCCTCCCCTGCCTCGCTGATCTCCTTCGCTGCGTCTGTGACCGAGGCGCTCTCCTCGACAGTGTGGAACTCCTTATCCATGTACTCCTTTACAAGGTAGGACAATCTAT
>CAYGAH010000136.1:0-3939 GCA_964347685.1 uncultured Candidatus Bathyarchaeia archaeon | reverse complement strand
CACGGGCCGCAGGAGGGTCCTCAGGGAGGTGGGGTGATGAAAGAGTACGGGCAGGTGATAGGACAGGCGAACCCCGCCCAGTTCGAGTTCAACATAGTGGACCGAGACCACAGGCCGGTCAGCTACGAGTACGTCCAGGTCGAGGTCGAGGAGCCGAACCCGGGGGGAGATTGGAGGAAGGTGCAGGTCCTGGGCCAGGTCAAGCGCCTGGTATCGAGCCACCCCTTCTACGACCAGAGGACGACGCCGGGGGCGGCCTGGAAGCAGAGGGAGCTCGGCGTTGGGGAGGACCTCATCCAGATATACGCAACGGCGAAGATACTGGGCTACCTCCACCGGGAGGGCGGCCGGAGGGAGGTGAGGAGGCCCAGGTCCCCTCCCATGCCGGGGACCCCCGTATACAGGGCCTCGGACGGGCTGCTCCAGGAGCTATTCAGCCTCGACGACGGGGAGCTGCCCCTCACCGTGGGCCACCTCCTAAACAGGGAGGGAGTCACAGTCCCCATCTCAGGGAAGGAACTCCACAGGCACACCGCGATCCTGGCCATGACCCGCTACGGGAAGAGCTACTTCGCGGGGCGGATCATGGAGGAGCTCCTTAGGAGGGGGGCCAGCATCCTCGTCATAGACGCCCACGGCGACTACTCGAACATGGTCCAGGACCCCAGGGGCCGCCTCCACGAATACTTCCACGACAAGGTGACCGTCTACCGCCCCGAGGCCGCGGAGGCCTTCGAGGCCCCCCACGTAAGGCCCCTCAGGCTCAGCGCGTCCTCCTGCGGATTCGGGGAGCTATGCGCCCTGGCCCGCATCTCCGGCAGCCTCCAGACAATTATCCTCAGGAGGGCTGTCAGGAGGGCCAGGGCGAAGAACCCCGTCTACACCCTTGAAGACGTCGTGGAGAGGCTCGAGGAGGAGATGGAGGGGCAGAAGGCGGAGGGGCAGGAGAGGATAGCCAGGATAGTGATGAGGCTGGAGGACCTCAGCCGGAGGGGCATCTTCGGCGAGGGGGACCTGGACTTGAGGGCCTTCTTCCGCCCCATGCACATCTCGGACGTCTTCCTCAGCGGGATGGCTGACGACGTCCAGGACGTCTTCGTGGGAATGCTCCTCCGCAGAGTATTCAGCGCCAAGTTCAGGAAGGAGCCCTGGGCCCGCCTCCCCGTATTCGTCTTCGTCGAGGAGGCCCACAGGTTCGCAGCGCCCCCCGAGGAGGGCGGGGGCAAGTTCAGCAGGGACATCCTAGCCAGGATAGCGGCAGAGGGGGCCAAGTTCGGCGTCTTCCTCACCGTGATAAGCCAGAGGCCCAGAAGGATCGACCCCGACATACTTGCCAACTGCAGCAACCTAGCCATCCTCAGGGTGGTGAACAGCCAGGACCAGCGCACCATCCAGGCCGCATCAGAGTCCTTCAGCGAGGACCTCCTAGACGACCTACCCGCCCTGGAGCAGGGGGAGGCGGTCCTAGTGGGCCCCTTCGTCCCGGTCCCCGTTATGATAAGGACTGCGGAGAGGGAGACTAGGCACGGGGGCATCACCCCGGACATCCACGGGCTGCTGCAGGAGGCGAGGGACATGGCCGAGGCAGAGGAGGAGAGGAGGAGCTTCAAGCTCCACTAGGTGAAACGATGAGGTTCACAGTATTGGAAGACGCCCACATCGGCGGGAGCATCCCCCTAGCCGTAGCAGAGCGCAGGAGGGAGAACCGTCATCGTTCTCTTTCCTCATGACTCTTTCAGCGAGGGCCTCCTCGATTAACCACCGAGGATCTACTGCAAGATGATCGGCTCGTGTGCACGTGTGGAAATCGGACAATTCGAATTTATAGAAGGATGAGGCATAAACACAGAGAGAATTGAAGCGGCTCCCGATTTTACCCATCCTGGCCATGCTTCTCGCCTCCACGCTGATCGGAGTCCACGGGGCCGAGGGTGAGGCATCGGTCCACGTCGAGGGCTTCGTCCGGGGGCCTGACGGCTCTCCCCTCCAAAACGCCTCGATACGCCTCTGGGGGTTCTACCTTGAGGCAGAGGCCTCCACGGACGGCTACGGCCGATACGAGCTGGACGCGGAGACCGACGAGCGGTACTGCGAGCTCTACGCCTTCTACGACGACCCCGAGACCCCCGGATACGATCTCCTCCCCTCGCAGAGGCGCCTGGAGACCGGCTCTGACCTGACCGCGTGCGTCAACTTCACTCTGGCGCCTGCCGCCACCGTCTACGTTACGGGCCAGTTCAAGCCGATGGACTCGACGACCCGGATCAGCAAGTTCGCCCTGGAGGTCGTCGATCATGCCGGGAAGACGATGAAGTCGGGCGATTACGCCATGATATACGGCACGGGCATGAACGTCCAGAGCTACTTCCTCGGCCTAGACCCCATGACCCTCATAGTGCCGGCGGACACCCCCTTCGAGGTGAGGGTCTCCTCCTCTTACCAGCAGGAGAGGGTGAGGCCGGACAGCTTCACGAGGTACAGGTGGAGCAGGTGGCAGGCGGCCCCGACCGAGACTTTCAACACGTTCACGATGTCCGAGGGGGACGGGTTCTTCCTCGGGGCGGGGGAGGTCGCCCGCCTGGACATCCGGAGATACAGCCTGACGGCGGACCTGACCCGAATAGACCCGCTGATAAAGGAGACGGAGGCCAACCTCACAGGCGTGGAGGACAGGGGTTTCTACATCGCCGCCGAGAGCTACGACCTCCAGAAGGTGAAGGAACTCCTGACAGGCGTGGACGCGAAGATGGGGAGCCAAGAGTACGAGGGGGCCTACGTGGACCTGCGCCAGGCATACCTCAAGCTGATCAGCGTGAGGAACAGGCTGGAGACGGTGGTCTGGGAGGCCTCCTTCTCAGTGAACCTCCTCCTAGTATTCGTCGCCTTCACCGCCGTGGCTCTCGGGGCCATGCTCACAGAGAGCGCCCCACTGAGGCTGCTGCTATCGGCGGGGGCCTTCGCGCCCATGATGATCTACGTCCGCTTGATCTATCCCGGGAGCGACGCGCTCGAGGCGGGCGGATTCGCCTTGGTGGGGGGCATCTCCCTCCTCGTGGTAGTCCTAGCCACGATCTTGGTTCCTAGGGTCTTCGGGGACTCGGCGGGGGGGAGGGGCCTCGCCGTGACGGGGGCCCTTGTTGTGTTCTTCTCGATGGGGAAGAGGAGCCTGAAGAGGAGGAGGCTCAGGTCCCTGCTCACCCTCACCACGATACTCGCCCTGACGATGAGCTTCGTCGCCCTCACCTCCCTCTCCACAAGCTACGGCCTGGTGTACAGCAGGTACGGCTCAGGCAGGCCCGACGCAGAGGGCATAATGGTGAGGCTGCCAGAGTACAGGCCCAATACCGAGTTCGAGAAGGGGTGGTTCTACACCATCATCCCCCTCACCATCGACTGGGCATGGGGGAACGAGGGTGTAACCAACGTGGCGCAGAAGGCGGAGAGCACCCCGAGCCTCAGGCCCTACGGAAGGGTCGGGGATTGGCCTATGTACGGGGTCGTCGGTCTGGAGCCCGAGGTCGAGCCCCTCATGCCCCTCATAGACGCCGCCGTGGTGGAAGGGGGGCCGCTCAGGGAGGAGGGGACCTGCCTGCTCCACAGGTACATGCGCACGAACGCAGGGATAGGCGTAGGGGATATGATCAGCATCGCCGGCGTCCCGATGCGGGTTGTGGGCTTCTTCGACAACGTCCAGTCCATCTCCGATTTGGACGGGGACACGCTGCTGCCGAGATACCAGGTCCTATTGAGTTCCGATCCGCCGGTGGTGGAGGTGAGGGTCTGCGACGAGTACGCCGTGGTCATCACAACCCTCGAGACCGCCCTCAGAATCGACAGGGTCCTCGTCTCCAGGATCGACGTTGAGCTGGAGCCGGGCACGGACCTGGACACCATAGGGAAGAGCATGGCGCTCTCGAGGGAGTACAGGGTCTGGATCTC
>CAYGAH010000135.1:0-3935 GCA_964347685.1 uncultured Candidatus Bathyarchaeia archaeon | reverse complement strand
GTCCTCATCATCGAAAGGAAGGAGCAGTGCTACTATTGTCCCAAGTGCGGTGAGAAGGAGCCCCTAGAGGAGGACGTGGCGATAAGCAGGAACAGGGCCGAGGAGGACAAGGTGATAGTCATAGGGAAGAAGGAGAGGAACCTCCGGACGACGCCCCAGGTCAAGGCGGAGTGCCCCAAGTGCGGCAACACAATGGCCTACTGGTGGATGGTGCAG
Source organism: uncultured Candidatus Bathyarchaeia archaeon (assembly GCA_964347685.1). Classification (GTDB taxonomy): domain Archaea; phylum Thermoproteota; class Bathyarchaeia; order TCS64; family TCS64; genus CAYGAH01. The sequence continues at coordinate 3,719 of CAYGAH010000135.1, read as the reverse complement.
ACCAGGGGCATAGACGAGAGCGCCACCCAGTTCTACAGGTGCACCAAGTGCGGCCACACCTGGCGGGAGTACAGCTGATCGCTCAGCTTTTATTTGCTACCGGCGTTAGGTGTAGACAGTTATCAATCGTTTCAGGGATGTAATTGATTTGTTCGAGGTAGAGGTTTCACGCATAGATCCTTTCCGCAACCTTGTAAAGTCCCTCAGCGTCATAGTCGAGGAGGGGACCTTCACCATGAACGAGGCCCAGATCAAGCTCCTCGCCATGGACCCAAGCCACGTGGCGATGGTGGACTTCGAGCTCCCCGGAGAGTTCTTCGACGGCTACAACTGCGAGGGGGAGCCCAGGCTGAGCATCAACATAAGGGAGTTCCTCAGGTTCCTCGACAGGGTGGAGAGGGACGAGCAGGTGAAGATAAGGCTCGAGGAGGAGAAGGCCAGGCTCGTCATCCAGTGCAAGAGTGGGGGCCACACCAGGCGCTTCGAGATGCCCATCCTGGAGCCCATGGACGAGGAGGTCCCCCAGCCAAAGATATTCTTCAAGGCCTCCAGCCGCATCCTAACCCAGAGCCTCCGCAGGGCGATGAGGGACGCAAGCCTTGTGAGCGAGCACGTCAAGCTGGAGGTGGCGGACGACAGGCTGAACATAAGCGCGACGGGCGACATGGGGAGCGCGAGGAGCGAGTGGGAGAGGGGGAGCGACGACCTCCTGGACCTGAAGTTCGACGAGGAGTCGAGCGCCACCTTCACCCTAAGCTACTTAGAGGACATAGTGAACGCCGCAAGCGTATCCAGCGAGGTTGCGACCCTGGAGCTATCCACGGACATGCCCCTTAAGATGGACTTCGAGCTGCCCCAGGGGAGGCTCATATACTACCTAGCCCCCTGCATAGGCGTCTAATCGTGGCATAGGTGCTAATACTTTTTCTCAAATAAGACTGGCGTTCTTAGTCAGAAATTATCCATCGGAGAAATGCGATTATACCATCAACAAAGAAATAGAAAATTGGAATCTACTCTACGTAGATGGCAGGCCTGTAGGGTTTAGCCCGTGAGGCCCTTTTCTCTGGGTCCTCTATCCAGGGGTCGCTCTCGCTGTTTATGGAGACCTCACAGCTCAGCTCGGCATGGAAGAAGGCCGCTGCGTCCTGTAGTAGCTTCGCCTCGTTGACGACGCCTATCTCCCTCCTGCGCCTGAGCCTCTCAGAGGGCATCTTGACGACCTCCTCGACCACCGTCCTAGCGAATGGGGGGACCTCACGGGCCCTGGCCTTGTTCTCCTCGTCCTTGAAGGCCTCCCTGATGAGGGCCCCCACGTCAAGGCTGCCCCTCTCAGACAGATCCAGAGCCCTCAGGTATATCTTCCACTTCCAGCCGTCTGCCGTGTAGAAGTGGACCTTGGAGGGCTTTATCCCAGTCACCCTCATGATGTTCTGCACGTCCTCAAGGCTCGCCTTGACGACCTCCTCCAGCTCCTCCGAATCTTTCCTTATAAGGTCCTCTTCCACCTCGGGCCAGCGAGCGAAGGCTACGAACCCCTCCCCTCCCATCGCCTCCCATATCTCCTCGCACAGGTGGGGGGTGAAGGGGGCCAGCATTCGGACCTGGGCGTCGAGCACCCTCCTCTCGACGTGGCGTATGGCACTCCTCCTCATGGCGTACTCCAGCTGTGGCTCCGCCCTCCTCATGTACCAGTCCAGGTCCTGGTTCAGGTTGTAGAGGGCCGCGTGGATGGTCTTCCTCACCCTCATCTCCTTCATCGCCTCCGTCGCCTCTGCCACGTATCCCTGGAGCCTGCTAAGCATCCACCTGTCCACGTCGGCGAACTCCGCAGGGGTATCGTCGTCGTATGCCGCCAGGTTCATGGCCCTGTTGGCGAACCTCTCCAGGTTGTCCTGCATGCTCCTTGCCAGGTCCGGGCTGAAGTCTGCGTCCTTCAGGGGCTCCGCGGTTATCATCAGTGCAAGCCTCAGGGGGTCTGCGCCGAACATCTCTATCGCGTTTATGAGGGGGACTATGTTGTTCAGGCTCTTGCTCATCTTCTGCCCCTCCATCAGGACGCTTCCGTTCACCACTATGCCCCTGGGCCAGTACTCCCTGGGCCAGACGGCGTCGTGGATGAAGACCATGAAGGTCAGGTGGTTGGGGATCAGGTCCCTCCCCGAGTGCCTGGCGTCCAGGGGGTAGAAGTAGGTGAACTCTCCCCTCATCTCCTCCACCTTTTCGGCGGGGATGCCCGTTTCCTCGGCCACGGCCTCAGCCGAGCCCCCCCCCAGAAAGACGTAGTCCCAGAAGGCCTCCGTGAGGGCCTCGGGTTCGGGCTCAGCCTCATTCAGGAGTCTCACGACCGTGTAGTAGGCCATGTATATGGTCGAGTCTGATAGGGCCTCTATGATCCAGTCCTCGTCCCAGGGTAGCTTGGTGCCAAGCCCAGCCTTCCTGGCGCAGGCCTTCTCCTTTAGCCAGTCCACGACGTTCTCGAACTCTACCCTCAGTTCCCTGGGGATGCTCTCCATCGTGTCTATGTTCTCATGGGCCAGCCTCTTCCATGCCGGGTCCCCGTAGTTGATGAACCACTGGTTCTCGAAGATCTTGACGACAACCTCTGAGCCGCATCGGCACTGGACGGGCTCGGCCAGCTCGTACATGGTGGTGGCCTTCCCTTCAGCGATGAGGTCCTTCTTCACGGCCTCCTTCGCCGTCTCAACTGGGAGGCTCGCGTAGACTCCCGTGTTTGCCCTCATCCTCCCGTTGTGGAACTCCTGGCTGTAGACCTCCTTGGTGGCCTTCTCCAGCCTGGGGTCGTCCTGGTCCTCTATCCCCATCTTCTCAACGACGTCGGCGGCGGGGCTCTCCCCCCAGCCGGGCAGCTCTATGATGGAGACTGGCTCTATCTTGCTCACGTCTGTTGGCCTCAGGCCCGCCTCCTCAAGGGGCTTCCTCGGCTCCCTCTTTATGTTCTTGAGGGCCGCATAGTCGAAGGGCGCGTGGGCTGGGACCGACATGACCACGCCCGTCGCGTTCTTGGGGTCTACGAACCTGGCTGGCAGGATGGGCAGCTCCCCATCCGTGGCGGGGTTGACCAGCTTCAGCCCGATGAGCTTTGAGCCCGGGAAGGCCTCAAGCACCTCTACCTTGTGGCCCAGGAACTCCAGCTTCTCAACGGCCTCTGCGCTGACGACCCAGGTCTCCTCATCGACCGCAGCCCGGACGTACTCGACGCCGGGGTTTAGCCACATGTTGGTGACCCCGAAGACCGTCTCCGGCCTGAGGGTGGCGGCTGGGAAGACGTCTCCTCCCCGCCTAAACTTTATTAAGGTGAACTCCTCTATCTCCGGCTCTACGTCGCCTACGGTGTCGTGCTGCCCCACGGGGTTCCCGCATCTGGCGCACCAGCCCACCGGGTGGCTCCCCTGGGTGATGTATCCCCTCTGCCTGAGCTTCTCGAACTGCCACTCTATGAACCTGTGGTAGTAGGGGTCTACGGTTGTGAACTCCCTGCGCCAGTCGATGCTGTACCCGATGCGCCGCATCCCGTTCTTTATCTCCTCTGCGAAGTATCGGGCCATTCCTATGGGGGTCTCCAGCCTGGGCAGGTCCTCCTCAGGGACGTTGTAGAGGTTCAGGAAGGTATCGAGGAGCTCGGGGTCCTTGCTCCTCAGCCTCTCCACCATGGCGAAGAGCGGGGTCCCCGTGAAGTGGAAAGCCATGGGGAGCAG
>CAYGAH010000134.1:0-5421 GCA_964347685.1 uncultured Candidatus Bathyarchaeia archaeon | reverse complement strand
GTGTTCATGTAGGCCTCGTTGTCTATGCATATCTGGATCATGTCCTCGTTGCGCTCTGCGGCTGCGGAGACCTTCCCGAAGCTTATGTCCCCGATGGCCCCGTCCCCCCCGGAGGAGACCACGGTGACGTCCTCACGCCCCTTCGCCCTAAGAGCCGCGAGGATTCCTGTGGCCCCGTCGGCGACGAATGAGAAGTGGATGGATAAGCTGGGGACCTTCAGGTTCCTTATGGCGCACATGGCGCATGGCCCGTCACCGTAAACGATGGTGTTAGGGCCCAGGGCCTCCATGGCCAGCTTCCAGAAGAGGGGTCCCCCGCATCCCGGGCAGCAGGTGGTCCCCCCCTGCAGCAGTATCTCCTCGTATCGTTTGTCGAAAAGCACCTCCGTCATATCACATCACCTCCCCAAGGTCGATGAGCTCAACCCAGTCCACTGTCTTCTCCACCCTTCCGGTCGACACAGCCTCCAGGGTCTTTTCGGCCATGTACTCTATCTGCTTCATCGTGACGTCGCTACCGCCTATGCCGACGTGGAAGTTGAGGAATAGGGGCCTGTCGTCCAGGGGGTACAGCGCCCTGGCTGCCTCCATCGAGACGATTCCGCCGCCTGCGGAGCCGTAGCTGTTGTTCCTGTCAACGACGGCGATGGCGTTGTACCTCCTGCCCATCTCCTGGAGCTCCTCGGTTGGGAAGGGCCTGAATCCCCTCAGCTTCACAAGCCCGATCCTCTTCCCCTCGGACTGCATCTCGTCGATAACGTCCCTGGCCGTCCCGGTCATGGAGCCCATTGTGACGAGCACGGCGTCGACGCCTTCGCAGGCGTACTCCTCTAGGAGGCCGTCGTAGCCCCTTCCGAACCTCCTCTCGTACTCCTTGTCTACCTCCTCTATGACCTGCTTCGCCCTCTCGTGGGCCTTCTGCACCTCGTACCTAGCCTCAGCCACGTTCCGGGGGTACAGGGAGGGCAGGGGCTTGTAGGCGTCGGGCATAAGAGAGTACATCTCGTGCTTGTACGGTGGGAGGAAGTCATCCACCTCGGCCTGGTCGGGGACGGTGGTAGGGATGGCCGTAGCCGAGACGAAGTAGCCGTCGTAGCAGGGGGCCACGGGGAGGTAGACCCTCCTGTCCTCCCCAATCCTGTACGCCATTATGATGGTGTCCAGGACCTCCTGGCTGTCCTCGCAGTAGAGCTGTATCCAGCCGTTGTCCCTCTGCATGAGGGAGTCGTTGTGGTCGGGCCTGAGGCTTCCTATGGGGGCCAGGGCCCTGTTCACCATGCACATGACTATAGGCAGCCTCCTCCCCGGGGGCATCCATAGGGCCTCCTCCATGAATGCTATGCCCTGCGACGAAGAGGCGGTGAAGACCCTTGCCCCGGTGGCCGAGGCCCCCACTGCTGCGGCCATCGCCGTGTGTTCGCCCTCGACCTTGATGTACTCGGCCTTCATCTTCCCCCCCGCTACGAGGGACGCTATGTGGCTTATCAGCTCGGTCTGGGGGGTTATAGGGTAGGCAGGGATAACCTCGGCGCGGCTGAGCTTCGCTCCCCATGCCGCTGCCTCGTTCCCCTCCATCATCCTCGTGAAGCTCATTCCCCTTCCTCCTTTACCATCTCTATCGCCTTCACTGGGCACTCGTTGGCGCAGACGCCGCAGCCCTTGCAGTACCTGTAATCGAATAGGACCTCCTTATCATCCGTCAGCATAACGGTCCCCTCGGGGCAGAACGTCTGGCAGTTTCCGCAGCCGACGCACTTATCCTTGTCTACGGTGGGCCTGAAAGCTCTAACCACCTGGGCCAAGCCTAACCCTCCTCAACCTCATCGTAGCCCCTCTTGCAGGCCTCGACGTTCAGCTCGCCTACCCTGCCCGGGAAGGCGTGCCTGATGGGCCCGAACAGGGACTCTAGCCTCACCCATCCCGTGGCCTTGGCGACTGCCCCCATCATGGCCGTGTTTGTGATGGGGATGGCCCTCTGGCCGAATATCTCCGTGGAGATGCCCGTGGCGTCGACTGTGGCGGTCTTCGACAGGGCCACGCCCAGGTCCACCTCGCCAGGGCTCCTAGCGTCGTTCAGGACTGCTATGCCCCCTTCCTTAAGCCCCTTCCTGACCTCAGGAGTCCTCGTCAGCACCGGGTCCAGGACCACTAGGGCGTCTGGCTCGTAAACGCCGCAGGTGCGCCTTATGGGCTTGTCGTCGAGCCTCAGAAAGACTGTCACGTCGCCACCCCGGCGCATCCCCCCGTAGACAGGGATCTTCTGGGCGTACTTCCCCTCCGAGAATGCGGCCTCAGCAAGCATGAGCGCGCCCATCACGGCCCCCTGGCCGCCCATGCCATGGAACCTCACCTCTATCATCTCTTTGGCACCCTGATTGGGAACTCTCTTTAAGGTGAATCAATGGGGGGATAAGATTTGCCCGTGGAAACCTCTAAAAACCCCCGGCATCAGAGTTCATTTGAAGGTGTTAAAATTGGTTAGACCCATGACAGAGGAGAACCTGAAGAGCGCCTACGCTGGCGAGAGCCAGGCCCACATGAGGTACCTGATATACTCCAAGAGGGCCTCCGAGAACGAGTTCCCCAACGTGTCGAGGCTCTTCACAGCCGTGGCATTCGCCGAGCAGGTCCACGCCTCCAACCACTACAGGAACATCCTGGAAAAGGGCGACGCCGTCACCGTCTCCATGGCTGGTTTCGGCTCCAGGACGACTCCGGAGGACCTGGAGATAGGCATCGCAGGAGAGACCTTCGAGGTGGAGGAGATGTACCCCTCTTACATGGAGGTCGCCAAGGCGCAGAAGGAGTACGCAGCGGAGATGAGTTTCAGGTACGCCTGGGAGGCAGAGAAGACCCACGCAGAGTTCTACAGGAGGGCGAAGGAGGCGGCCGAAGGGGGGAAAGACCTCGACCTGAAGGCCGTCGATGTCTGCACGGTCTGCGGATACACCGTCGAGGGCGAGGCCCCCGATGTCTGCCCCATCTGCAAGGCGAAGAAGGACAAGTTCAGGGTCTTCGCATAGCTTTTTTCTCATAGGATCGATCGAAGGCCTGGGCCAGATCTGCTGGATCTATGCGGGATTTTGCTTTTATACACGGACCAACTTGCATACCATCATTGGGTAGGGGAGAGCCCATGCCCCTTTTAGGAGGAGGACCGGGATGGACTGGGAGGACTTAGGCTATTCCATGATGTTCGTCTCGGCTCTCGCCATGCTCGCGATGGGGATAATACCCCTGGTCCTGTTTTTGAGCGGCTCCTTCGACTCCTCCATGATGCGCAATTTCATCATGGCAGAGTTGATAGCCTACGCTTTCTTCTCCCTGGGCCACATAATGCAGAGGTTCACCAAGATAAAGCGGGGAGAATAGCTCCCTACTCTTCGTCTTCGAATTCTTCAGAAAGGTAGTTCTTTACCGTCTTCAGCGCCTGGAGGAACTCGCCTCCCCTGGCCGTGAGCCTGTAGCCCCTGAGGCCGCCGTAGTCCTCCTCCTTTATGAGGCCCCTCTCGGCCAGGAATGAGACGGCCTCGTTCGCCCTGTCGACGGGCAGGTTCGCGCCGTATGAGATGCGGGTTATCGCCATGACCCCCCTCCTCCTGATCGTGTCAAGTATGTCCGCGTATATGTCGTAGCGCGTCCTCCTCTTCATGGCTTGGCCGCCCCTAGAGGGGTGGCTCGGGGAGGGCTTCTACCTTCTCAGGCTCAGAGGTGAACCTTACGTCGCGGTCGAGCCTCAGGGAGTCGGTGTACTTGACCTCTCCTAGGACCCTGCACCGGGACTCTATGTCCAGACTTTTCGCGTATATGTTCCGGGCGGTGGCCCCCTTCCTGAGGGTCAAAGACTCAGCATAGACGTCCTCGACCCTGGCTCCGTCCCTGATGAGAACGTACTTCGCGACTATGGGCCCCTCGACCTCACCCCGCCTGCCTATCTCGACCCTCTCCGCCCTCGCCCCCGATCTAGTTAGGAGGGTGTTGGTCTTTATCTCTCTTTCAGCCTCAACCCGATCGGCTGAGACCCTTCCTCCGACCTTAACGGACTCGGCTTTGAGTACGCCTTCGACCTCGGCCCTCCCACCGACCTTCAGGCTTTCTGACAGTTCCAGGTTCCCACCTACGCTGACGGAGCCTCCGACGTTTATCTCCCTCCCCGAGGAATCTCCGTCCAGGGAGACCCTCCCCCCGACGTTGATGGAGTCGAAGACGAGGGGGCCCGAGCTCCTCACGGAGCCTCCCACGTCTATCTTTTCCCCTTCTCCCCCGGCCAGCCTCACGGAGCCTCCCACGTCGATGTACCCGAACTTGAGGGGCTTGTATGACTCTAGGCTTCCCCCCACCTCCACGCCTCGGTGGATGACCCCTCCCTCCACCCTGACCTTGCCCCCCACGTCGATCTCCTCCACATCCACCTCCGACTCTACGTCCACGGAGCCTCCCACGTCGATCCTCTGGGCCTTGACCCTCCCCCTGGATTTGAATGCGCCTCCGACTTCGATGTTTTCGCTGATCGTCTCCCCCCAGACCTTCACGGAGCCTCCCACGTCTATCTTACCGACCTCTGCGTCCGACTCGGCATTGAATGTGCCCCCCACGTCGAGCTCCAAGGCCTTCGCCCTCCCCCCTACCCTGAGGGAGCCTCCGACCCTCACCTTCTCTGAGGATAGGCCACCCCTGACGTCTGCCCTCCTGTCTACCTCAAGCTTCGCCGTGGTGAGGTCGCCGTAGACCAGGAGCTCTCCCCTCTGGACCTTTACCGAGCGTTCAGCGTTCAGGTCCCCCTCAACGACGACGTCCCCGTTCCTGCCCCTCAGCTCCGAGGTCTTCAGGCCGCACTGGAAGGTGCAGTCGTCTAAGCATAGGGTCGCTCCACCCACTTCCACGACCTCGCCGCTCTCTGCCGTCACCCTCGCGTCCTCCACCTTCAGGTCCCCGGCCACCTTCCCGAGGGCCATCGTCGCCCCCCTGGGAACGCTCACTTCCCCCTCCATTCTCTCCACCGAGCCTAGCCTCGCAGGTCTCCCTTTTAAATGTAAAATACCTTTGATGATCACAATTTGTTACTTCGTTATTGATATCTCCACTGCTTAATGAAAAAGGATGGCGAGATCACAGAAGGATGGCTACTGTCTTTCTAAAAATTTTGTAAAATAGGTATTTTACGCCGTCTTTGGCCCCGATCCTCAGGGAACCATAGGTTTGGCTATTATCTCCCTGACGTACAGGTCGAAGAGGTCGCTAAGGTGGGCGGGCCTTATGACGACAGCCGTGTCCGCCCCCCTCCCCGAGCCTCCGATGGCTATGATGTCCCTGTCCATGGGGATCAGCCCGGCGTCCGCCGCCATCGTGGTGCACTCGACGCAGACCTTCATCCCCTGGCCGAGGAGCCTTAGCACTGCTGATACGAGTTCGGCCGGTCCG
>CAYGAH010000133.1:0-15143 GCA_964347685.1 uncultured Candidatus Bathyarchaeia archaeon | reverse complement strand
GTCGTCGAGAAGGTGAAAGCCCTAGGACCCGCTAAGAGACTGGTCAAGGTAGGCTGAACGATGGTAGGCTCGGAGAACTCGGTACGGGAAGTTGCCAAGAGGCTGCTCAGCGAGGGGAAGGTCGACCTCATCATCGGGTACGAGAAGGGCACGACACCGCTCCGCTCGACGCCCTGTTTCATAGAAGGGACAAGCGAAATAGAGAAGCTTGTCTGGGACTCAACTTGCGATGCTAACCTCTCGAAGTATCTCATTGGACAGGAGGGTAGGATAGGAATCTTTGCAAAGGGCTGCGATGCGCGATCGGCTGTGGTCTGCATCTCTGAGGGGCAGATCGAGAGGGAAAACGTTGTGATAATCGGCCTCCCCTGCTCGGGCGTCGTCGATAGGAGAAAGGTAGAGGAAGGGGTGGAGGGTAGAGAAATCCTCGATGCGACGGTCAACGATGAAAATATAGTGGTTAGGGGGGATGGCCTCGATAGAGTGCTGCCCACTAGGGAATTCCTCTGCGATTCGTGCCTGGGTTGCAGACATCGAAACCCGACAGTATATGATGTTCTGGTCGGAGAGCCTGTTGAGGAGGTTCTTGATGTCAACGAGTTCACAGAGGTCGACGAGCTGGAATCGAGGTCTTCGGAAGAGAGATGGGCCCATTTCGTCGAGGAGTTGGGTAGCTGCATCAGGTGCTACTCGTGCAGAAACGTCTGCCCCATGTGCTACTGCAAGGAGTGCTTCGTCGACGAGACGATGCCCGCGTGGTTCGGGAAGACCAACGATCTATCCGACACGCTCATATATCATATCGTCCGAGCCCTGCATCTGGCGGGGAGGTGCGTCGACTGTGGCGCATGCAGCCGCGCCTGCCCCATGGGCATCAACCTAAGGGCCCTCCTGAAGAAAACAGAGAAAATCGTGAGGGACCGTTTCGACTTCGAAGCCGGGATCAGCATCGAGGAGGCCCCCGTCATGGGGTCCTTCAAGCAGGGGGACCCCCAGGAGTTCGTCATGTGATGAGGCGGTGTGGTTCCGGATGAATTTCAAGATCTTGGACAAGAATAACATCCCGAGCATCATAGACAAGCTCATCGATGACTACAGGGTCTTCGCCCCGGTCGACACGGGGAAGTTCTTCCGTTTTAAGGAGGTCTCCTCTGGGAAGGAGGTCTGTCTCAACTTCTATAATACGAAGTTAGCTTCAAAGGAGATCCTGTTTCCGCAGACCGAGGTCATCCTTAAAATTAAGAAAGTAAAGGGAAGTCTAAAAGCAGAAGATCCCTCCGCCAACGATGGGGAGTGGGTGCTCTTTGGTGTCCGCCCCTGTGACGCCCGGGGCCTAGCAATAACAGACGAGTTCTTCTCCTCAGGCGAGCACAAAGACCTGCCATATTTGGACAAGAGGGGAAGAACTACTGTTGTCGGTTTAGCTTGTACTCGCCCCAGGGCCACCTGCTTCTGTAAGTCGCTTGGAGGCAGTCCCTTTGGTAAAGAAGGATTGGATCTGCTTCTAGTGGACCTTGGAAAGGAGTATCTGGTAGAGGTCTTGTCGGAAAGGGGCAGAGGGTTGATCGAGGAAATCCAGGGTATGAGGGACGCCGGCGAGGACGACTTGAAACTCGCTGAGAGGCTGTCCAAGGATGCCGAAAACGCCATCGAGGTCGAGCTGCCGATAGAAGGCCTCAGTCAAAAGCTCGATGGGATGTTCGAGGACCCACTGTGGGATAGGGTATATCGCAAATGCGTCGGCTGTGGGATATGCACCTTCATCTGCCCGACCTGCTGGTGTTTCGATGTCCTCGACGAGGAGACGACGACCGGTGTGAAGAGGGTTCGTCTCTGGGACACTTGCCAGTTCCCCCTCTTCACCCTACAGGGATCCGGCTTCAACCCCAGGCCTTCAGGTAAGGAAAGGATGAGGCAGAGGATCATGCACAAGTTCAGTTACTTCCCCAAGGACTTTGGCATCTTGGCATGCGTCGGATGCGGCCGATGCGTCCAGGAGTGCCCCGTCAACCTGGACATCAGGGAGATAGTAAAAACGATAATGGGCGTGTAGGGATGTTATCGATGTCCAACCCGTACCTGCCGAACATCGCTGCCGTCAGCAAGATCACAACGGAGAACGACGCGAACGACATAAAGACCTTTGAGGTCGTGTTTGAAGACCCGGAAGAAGCTCGTAGTTTCAGCTATATGCCCGGACAGTTCGGTATGGTTTCATACTTTGGCGCAGGTGAGTGCCCTATCGGCATCGCCTCATCTCCAACCGACGAGGGTTTCCTCGAGTTCACCGTCAAGAAAGTCGGCGTAGTGACGACGGCTCTTCACAATTGTATGGAGGGGGAAAAGATCGGCGTCAGGGGCCCCTATGGTAACGGCTGGCCCATCGAGGCCTTGGAGGGCAGAAACGTCGTCATCGTGGGCGGGGGATTCGCCTTCACAACCCTGAGGTCTCTGGCAAAATATATACTGCATGAGGATAATCGAGGCCGGTTCGGAGACCTTACCGTGATCTATGGGGCAAGAAGTCCCGGTGAGCTCATCTATAAATACGATCTCGAAAATTGGGAGAGGAGAAGCGACATGGACCTGGTCTTGACGGTGGACAAAGGCGACTCCGGCTGGACGGGGAACGAGGGATACGTCCCGACAATACTGAAAGAGGCCGCACCCAGCTCTAAAGATGCCATAGCGGCCATCTGTGGGCCACCTGTCATGATAAAGTTCTCCATCCCCGTCCTCACGGAACTTGGCTTCCCGCCGGATAGTATCCTGCTATCCCTCGAGATGAGGATGAAGTGCGGGATCGGGAAATGTGGTAGGTGCAACGTCGGCAACAAGTTCGTGTGCAAAGAAGGCCCCGTCTTCACCCACAAGGAGCTTATGGGAATGCCCAAAGAGTATTAAAGAATTTACACGATCATAGGCTTGGAACCAGAATCATGTTCGGTGGAAATGGAAACCCCATTTTGCCCTTCGAAATAGGTTAGACGTCATGAACCCCTGTTTATCATTATTTTTATGATGCACCTCTCAAGCATCCCTTTTTGAAAGCCTGGGAACACCTGCCACACCCAGTGCACTGCAGCGTGCCATAATGTTCGGCGGTGCAGTTCAGCTTGTGCATGAGCCGTTGCTTCATCCTATCGCTGATTGAATCCTTTTCGAAGGTGCTGCCTGAGAGCCAGGTGTAGGGCAATTCCTCATTTTTAAAAAATGGGCTGTAAGGTGATCCTCGATCTTGGGATTACTTCTTCTTGCGTCTGAGGTACCAGGTCTCTCCCTTGGGGCTCGTCTCTATCTTGAAGTCGGGATTATAATAAAGCATCTCTTTGACGAACTCCCTCATCGTCGCCTTGGAGCCGTCCGACCTGACTATGACTTCGTCTAGGTTTATGGTCACCCTCTTGCCCTTCATCTTATCGATGTTCATGTCCGCCACAATTGGAAATCCCATTCAACACGTATATCATTTATGCAAATCCCCTCAACCACGAGCCCTCGGGGTTATCGGAACGGATTTCGTCGAGATCACGAATAATCCTAAATGTTCCCGACGGTCATAATTTACGCGTTGATTCCCATGAGGCTGGACCTCAAGGACTTCTACAGGCTTATGGTGAGGCCGACCGCGGTCATATCGACCATCTCCCCGAACGGATTCTCCAACGCGGCTCCCTTCAGCTTCACATCCCCCATGGCCACGAGCCCGAAGCCCCTCTACGGCTTCTGCTGCGAGACGGAGCACGACACCTGGAGGAACGTCAGGGGGAACGGGGAGTTCGTTGTCAACCTCGTCGGGGAGGGATTCGGCCCCCTAATGGAGGTGATGGAGAGGGACCTCCCCTACGAGGTGAGCGAGATCGCCGAGTGCGGGCTGACTAAGGAGAAGGCGAGGAAAGTCAAGCCCCCCCGTATCAAGGAGGCATACGGCTGGATCGAGTGCAGGATGACGGAGCACGTCTCCCTCTCCCAAAGGAACGTCTGGATAATCGGAGAGGTACTGGAGGTAGAGGCTAAGGACGAGGCTTTAGACGGGAGCTTGTATGTGGAGAGCGTGAAGCCCCTGAACCACATAGACGGCCCTGTATTCGTGACAGAGATGAAGAGGACTAGGTTCGCGAGGGCATAGGATGGTGTAACGGGCGGGCCCAATCGAATTAAGGGAGCGTAATGAACGCAGCGCTTCTTCAATGCCTTGAAGTTGAACCTGTCCCGAAAACTGTTCAGATCACAATGGGCGTCGTCTTGCGTTCTGAATCATCGAGGTTGTCCGTAATATATTGTGAAGGCCATTAAGAACCATAGAGGCGAGATTACTGTGCTTATGGCCTGAGATGCTACGTTCGAGGGCGTCAGATAGCCTTGGGATGATAGTTGTTGAACAGGAGCCCCCAGGTACATTGGAAAGTTCTCGATCAACGCAGTGACGCCCGATACCACGAATATGAGGGCGATGAAACCAAGAAAAGTCCTGCCACCCTCCCTGATGCCCCTGGTTCCTGAACTCAATGAGGCGATCACACCCTTGTTCTCTAAGACGATGGGCGCAATCCACGTATATAGAACGGCCGTAGATACGGCCCCAAATAACGTGATTATCACCATCATCGCCATTGAGAGAGGCGTTAGAAGCGCTGGAGCAGTTATCTGAGGTGGGGCAATAACCATCTGCGAAACTAGGGGTTGAAGAACAAAATACAAATAAACCATTGAAAGAGGTATGAAACCTATAATCAGGATTCCCAGATAGATCAAACATATACCCAGTACCCTCGTGAAGAATGCTCTGACTCCTCTGACTCAATCGCTGAGGCTAGTTCTCTCCACCAAAACAACCCTGCCCGTCATGCTCGCTTGACCTAAGAGAGCTAAAAACGATGTTATGAGAATTAAAATCAAAATCCCGAAAACAGCGAGAAGGTATGATTGAGGTTCATACGAGTATGCTTCGGGATAAGGGGGCATCCACAGAAGAGAAAGCAGGTACACGATCATCATAACTAGGGGAGGAACTATGATGATTGGATTCCTGCGATACCTGGAGAGGTTAAGCTTAACGATATTAGATAACGTCGGGAAGGGAACCCGAACACAAGTTCTCCCACCTTCATTAAATATTTTATGAGGGTTTGATGGTAAAGCTCTTTGAGTCTCTGGGCCCATGTGGTAACTTCCTCATCAGAAGCCCTTTTTGGGAGGCCACTTTCATACCATCCAGGGAGTGAACCCCGTCGAATATATCCCCAATAAGACTTCGTTGTTCTGGAGGCCTCTGGGCGGGCGAAGCCCCTTCTCCATCGGTCACAGTCCAAAACCGGGCGAAACAAACCCGAAAAAATAGAATATGGTGGACCGGGCGGGATTTGAACCCGCGACCTCCGCGTTGCAAGCGCGGCGATCATACCCCTGATCTACCGGCCCTCCCTCATGTTGAAGGTCGTCGTCTTTTAATGCTTTTCTGCATGCATCCCTGACGCCTCGGACTTCATTAGTTCGCGCAAGGGGTGGAGCATGAGTTTCGCCCTCAGACACCCTTGATATAAACTCCTTGGGATTCCAGAGACTCATCTCAGCCTGGGGATCAGCATAGGCACCCTTTCCCTGTAATCCCTGTATTCGTCCCCGAACTCCTTGATGAGTTCTTCCTCCTCCTTCTTCGAGATCATGTACACGATCGAGGCCAAGACCGGGGTGAAGAGGATCGAGTAATACGCCGAGAGGAGGAATGAGAACCCGACGTGGGCGAGGAGCCAGCCCAGGTACTGGGGGTGCCTCACTATCGAGTAGACTCCTGTGGTCGCTATCCTCTCCGGTGTTCCATGGGTGTCTGCTACTTCAATGCCGATAGCCCTCACGCCCCCTATCCCCAGCCAGGCTCCCGCCGCTATCAGGGGAAGGGAGATGATCAAACTCAGAATGGGGATAGAGACGTTGACGATCGATACGGCTAAACCCTGACAAATCGGCAAGATGAACCTTGGTTGAGGGGAGACCCACAGCCCCACAAGGAGTACGGACTCCATGCCCCCTGAGATCGTCCCGTATATCCTTCCGATGCGGACACCCCTCCGCTCCCCGTATTCCTCCTTGAGCTTCGTGTGTTCGACCGATTTGAAGTGGAGGTAAGTGGCCAGAAACAAGGACGCAACGATGACGTAGAACCAGATGTACATTCAGACGAATAACCGATGATCGCCATAAAGATACTTTTCGCTAATCATGTCTCCCATGAACGAAAGCATCCATAGCTAATCCCCGATACCCTAAGGGGGATCGATCCAGCCCATCGGTACAAATGAAGATTATAACCGAACAAGAGTGTGGTAAAATGGGGCTTTCATGATACTAATTAAAAGGCCCCTGGAGGCTTATTCACCATGCGGCCCGTTAAGGCTGTGGTCTTTGACCTCGACGGCACCCTCGTCCGGTCGAAGGTCAACTACGAGGAGATGGCGAGGCGCATAAGGGAGATCCTCCTCGCCGCGGGGGTCCCCAACGAGATCCTCGACGGGGGAAGGAGGAGGATCTGGGAGATAATAATGGGAGGCGAGAGGCTTCTAAGGGACCTAGGAACTCCTCCGGAGGAGGTACGGGGCGTCCTGGACGCCATGACCAGTGCCATGAACTCCGTGGAGATGGAGACGGTGGGGGAGGCTGAGCCCATGCCGAACGCTGTGGAGACCCTAAAGGCCTTGAGGGGGATGGGGATCGGGGTCGGGGTCGCGACCCGTGGGTGCAGCGCCTACGCGACTAGGAGCCTAGAGATCACCGGCATGATAGGCTCCATCGATACCCTCCTCGCCAGGGACGAGGTCCCCCACCCCAAGCCAGACCCACGCCACCTCCTCCAAGTCATAGAACTTCTCAAGGCGCATCCGGAGGAGGTCATATACGTCGGCGACACAAGCACGGACATGCTGACCGCAAAAGGGGCTAAGATCAGGTTCGTAGGATACAAAAGGGACGAGGAGTGGGGGAGGCGCCTCGTAGAGGCTGGCTGCGACAGGGTTATCGAAGACCTGAGAGAGGTCGTCGACGTAGTATCAGAGATTAACGGGGCAATCCCCGGGCCTTGCTGATGGATCATGTCTTAATTGACACGGGGCTGGTCATGAAAAAAGCCCCTTCCTCAAGGAGTAGGCGTAGTCGCCAGAGACGTAGGCGTCGGTGAAGGACTTGTTCTTGATCTTCAGGGCTACCTCCTCCGAGAACTTCACGTCCGGGAACTCCCTTAGAAGGACGCCTGTGGCCTGGTCCTGCCTTCTCCACCCCCTCTGGGTGGTCTTCAGAATATCCTTGATGTTCCTCTGCCAAGCGGGGTCCCCATCCGCATAGACCGAAAGCTCCATGTCGCTGACGTCGTATGGGACAAGGATAGAGAAGAAATCGAGGGTTCCCCTGCCCTTGATCTGGAAGGCCGTCCTGTCCTGATATAGCCCGAGCCTAAGGTCGAAGCGGCCCATGATCTTGACCTTCCTGTTCAGCACCTTGAAGTAGAACACGGCCAACACGATGCAGCCCAGGGCTATGATCAAGAGGTTCTCCAAGGCGATCAGATCTCGCTGATCGCATCTAAAAAGCCTGCCATGCATGCGCCCGGGAGATCATTGGGGTAGGTGTCGTCGTATTTCCTGAGCTGCCTCTTCGCTATGAGAGGTCCCAAATCGGAGAATAGGACGATCCCCATTGAGAGCGTCCATCCCAAGGACGATACCACCGTCAGCCTCGTCCATTTATACATCCAGGCGCCAGCCACAGCTGATCGCTTGCGCTGACTTTCTGAAGCTCTGGAAGAAAGGATTTCCAAGAAGGCAGTGCAGCGGGTAGAAAACATCCTTTTGGGAGAAACATGGTCAATTCGCATCAGAATGTTCCTCAAACGATTATGTGGAACGTAAAATTATGTAAATTTGAAAAATTTTAGAGATTTTTAATGACGCCTTTGAACTCTCCAATACTCCTTATGACTGCGTGTGCTAGGTGGTGGTTCTTGGACTGGCTCCCTTCGGGGTCGATGAGGACCCCCCTCATACCCATCCTCAAGGCGCCCAGGATGTCAGCCTCGAAGCTGTCCCCCACCATGACCGACGTCTCTGGCTTAGAGCCCAGCTCAGCGAGGGCCCTCTCGAATATTGTCCTGCTCGGCTTCCTGTATCCCACCTCGTGGGAGACAACGATGGAGTCGAAGACATCATCGAAGCCCATCTTGTCGAAGACCAACCGCGCCGTGGAGCCGTCCATGTAGTTCGTTACCAGACCCAGCTTGTATCTCCCCCTAAGTGCCTCCAGCACGGAGGGCGTCTCCGCGTAGAGCTCCGTCTGCCTGGGCCACTCGGCCAGGTAGTCCCTCCAGGTCCTCTCAGCTAGCCTTCTCCGTATCCCCCCATCGACTCCCAGGCTCTCAAGGACCCAGACGAGCCGCTGGGGGTAGTCCAGCTCCCTGTAGCCGTCCCTGTCGGCCTCCTCGAGCTGCCTCCTCGCGATGGGTACGTAGGCGTCCCTGAAGTCTTCGAACCCTACCTCGACGCCCGCCCCTGTAAGGGACTTGTGGAATATCTCTACTGAAGCGCCCCTCCTCATTAGTTTCGGCGCTTGGACCAGGGTGTTCCAGCAGTCGAAAAGGAGGGTGTCCGTCATGGGATCACCGGGAAAAAGGGGAGGGAGGTCACCGGGCCTTGCTCTGAACACGGGGCTCCAGGAGAGTCCAGAGCCAGTCCACGAACTCCCTGAGGTTCTTTGTCTGTATGTAGACTGTGCCCGGGCCCCTGATCCTGGTGACGAATCCCTCCCCGCTAAGGATGGTCTCCTTCCAGCCACCGAAGCGCCTCACCTCGTAGTCGCAGCTGTCGCTGAAGGCGACGAGGTGGAAGTTGTCGACTATGAGCTCCTCCCCGGCACCCAGCTGGTGTATGTCTATTGCCCCGAAGGTGTTTATGAAGAGGTCCCCCGTTCCAGAGACCCTTATCATGAAGAGGCCCTGGCCGAATAGGCCCTTCGTGAAGCCCTCCCACTTGACGTCCAGATCGACGTTCTCCGTGGACGCCAGGTAGGAGGCCTTCTGGACGATGTACCCCTGGCCCGGGGAGACCTTCAGGGTCTGGATGTCCCCGAGGGGGGCCGCGACGAGCCCGATCTGCCCCGGGCCCCCGTTGGCGATGAAGTCGTTCACGAAGAGGGACTGCCTACCGAAGATTGACACGCCAAGGGTGCCCAGGATGCTCCTCTCCCTTGTCCTGGTCCTGACATCGATGTTGGGGGTCATGTAGGTGAGGGACCCGGCCTCCCCCGTTATGCGCTCCCCCCTTTCAAGGTCCACGACGAGCATAGAGTAGGAAGGGTCATATTTGATATCGTACCTCATATAGATCCACTGTGAAACTGAAATATCGAACAAATATAAAAATCGCGTCCATATCCTAAGCAAAATTATAGGGGAATTAAAGGGAGATAGGCCAACTTTTATGATAAAAAGAGGGATCTATTGCTTCTTCCTGCTCCTCGAGGCCGCTCTAGCCTCCGAGGCGTAGACGCTGCTTCATGGCTTATTGTGTACGACGGAAGGGCCGAACGCGGGGCATATGTGGACGTTCCTGGTGTTCGCGAGCGTCAGCCCGTCCATGGTCTGTGCGTAGGATATCCCTGCGCGATGCCCTCGCCCCACTGTGCTACCGTGGTGCGCCTGAAGGTGATCCCGTTTTTGATTGTGTTCGGGATTACGGGCTCCGCCGACGGTAGTGGATGATCAGGGGCTTAACGAAGGAAGGCCTGTTCCCGCTCCTCCCCAGGCCCTTCATGTCGACTTTTAGTCCCCGAAGAGGATGAACGAACCAGCGGGTATCGTCCTATGTAATATAAATCTTGATTTTCCAGGGTTATCGACCAGTTGCTTTCCGCCGGATCATCGCCGGAAATCGAAACATGAAGGCTATTCCAGGAGGTCCTCGTCGTCCCTTCTCAGGTGGTGGATCAGTTCTTTGATCATCCTGTAGGCGAGGTAAGCGCCGGGGATGAGCCCCAGCCAGAAGCTGATGAGCACCAAGTTGCTAGTGGCTGCCTCACTCATGGAAACTACGACCCTGACTACTGAGGAGAGGTTGGCCGCTTTTAAAAGTTTATCAATGGACCTCTTTGAGGGATGGGGCCTCTATTCAGGCTGAGCCGGTCCCCACTCCCCCCTGAGACTGGGGAAATCGAGCGCGTAGTATGGACCAGTGCATGGGGGGCCATTGGTTATTTGGAAGCTGCGGGCCTCCAGGTCGAAGATCACAGAAGCAAGAGTCTCTCCCCTCATATCCTCTTCTAGGGTAGGGTCCTCGTGGGCGCAGATAGAATACGGCTCCCCGAAGTGGTCCCTGAGGGCCTCCTTGAAGTTGTCCACGGAGATACGGCCGCTCCACCTCCCAAGGTAGTCCCTCGCCCTGCTGTACCTGTAGACGCTGTGGGAGAACTGCTTCACGAACTCGTCCTTCACCGCTAGGGAGCGGTCCCCGACGAAGTGGTTGGTATGGACTAGGACTCCCCTCTCCGGCGTCATGATCGATGTGTCGAGTGGTGTCGCCTCAAGGTCCACGGCGGCTCCCCCGGCCTGGGCGAGTATCATGTTGCTCGACACGTACCTCTCCGAGGAGAGGCAGGCCGAGAGGGCCTCGGAGAGGCTCCAGCTGTCGAGGGCCCTCCTGCACAGGATGAGGAAGGGCACTGCGGGGCCGTACCTGTCCCTGTCAGAGACCATGGCGTTGATGACGACGCCCAGCCCCGCCGAGTTAATCCCCTTATGGCCGATGATGCCCGCCTCCGTGTGCATCACGACGGACGGCTTCCCCTCCCGCCTGACCTCGAGGACGACGCACCCCTCCCTCATCCCCACCTTGTAATCCCAGTTCTGGGCCAGGAGGGTGTGCCCCGTCCTTGTGGCGTCTGGGAGGGCTGCCAAGGCGGTGCACCCCTCCCTTGTGGACTTCGACCAGACCAGCTCGTACCTGCCGTTGACGGCGACGACCTCCTCCAGGGAGGCCCCTGAGCCGTCGGCAACCCCCTGAAGCTCCCTCAGAATGCCGGGATCGAGGGCCCCGATGGGCTCTATGAGCCCGGATGCCTGCTTCAGGACATCTCTTTTGCTTATCCCTATGGTCCTCTCCCAGAGGCCGAAGTAGTAGTCCAGGTTCCTGTGGATGAGCTCCTTGGCCCTGGAGCCGTGCTGCTTTCCACAGGCGTACGCGTCGCCCTCCACGGATATCACGGGGAACGGGCTCTCCAAAAAGACACCTGAAGGGGTTTCGGCGTTCTGCTGATTAAAGCATTATCTCCATATAGTAAAGATCACGGACTTGTTCTAAATAAAAAAGGTGGTTTATTTGAGGGACTCGATCAGTTCGTCGATGGGCACGGCGGGCATGCTCATGATCTCTATGGTGCCCCGGCTCCCCAGCTCCACGGAGACCCTGAAGATCGAGTCGTTGTCGGGCGCCTCGACGATGTTGACGAAGTCGTAGGGGCCCAGGACGGCGTACTGCTCAAGGACCTTGACGCCGAAGGCCTCTATCTCCTTGTTCACCTCCTTTATCCTGTGGGGCCTGTTCTTCAGGGTCTCCCGCCCCTCGGATGTCAGCTTGGACAGGAGTATGTATTTGGCCAACTATCACACCGATCTAATAGTTAGGCGGGCTTCTGAAATACCTTGCGGGGGTCAGTCCTTCTTCTCCAGCTCCTCGACCTCAAGCTTCCTGAATATGCTGCGGAGCTGCCTCCTCATGGGGGCCCTCTCCCTGCTAAGGCCGAGGTAGTCGGCGAACTCTGGGGTAGTCCTGATGACGGGGTTCCTCCCCTTCTTCCCCCGATCTATCAGCCCCATCTCCTCGAGCATCCTCAGGTGCTTGTAGGCCTGGCTCCCCCGGGCTAGCGCCACCTCCCTCTGCTCCACGGGCTGATTGTATGCGACGTAGGAGAGGGTCTTTAGGGGGCCTGCTGTTAGGAGTGGCTTCATGGAGAATCGGCTAGCCTGCTTCGTGTAGTCGGGCTTCAGCTGGAGGACCACCCTGTCCTCGGGAAGCTCCCTTATCTCAAGTGGGCTTCCGTCCTCCACGTAGGTGTCCCTTAGCCTCACCAGGAGCTGCTTCACCTCGATCTCCGAGCCCATCCTGAGCTGGGCGCAGAGGGTCGTCAGGCTCATGGGCCGCCCAGATGCGTATAGGATGGCTTCTAGCCTAGCCAGCTTCTCTCGGCTTTTGTCGCTCATCCCGGCCTGCACGCTCCCCTGCCCTAAACCATTCATGGTCATCGCTTAAAATAATATCCGAGGAGGTCCCTGGGCTTGGCTAGACCCCTTGGGCTATGTCCCTCCTGTAGTAGAGGTCGCCCTCGATACAATCGACGTCCCTGTATACCCTCTCCCGGGCCTCGGCCACCGTCTCCCCCTTGGCCAGGAGGGCGATGGAGCGGCTGCCCGTCGTCCTCATGACGCCGTCTTCCTCATAAACTGAGGCGAAGTAGACCTCGGACACCTTGGGCTTACCTATCCTTATGGGAGCGTTCCTCTTGGGGCTGACGGGGTACCCCTCGGGGACTAGGTAGACGCAGACCGTCGCCTCCTCCTCGAAGGAGGGTTTTAAGAGTTTTCCGTCGATTATCTGCCAGCCCACGTCGGTCAAGGGTTTCTTGAGGATGGAGAGGACGTTCATGGCCTCGGGGTCCCCGAACCTGACGTTGTACTCGAGGAGGTAGACGCCCCTGTCCGTGTTCATGAAGCCCCCGTATAGGACGCCCTTGAACTCTCCCACCTCCTCGGCCATAACCCTCACGGTGCCCTCCATCGTAGACCTCCCCCTCTCGACAACCTCAGGCGGGAGGTCCGGGAGGCCGTGGTCTGGGCAGCTGAAGCTCCCCATGCTCCCCGTGTTGGGCCCCCTGTCCCCGTCGTAAGCCCTCTTGAAGTCCCTGACGAGGGGCATCACCTCTACCCTCCTCCCGTCCGTGAACGCCTGAAGGGTGAACTCCCTCCCCCTGAGCCTCTCCTCTAGGACCACCAACCCATCGGACATTATCCTCTCTGAGGCGTACTCCTCGACCTCGGCTAGGGAGTGGAGGTGCTCCCCCGTGATCTTCACCCCCTTTCCTCCGGTAAGCACGTCGGGCTTCACCGCCACGTCTGGGTGGTCCTTTAGGAAGCCCCTGACGTCCTCCGGGGTCCTACATATCTTGAAATCGGGGTTCCCCTCGATGCCATGCTCTTGCAGGAACTGCCTCGCGTACGCCTTGCTCCACTCGAGGCGGGCGATGTCCCTCATTGGCCCGACGACGGGGACGCCCAGCTCGCTTAGGCGGTCGGCCACCCCAGCCGCCAAGGGGGCCTCAGGGCCTATGAAGGCGAGGTCGAGACCACTGAAGCGGGAGTAGTTCCCGGTGTCGTTGATGTCCATGACCTCGACCCGCTCGGCGAGGGCAGCGATGCCCGGGTTTAGGCGCGACATCGCAGCGTGCAGCTCTAAATCTTCCTCTGCGAGCTTCTTGGCTATCGCGTGCTCCCTAGCACCGTTGCCCACGACGAGCACCCTCAATCTGAATCATCTCCTATCGATACATGAGCCCGGGAAATCCACCATAAATGGAGTCGGGTCCGATATTAAATTTGGGAGAGATAAAAATTACCAGATTTAGACTGACTTTTTAAAGAAAAAAAGTAAAGCCATTAAGACGGGGCGATGTCAGGGCTGTTCGCCCTCTACCTCGAACTTGGGCTCTATGCTGAACTCCCAAGGGAAGGGTGACGGCCTGTTCCTCGGGTAGAGCTCTACCACCTTATCCCTCAGCTTGACGTCCCTCTGCGTGAAGGGGGCGGCTTTCCCCTGGGAGAGGATCGCCCTGAAAGGGGATAGGGTAGCGTGGAGGGTGTCGGCGACGACCGAGAGCTCCACCCTCTCGTCCTTGAATAGCGAGACCTCCATCTCGCTGCTGGGCCATTCCTTCTTCCCCACGACGTATTCTCCCTTGAGCTCCTCGTAGACCTTGTCGAGGTCGACCGGGGTCCACCACCTGAACCTGACGTAGTTGTAAGGTTGGGACATACCTGACACTAATAGACCGATCTGCGGCGCGGGAAATAACCCTTCCGCTGAACCCGATTTTAATACCGTGAGGGCGAGCAACGCGATCTCGAAGGTTTCCATCATGGTTAGAGGGCCAAGTTCTGGGTTGTCACAGCTGTAGAAGTTCCTGGGCTCTTGTTCTTCATGGGGGGCTCCCACGTCTACCACCGCATCGTATGCCCCAGCGTAAGTAAGGGGTGCCTGCAGCAGATGATAGGGTGGTTCGACGAACACCTGAAAAGGTAGCCATGGTTCCTCGATAGTAGTGTGGTGTAGTCCTATTGATATCAGGTGGAAGCTACTGCCTATGCATAAAGGTAAGGAAGGGTATCGATGTCTGGGTTGGGGCCCTCGGCGCCCTATCCTTCCCTCCTGGTACCTACGTCTATGTCGGTTCGGCCCTCAACGGGTTGGAGGCGAGAGTCAGGAGGCACATTCAGACCAGCCTTGGTATGTTCAGGGCTCTCCACTGGCACGTTGACTACCTCCTCAAGGAACCCGACGTCGTCCTGGAGGAGGTATATGTGAAGGGGTCCGAGGGGAGGGAGGAATGCGCCATAGCAGAGGCGGTCTCGCAAGAGTGGACCCCTGTGCATGGTTTCGGCTGCGGCGACTGCCGCTGCGAGAGCCACCTCTTCAGGGTCGAGGACTTCGAGTTCCTCGAAAAGATCGGTCTGGAGAGGGTTCCATTGTGCAATTTCCAAAAATAGGGGAGGGGGGTCAGGCTTGCTTCTCTACCTCGAGGATGAGGGGGATGCTGAGCTCGGCAGATGTTACGCCCGTGTTGAATGCCAGCAGGGCGGCGGACTCGACCTCCTCCCTCGTCGCGCCGGCGTTGAAGGCCATGCGCACGAAGTGGCGGAGGGCTACAGGGTCGCGGGTCGTCGAGAAGATGCCGACCAGTATCAGGCACCTGGTCTTGTCGTCGAGGGCGCCCCCTATGTTGATCTCCCTTGATAGCTTCATGTAGGCCTCTGAGACCCCCGGGCACTCCTCGCTGAATATCTCCCAAACGTTCTTGGTTTTCATCTCTGTTCCTCCGAAGTCCCGATTCTATGGTGC
>CAYGAH010000132.1:0-7123 GCA_964347685.1 uncultured Candidatus Bathyarchaeia archaeon | reverse complement strand
GAGGAGGGCTACCGAGAGGGAGAAGTTGTATAGCTTCAGAAGATCCTCAGGGGTCGGGGCGTCGAACTCCGTGAGGCGCTGCTCGTCCTCAAGATCTGCGTATAGGCTCCTGTCGAGCTCTTCGACAGAGACGCCGAGGCCGGAGGCCGCCTCCTCTAGGAGCCGTCTCCTCTCCTCACTGCTCGTGATGACCCTGTCTGCTGTCTCCCCGAACACCACACGCCTCGCCTCCATGGGGTCGATCACGGCGCACGTCTCGAAGAGGCACCCCTCATCCAAGACGGCGGAAAGTCCCCTGACGAGCTTGTAGTCGTATCCGAGCTCCTCGCAGTGGCTCAGGACTTCTGCCAGCTCAGCCCTTGTCTTCCCGATGTGGTCCTGGTAGACGGATATGAGGGTCTTGGCGAGGCTGGCCTTGTCTTCTAAGGCGTAGACGGGTTTGATCTTCCCCTTCCGCCTCCTGGCGCGGAGCAGGTCTGGCGGCAGGGTCACCCTCCCTTCCTCCGCCTGCTCATCCTAGTCTCGGCTGTGTCCTGGGAGACAAGCTCCACGAGCTTCGCCTCCTTCCCCTCCCTCTTTCGGAGCACCCTCCCCAGGCGCTGGATGAACTCCCTGCTGCTGCCTGTGCCGCTCAGGATGACCGCCATGGAGGCGTCTGGGACGTCCACCCCCTCGTCGAGGACCTGGCTGGTCACGATCCTCCTGTACCTCCCCGCTCTGAAGCCCCTGAGGATTTGCTCCCTCTCCTCCTTCGAAGTCTGGTGGGTGATGGCCGGGATGAGCATCTCCCTGCTGATCCTGTATACGAGGCTGTTGTGGAGAGTGAAGATGAGGGTCTTATCTTCAGGGTTCCGCTTAAGCAGGTTCATGAGGTGATGGACCTTGCTTGCGGAGTTCAGGGCCAGGTTCATCGCCCTGTTCCTCGCCAGAAGGGCCCTCCTTGCCTCTGGGTCCCTCCCGCTCCTCATCACGAACCTGGTGTAGTCCCCCGCGCTCCTTATCCTGATGTTTCGGCGGCGGATGAATTCCCTATATATTCCGAACTGCTTTTCGTACTCGGCCTTCTCCTCCGGGGTGAGGGGGACAGGCACTGTGATGACGGTGTAGTCAGAGAGGTGGACCCCTGCAAGGTCGTCGACTCCCAGCTCGTAGACCTTCTCCCCCACCAGCTCCCCGAGGGCGAGGCGGGCTTCTTCGTCCCCGCTCAGCGTCGCAGTCAGCCCCAGCCGGTAAGGGGCGAGGTAGTTTAGTCCTATCCGCCTGTAGCTCTGCGCAGGCAGGTGGTGAACCTCGTCGAATATGATTAGCTCGAACCTGTTTCCCAGGCTATCTGCCCTCAGGGAGGCCGAATCATAGGTGGAGACGGTGATCGCCCTGATCCTCTCGCTGCCCCCGCCCAGGACCCCCGCCTCCACCCCGAAGGCCCTCTCGATCTCCCTGCGCCACTGGTCTACGAGGACGAGGGTGGGCACCACTACCAGGGCAGAGACGCTTAGCTCCTCCATAGCCTTAAGGGCGATGACGGTCTTGCCAGCGCCCGTGGGTAAAACTATGATGCCCCTCTTCCCGGCCTCCTCCCAAGCTTTTAGGGCCTTTTTCTGGTAGTTCCTCAGTTGGATTTCAGATCCGAGTCTCGGGCAGGTCGGCGCCTTCATTGCTTCGTCCTTGTAGGGGGTCCCGCTTTTCCTCAGTTGCTCTAGGATGTCCCTGTATTGCAGGGCCGGGACCCTATGGGCTGCCCCATCCGAGTCTCGGGTTCTAAGGGGTATGGGACCCCCTTCAGCTACTATGCTTCCCCTGTCGAAGCTGAGGACTATCAATCTGACCTGCCCGGATTAATAGAGAATAAATAGGCGCAGAGGATAAATCTAGCCCTCGCCTCGGCGTGACTTGTTCACGTGTCCCACGCCCTTACAGGCTATTCGGGCTGGCTCCCCCATCTCCCCCTCGATGGAGAACTCGGCCCCCGTGATCCTCCTTGCGAGCTCCACGGCTGTGAGGGTGTGGAGGGTGAGCCTGCTGGTGCTGAAAAGGGACTCCCCCCTGGCCAGGGAGCAGGGGAGTATCAGGCTGTCAGCCGTGTGGTAGTCCACAGCAGCCCCTGTCCGTAGCTGTTCTATTAGCGACCGGGCCGCCTCGGAGCCCACCTTCTCCGCAGGCTTCCCCCTCTCTCCCAGCGCGTCAGCGCCCATGAAGGCCTCGGGCTGAGCCTCGGCCCAGAGGCATATGAAGCTCCCCGGCGAAAATGGCTGATTTTCCCCGTCGGCCACCCGGTGCAATATGGCTGCTTCGTATCCCTCTCGTCTCAGAATAGTTTCAGCAGATCGGGCCTGCCTTTCGGCGACGTGTTCTGGGAGCCTGCCACATATGGAGACGCCTCTGACCTCGTTGACCTTCTTGATTCCAATGGCGGTCAGGCTTCCCCAGGATTTGATGGGCTGGATAGTGGCCTCGACGACCCCGCCTCCCTTTGGGTAGAAGCCCTCTCTCTCGACCCTGACCTCCCCCCTGAACCCCATCCTTCTATAGGCCCTCCAGACCACATTGTCCAGTATGGGGATGGGCGGGGACCACCTGACCGCAGTGCCCCCGACTATCCTCAGGTTGACGGGAGAGTCCGCGAAGGCCGCGACGGGAGCCACACATTGTAGGAGGAGGCCGATGCTTCCCGCCGTCCCTATGTCGAAGGAGTAGTCCCCGCCCCTTATCCTGCCGGGCTCGAACTCCACCTCAGTGGAGTCGATGGAAAGCCCCCTGGTCCAGGCTTCGGAAATCTCGGCCACCGCCTCAAGGGCCGTGAGGTGCTGGGGCTTCAGCCCGGGGGGCTTCCTCTTAGCCCTTATATTGTAGACCCTGACGGGCTTCCCCATCACGGTTGCGTAGGTGACGGCGTTGCGGAGGAGCTGGCCCCCTCCCTCCATCATGGAGCCGTCTACCTCTATCACGGCGGTCCTCCTAGGCCTCCCTGCCCCCGCAGAACCTGGTTATGTACTCGACGGTGATCCTTCCCGCCCTCGCCAGGTCTTCCTCGCCTATGTTGGGGACTCCGCATATGAGCATGAGGGTATTCTCCGTGCCCTCCGTGATCTTCGACTCTTCGGCGTCCCTGTAGGGGTAGATGGCTATCAGCTTCTCCCCGTCCTCGACCACCGCCTCCCCCCCGTTGAGCACGACCGGCTTCTCCATCCCTATGCCGAGGAACTCCTCCCCCTCCCTGGCCTCCCGCATCAGCAGCTCCCCAGCGAGCTCGTCCTCGTCGAATGCGGCGAGGGGGATGGTTGACTCCATGGAGGCCAGGTTGTAGCTGTCAACTAGGGTGTTTACACGGGGGATGGGGCGGCCCCTGAGCACCCTCCTAATGAGGGCCTCTGACGCAGGACGGGTTTTAGTGGGGTCCACGTTCATCCTCCAGAAGAAGTCCCTGTAAGCCCTGAATGTGGGGTGCTCCCTGAGTTCGTCGAGGGTCCAGCGCTCCCTCACCCTCTCGCTCACCACCTCTTTGAAGGATTCGAGCTCCGGGTCGGTCCTCTTCACGGAGACCCCGTGGACACGGATCACGAGGGCGCCCAGTCCGGGGAACTTGGAGCTCAGCCCAGGGTCAAGTCGAAGGTACATTTGTGCGGCTCCCTCAGCGCCCCCTGTTGTTGACTGTATCTGTCTTTGCTAGGTCCCTTATCCTGTTCTCGCCGTCTATCTCCTGGACTATCCGGTAGACCTCCTCGGGCACCAGCTCCCTCCAGTCCTCCCCCTCCAGGATGCGCCTCCTTATCTCGGTCGCCTCGTAGGCCTCCCTCCTGAACATCTTTATGCCCCGGACCTCGTAGCCCGCCTCTATTAGGAGCCTCCGGGTGAGGGGCTGGTTGGAATAGACTATGTCGAACCTGGGTGTCTGGGACTCCACCTGGGCGACCCAGACCCTGTGGGCCGGGGCGTCGGTTATTGGTATGAGCATGTACCGGTCCCTGTCGACGCCGGCGGCGTCGAGGGCAGCTCTTATCATCTCTATCCTCTCCCCCGCCGTGAAGGGGTTGTCGGGCTCGTGGCTCATCTGGGCGCTCCCCACGACGATTACGAGTTGGTTCACCTCCTCAAGGATGGTCCTTATGGCGTGGAGGTGGCCGTAGTGGAAGGGCTGGAACCTGCCGACGAAAAGGGCGTGCATCTGGCTCCCTCCTTGGTTGTTGAAAGCTCTAGGTGAGAGTATGTTTATGTATTTCCCTGTTTTCGAGGGTCCGAACCCAGACAAATTTGGGGTTTTAGGGGCTGTTCTAAGTTCTCGAACAGCTGTTCGAATCACTGGGATTATACTTAACCCACGCATCCTATTGCTCGGTGAATAAATGAACAAGAAGCTAAGCTTGGTGCTCGCGATCATGGTGACGGGGCTCTTCCCAGCCCTCTCAATACACGCATGGCAGAACAGGACGGTGGAATACACGGAGAAGGGAGCCGTAGACTTAGCCCTATACTACCTGAAGAACTCGCCTACTTTCAGCTTCGATGGCATGGCTGACTCCGTAGAGGTCCTCGGGGTCGACACCTTGCGGATGCCCTGGACATGGGAGGTGATCATCTCCTTCCAGTGCAGGCAGGCAGGGTACGGCTATAGGACCGGGATGATGCTCGCCCAAGTCATCACACCCCACACGATGAGGGTAGTTGTGAGCGAGGGTGAGGTCATCAGGGCCGTGACCGACGATGCCTACGACGAGCTCAACGAGAGGGAGCTCCCCGGCGAAGACACCACGGCCGAGGATGCCGAGAGGATCGCCTTGGAGTTCCTGAGGGGCTCCCCCACCTTCAGGTTCGACGGCGTCGAGGAGTCCATCGAGGTCATAGACGTCGTCGCCATGGAGAGCTACCCTGTCCAGTACGCCTTCCTGGTGGCCTTCGAGTGTCGCCACGCAGGCTACGGTGACAGGACGGGTCAGGTGCTGGCTCAGGTCATCACGCCCCATGAGATCAGGATAGTGGTGAGCGCTGGTGAGGTTCGCAGCGCCGTCATCGACGGTGTCTGGGACGAGCTGAACCAGAGGGAGGTCGGGTCAGAGCTGCTGCCCCCAGAGATGGCCAGGGACCTAGCCGTCAGGTATATCCTGGACAGATACCCTGAGCTGGGTGATCTGGAGCTTCCTGACGAGTGGGTGTTCACCGACTTCACCCCCGAGGGCCTCCTGGGCTACAGCACCTTCGGGTACACCGGCCTTGGGTGGAGCGTCAACGTGTCCTTCATGGTGGTCCTTGAGCCCGTGTACAACGTTTACGTCGAGCACAGCGGAGACGTGGAGTTCACCTGGGAGGGAACGGTGGACCAGAGCTCAACCGTGACCGAGACATCCACCAGTCTGACTCCCACCCAGTTGGAGATACTGAGCCCCGAGCAGGCCAGGGACCTGGCCGTGGAGTACGTGCTCGCAAACTACCCCGAACTGGAGGGCGTCGAGGAGCCCAATGTGTGGGCGATGGAGGACCTGACCCCCGAGGGTCTGCTAGGTTACAGCACCTTCCAGTACGCCTCAGGGAACTGGACAGTCGAAGTCGGCTTCCCTGTTGTCTGGAAGCCCACATACCAGGTGGAGCTCACTTTGGACGGCGAGCCTGTGTTCACGTGGACGGGCACCGTGGCCCAGGACGGAACGGTATCCACCGTCGAGTGAGACCCACTCTTTTCCTTCTAATTTTTCTACTCCATGCCCTTAGGTATCCCAGACTCGCAGGGGACCCCTGTCTGGCAGAGGCCGCAGCCGTAGCCGTCGAAGCCGTAGTGCCTCGGGACGTATCTCCTGGTCATGCCTATGTATCTCGAACAAAGTTCTTTGTCGTGGCCCCCCTCCGTTATGGCTCCTATGGGGCACCTCTCAATGCACTTTCCGCAGGTCCCATCCGCGTAGAAGAGGCAGTAGGCGTGGTGGTCGGTGTAGGGTCGGGGGCTGGGAGGTATTTCGATCTTCGCTATCACCGAGCCTGCCCTCATCGCCTTCCCCTTGGGGGTTATCAGCCCGTCGGAGAGCCCGAAGGTGCCCAGTCCTGCTGCGTATGCGGCGTGCCTCTCAGACCAGGTAGAGGCGTACCCGTACTTCTCTGAGGCCCTCCTCTCCCAGAGGGGGGAGAGCATAGGCGCGACGGCCGGAACCCCCACCTCCTCAAAGGTCTCCACGAGGTGCCTACGGAGCTTCACGTTGACCTCCTCCCCGTAGATGCGGGAGCGGGCCCACCTCTCGCTGGGGAAGTGGGTCTCCCTCCGGTGGTCGGACTTCGTGGCCTCGGTCTGGGGCAGTATCCAGCTGATGACCGTGAGCTGCCCAGGCGACGTATATGTGCCCGGGAAGTCGTGCTCGAAGAACTCCAAAGGTGAGAGGTAGAAGTCTCCTATGTCCTGCTTGTAGAAGCTATAAAGGGGATTGGAGCCGCTGCTGAATCCTACGAGGGGCTCAGCCCATGCGGGCTCGTCGTCCCCCTTATTCATTGTGTTTAAGGGGGAGGCTGTGAAGAGCTTTATCTCCTCCTCTATACAGGCGGCTGGATCATTTTCAAACCTATTACTGTTTAGGGCAACCATAGCAACGAATTTTCTAAGCCATCGATTTATTTAAAGGAGGCAGCCCCGTGCTCTTAGAAACTCAATGGGCTTATATTTGCCACGCGCTAGCATAACCATAAAAAGTTGCGCCGGCTGGGATGGGATGAAGAGCACCATGGAGCTGATGCACCTGAGCTGGGAAGACGTCCAGAGGCTCTCCGAGGCCGTCGCCGACAAGATCATGGCCGATAGATACTGGCCTGACATCGTCGTGGCCGTCAGCCGCGGCGGATTCGCACCCGCCCGTATCCTATGCGACCAACTCCTGGTGGGACGCATGGCCAGCCTCCAGGTCGAGTATTACAGTGGAGTCAACGAGGCGAAGACCAGGCCCGAGGTCGTCCTCCCCCTCAACGCAGATGTCGAAGGGTTGAAGGCCCTCATCGTCGACGACGTGTCCGACTCTGGGGCGTCCCTCCTGGTAGCGAGGGGGCATTTGGCAGACAGGGGAGCCTCCGAGATCAGGATAGCAACCCTCCACTACAAGCCCTGGAGCAGCTTTAAACCAGACTACTACGCCGAGGAGGTTGAGGCCTGGGTCGT
>CAYGAH010000131.1:0-1540 GCA_964347685.1 uncultured Candidatus Bathyarchaeia archaeon | reverse complement strand
GGCCCCACCTTCGACGACAAGACCCTAGAGGGGGCAGCCCTGGCCCTGGGCAGGCCCCTCAAGCAGAACGATAGGGCCCTGGGGATGGTGAGGGCGAAGTACGAGGCCTACTCTAAGGAGAGGGGGGCAGGAGAGCTGGAGTTGACGCCCGCACGGTTGAAGATGGCGGAGCTTCCAGAGGGGGCAGAGCCTCTGAGGAACCCCGTGGGGACCGCCCCAGGTGTGAGGGCTGACATGGGCGGCTCAACCATCTTCTTCCTCCCCGGCGTCCCCTCGGAGATGGAGGCTATATTCGACGGTGAGGTGGCTCCCGCTATGAGGGATGCCGCTGGGGATGAGGGGTTCTACGAGGAGTGGTTGCACGTAGAGGGGGTTATGGAGTCTTCCCTCGCTCCCTTTGTGGAGGAGGTGATGAGGGGGAACCCCCACGTCTACGTCAAGTCCCACCCGAAGGGGGAGGAGGGGAGGCCCGTCATAGACATCCACCTCTCCACCGTTGCCGGGGACGAGGGGACCGCCGGGGAGCGCCTGAGGGCCGCGAGGAGGCAGCTCCAGGAGTTCGTCGAGAGGCTCAAGGGATGAGCCCCTCAGGCTTCGCCCCGGTTTATATCGGGTCATTTATCATTTATCTTTGAAGCTTTGGGCGATCAAGGCTTTCCGGTCTACGACGCTAAAAGGAGGACTTGGCAGGACCCCGATACGATCCTACGAGTGATAGGGCTTCGGCCCCGCGACGTCTTCATAGACGTTGGCTGCGGAGACGGCTTCTTCTCCCTCCCAGCGGCCAGGGTCGTCGGCGAGGAGGGCAGGGTGCTCGCGTTGGACGCTAGCGAGTGGGCACTCGGCAGGCTCGGGGAGAGGGCGAGGAGGGAGGGGCTAGGGAACATTGAGCTTA
Source organism: uncultured Candidatus Bathyarchaeia archaeon (assembly GCA_964347685.1). Classification (GTDB taxonomy): domain Archaea; phylum Thermoproteota; class Bathyarchaeia; order TCS64; family TCS64; genus CAYGAH01. The sequence goes on along the minus strand of CAYGAH010000131.1, from coordinate 645 downwards.
GGCTGGGGTGGGCTGAGGAGGAGGTCCTATGCTCGGGCTGCGGGGACTTCGTCTTCTTCGGCATCGTCCTCCACGACTTCAGGGACCCCATGAGGGTCCTTGGGAACGCCCTGAGGATGCTGAGGCCATCAGGCGTGCTCGTGAACCTAGACTTCAGGAAGGACTCTCCCGTGGGGCCTCCGAGCCGGGTGAAGCTCACCCCCGAGGAGGCCTCGGCCCTCATAGAGCGAGGGGGATTCGCTGTGGAGGAGGTGAGGGGCGTCGAGCCCTACAGCTACCTGATACTTGCAAGGCCCAGGCTCGAACCGGGAGCCTCGGAGAGCCCGAATGAGCCCTGAGGGCGTCGACTACTTGGGGCGCCTGCCCCTGAGCTCCCTTCTCTTCTCCGTGAGGAAGCTCGCGTACCCCTCGTATAGGATGTAGGCGGCGTGCTCCTCTGGGACGCCAAGCTCTATGAGTTCGTCTATTAGGTCGTTCATCATGTTGGCTATCCTCCTGGCGACGTGGCTGATGGCCTCTAGCTCCCTCTCTATCTGCTTCGCAGTCGCCACGGCCTCTACCTGGTTCCCCTCGCTTCCCCAGAGGGCCTCGTCGCCCTCCCCGTAAATTATGAAGATGGACGTCCCCCGGACCTCTACCCTGGGA
>CAYGAH010000130.1:0-2324 GCA_964347685.1 uncultured Candidatus Bathyarchaeia archaeon | reverse complement strand
TTGCCGACGGCTTCCAGGGTCTTGTAGAGGAGGTAGAACAGGGAGGTCCAGAAAATGTAGAAGTGGGCGAACGCCCTTCCGGGGAAGTTCTCCCTGTAGTATGCCACCGCCGAGTTCCAATTTGTGTCGGAGCCGAGAAGCTCATCCGCCCTGCATTCACGCCTCTTCGCCAATCCAAGGATCTCCTCGCAGTCGAGGGGTTCCCCCGACAGAGCCGGCTTCAGTTCCTTCAGCAAGTCCTCTGCGTAACCTTCATCGATTCCATGCTTGAAATTAGGTGAGTGTAGATGCTCCACCACGACTTCATCGACGTTTTCAGGCAGGCTGTACCTGATTCCCTTCTCTGTGGAGATCGAGAAGACATTGAACCTTACGTCCCCCATCTTGCCGATTATGGAGTGACACCACTCGCTCACGCCCCCCCTCCCCGTCGGGTAGGCGCCCTCCGAGATCACACAGACGTTCATATTATCCAAACCCTTCGGTCTCCTCGGGTTCCTCTCCCTTCTTCTCTTCCTCGATCACCTTTTCGGGCTCCTCAACCTCCTCCGGGGTTTTATCCTCGGCCGCCCTGCTCCTCTTCATGGTTATCTCCATGGTGGAGACGTTCCTAGTCCCGCCCTCCTCCATGGGGAGCTGCTCCGTCCCTATGCTCACGGCTGCCTCGAGGTCCTTCACGAAGCGCCTGGTGACCTCTTCTACGTCGACGGCGGTGCTGATGGCTCGCCCCCTCGCCTTAAGCACGACCTCGTCAAGTCCCCTCTGGTTGAGGCTGTTCATCACCGCCAAAACGTAGTTCATCATGGGCTTCCTTCCCACGTAGATTACGTTCTCCTCATGCATCCATTTCTCACTCTCCATTCTAGAGTAATCATCCAAACCAAGGCGCGTGTGCGCTTTACGGCCCCGTCAAGTTCCGAATTGGGGGCTCTGGCTCAGACGGTTTCGGGGCAACAAGCCATTAATAAACCGGAATCGCCTCTGTCCGTCAAATGCTTGTCAGCCCTATGCTCACTCTTCTACTAACGTATCGAGATTATTTAATTCCACCGATTTATACCAGAGATTGGTTTTAAGCCGCCTCTTTAGGGAAATTTATCTAAAAAGGTCTTAAACGGGCACGCGGGCGAATTAAATAATTCCTGAGGTTTATTGGGAGCACCGATCTCCATTCACTTGATTGGAGAGATGGAGGTCGGTGAGTATGGGCCTCGACCTGGCCTGGAACTCTGCGATTCTCCGCGTCCTAAGGGACAACCACCCCGAGCCGACCGGCCTCCAGGACATCTACGCCGAGGTCTGGAGGTACAGGCAGGGCTCCGACTTCGAGTACACCAGGTGGGACGAGCCTAGGTATCAACACGTCGTGAGGGGGGTCCTCCAGCTTCTGAAGCGGCGAGGCCTCGTGGAGAACCTCAGCCGGGGCGTGTGGGCTCTCAGGCCGGAGGAGGCGGAGGGGGAGCAGGGAGATGGATGAAGGAGGCGCCCATTTGAAAGGGGAAGCGAAGGAGTTCAAGGCCATCGTGATGGAGGCCTTCAAGCCGGTCCACCTCGCCATCGGCGAGACCCTCGCCAGGCTCGCCGAGCGGGGCATCCTGGCCCGGACCCACTTCGACGCCGAGGAGGGAATCCTGATCGTCTGGCTTTAGAAGCCCGGCGAGAACGAATCATAAAGTTACACAAATCTGTATGGATACCCTGGGATGTGGAGACATAAATCATCAAATTAGGTTTACGAGGCTACACTGCGCTATGCCGGGAAGGCCAGAAGAATGTAAAAAAAAGGGGAGTTTGCGGGGGATATCTCCAGGATAGGTGGGGTTCGGATCTCCCCCGGGCTACCAGTCCCTCGGGGGTTAAATTATCCGCCTCTCCCCTACAGCGATGCGCACCCGCCTTGAATGAGTGGTCTGGCACCCTCATCCCGGCATGGGCTCCCCCTCGGCTCCGCCACCTCGGCCCCACATTGCTTTCGAGAACGCCCTCGACATGGGACTTTCCCACGACCCGGAACAGGCGCGTCACGGATCTGAGGTGCCCCTCTTCTCCCTCGCCCATGTCTCCAGGATGGTCTCCATGGTCTCCTTGGGGAAGTCCCTGAGGAGGCTTTTCAAGGATCCTGTAATAGTTACTTTTACTTTTGGAGGGTGACTACTTTCTGCCGTTTCTGCTCGCCGGTGAGTTCCACATCGTCGATGTGCCCCTTTTCTACGACGCATTCCGGGACACCACCATCCAAGAACAACGCTTTGAATCCGAAAGCCGGTCGTTTATACATTGACCTTAATGGTATTCTAATGGATCAGCGAGATACAAATTTCAAC
>CAYGAH010000129.1:0-33031 GCA_964347685.1 uncultured Candidatus Bathyarchaeia archaeon | reverse complement strand
TGGTAATCCTCTCTCATCTCTGCAACATCCCTACGTATTCAGCGGGCGACAGCCGATCCGGACAGCCACACGCCATTCCCCTTGATCGGGCTGATCATTTTAAGTTTTTCCTAAATGATGGACAGATTCCGAGGACCACAGCATCGTTTCCCCGTTTGGGGCGTCTGTTAGTTGCTGAACGTGGGGCTCCTAACGCCTCACTTTGCGGGCTCCGCCACTATGACCATGAGCCCGCTCTCCCCCGTGAAGGGCTGCCCATCGTGACCCCCGTACCAGGCCTTTATCCTGTAGCCATTCTCCTCGAGCAGCCTCCTGACCCCCTCAGGGTCGTGGACGTAGACCTCGCTCCCCTCGTGGTACCTCTCAAGCATCCTCCCGTCATCGTAAAGCTCATACCATAGGTCCATTGACATGAGCCTCTGCCCCGGCCGGGTCCTGTGGTAGCCTATCCTGACCACCTCCCTGCTGCCGCCCAGGGGCCTCCTCTCGACGAACCACCCCCTGTCATCCTTCACCTCGGGGACGTGGGCCAGGTCGAATGCGTAGACTCCGCCTGGCGCTATGTGCCTCCTGATGGCCTTGAGTGCCGAGACCCTGTCCTGGTGGGTGAGGAGGTGGTCGAAGCTGTAGCTGGGGAAGTAGACGAGGTCGAACCTCTCCCCCAGGTCGAAGCCCCTGACGTCCGCAAGCTCGAGGTGGACCCTGGCACGCACCTCGGGGGGCTCCTTTGACAGGTTTGCCTCGGCGGCCCTGAGCATGTGCTCTGAGTTGTCTATGCCCCACGTCTCGACGCCTGCCCGGGCTAGCTGGATGGCTAGGCGGGCAGTGCCAACTCCCAGCTCCAGGGCTTTGCCCCCGTGCTCTTTGGCGAGGCCGAGGTAGAATCCGACGTCCTCCTTTGCTCCGAAGAGGTCGTAGAACTTCTCTGCCCCCTCGAGGTAGTTCATGGCGATCACACTTGTATGCTTAGAGCTGTGTCTATACCTTTTCGGTTGGCCTCGACACCCAAGCTTTGCTTTGGAATCCCCTCACCTGTGGGGGTCTTCCCTCTTTATGGGCTCCCCAACGGTGTAGAGGAATATCCGGGCCGTGCTGTCTCCCACGTGACTGAACCTAGCCTTCAGGCGCTTCACTACGTTCACATAGTTCCCGGACTTGTCCAGGCCGTCGAGCCAGTCCTGGAAGCTGCCATTCTCTGAGGCTATCCTTTCGAACTCCCTGGCATTATCTATCGTGGCCAGGATCTTCCTCCTGTTCCGGATTATCCCGGGGTTCCCCATGAGGCGTTTGACGTCCTCGGCCCCGTAGCCCGCGACCCTGGGTATGTCGAACCCTTCGAAGGCCTCCCGGAAATTGGGCCACTTGTCCCCGACGACGCTCCAGTTGAGGCCTGCCTGGAAGACGCAGTGGGTGAGGTTCTCGAAGTAGGCGGAGTCATCCGGGGGCCTCCGGCCCCTGTAGATCCAGCTTGGAGGGGTCCATTCCTCGGACATGGTTAAGGGTAGGGTTTACTGTTTTTCAATATTACGAGTAGCCCAGGGACGACCGGGGGTGCATCTCCGGTTCTTGGGGTCGGGCTCACAGGAGGGTGAGGCGGACCCTCCCTCCCTTACCCACCCCTAGGAGTTCATGAGCGTTCCCCTGGTTGACGGAGACCTCGAGGTAACCGCCCCCAGCGACCAGCACAAGGGGCTTCCCCTTGGGGACTGCGGAGAACCTCTTGACGTATGGCAGAGTGTACTCCCTCCCGGCTACCAGGACCCTGAACGTGCTCCCGTACCCCGCGCCGATGAGGCCCAGGACGTCATACGTGACGTTGGTGACCAAGTTGCCGAAACCGTCGACGTGGATCACAGTGGCGTCTACCTCCCTTCCCCTCACCTCTGGCTCGTACTTGGGCATTCGGACGTATCCCTTGATCTCGGTCCCTATCTCGTCGGGGGGTACCCCGTTTGAGAGGAGGGCCCCCGTGGGGCCGAATGTGTCCCTGCCGTCGAAGACGTAGGACACCCTCTTTGGGAGCATCTCCCTGTTGGTTATCTCGTATACCCTCTCGACCCCCAGCCCCTCTGCTGCGGGGGCAAGAAGCCCGTTGTCGGGTCCGACGAGGTAGGCCCCCTTGGCCTCTATTATGATGGGTCTCCTCTCGCTCCCCACAGTGGGGTCAACGACTCCCACGTGGACTGTTCCCTCCGGGAAGTATGGGACGCTTCGGGCAAGGTGGAATGCCCCCTCCTCTATGTCGTAGTTCCCTACGTCGTGGCTGATGTCTACGATGGTGGCCCCTGGGTTTATCCTCAGGATGGCTCCCTTCACCTCGGCCACGTATGAGTCCACTATCCCGTAGTCCGTCAGCAGCGTGATTACAGGCATTTAGACCACCACTGAATACGACGCATTACTATTAAAAATTGAAAAGGCTACGAGGAGATGCTGAGCAGAGGCCCGCTCAGGTTTAAATAACCTTCGGGGGATAATTCATCGATTCGTATGAAGCTAGTTGTCTATGGCCCGGGGAGGCTTGGGTGCCTCTTGGGGGAAGGCTCGGTCATCGACCTCAACCACGCCTACGCAGCCCTCGCTGCGAGCAGGGGGGTCGAGAGGCCCTACGAGAAGGCCCTTTGCAGAGTCCCCCCTGACCTCCTGGCATTCATCGAAGAGGGAGAGGATGGCCTGGAAGCGGCGAAGGAGGCGGTCTCCTTCGTCGAAGACGGCAACGGGGAGGGCCCCAAGGGGGAGAAGCTGCTGCTCAGATCAGGGGACGCAAGGCTGCGGGCCCCCCTCCCCAGCCTCGCCTCGAGGATAGCAATGGCTGGTGCCAACTTCTACGACCACTCCGCAGACGTGGCGAGGATGTTCGGGAGGAAGGTGACCGCCGAGGACATAAGGAGGCAGGTTGAGGCGGGGGAGTACGAGGCCTGGGGATTCTGGAAGTTCGCGAGGAACGTGGCTGGCCCCGACGAGCCGATAGTCTACCCCTCCAGAACCCAGAGGCTCGACTACGAGGTTGAGGTCGCCGCCGTCATAGGGAGGAGGTGCAAGGACGTCGGGGAGGAAGAGGCGATGGAGCACGTCTACGGATACACCATAGTCAACGACGTTAGCGCGAGGGACCAGCCCGGAGACAGGGGATTCTTCCTCGCAAAGAACTTCGACACCTCGGCCCCCATGGGCCCATGCCTCGTGACCGCAGACGAGATAGGCGACCCCCACTCGCTGAGGATGGGGCTCAAGGTGAACGGGGTCACCCGGCAGGACGGCTCCATGGGGTCGATGATAAGGAGGTTCACATGGTGGATAAGCTTCCTCAGCAGGGACTTCACCCTATACCCGGGGGACATAATCTGCGGGGGCACCTGCTCGGGCACCGCCCTCGACACCAGCCCCAGGGACGAGAAAGGGGGGACCAAGCCAGACAGGTTCGTCAAGGCCGGGGACGTCCTTGAGGCCTGGGTCGAGAAGATAGGGACCCTGAGGAACCCCATCGTAGCCAAGAAGTAGCCCCGTTTTATACGACCTCCCCAACATTTTCTCAAGGGGAGCCGCCTTGAAACACGCAGCCGTTGACCTGGGAGCGACCAACCTGAGGGTGGCCATAGGCGACGAAAAGGGCATCGGGAGCAGGCTAGCGGAGCCCACCGACAGGAACCACGGGCCGGAGGGGGTCGCAGCCCAGATCACCAGGATGCTCAGGAGCCTCGAATCCGAGTTCTCATCGATAGGGGTCGGCTCAATAGGCCCCATAGACATCTCCTCAGGCGACATCGTCAATCCCCCCAACTTCCCCTTCAAGCGCATCCCAGTGGTCAAGCCCCTCTCAGAGGAGTTCGGGGTCCCGGTCCGCATCCTGAACGACTGCTCCGCAGCCGTCCTTGGAGAGCAGGTGTTCGGCGCCGGGAGTGGCCTAAGCAACCTAGTATACGTTACCTTCAGCACTGGGCTAGGGGGAGGGGCTATAGTGGACGGCCACCTCCTCTTGGGGAAGGACGGGAACGCTGTGGAGGTGGGGCACATCACCATAGACCCAGACTCGGAGCTTATCTGCGGGTGTGGCTGCAGAGGCCACTGGGAGGCTTACTGCTCTGGGAGGAACATCCCCAACTACGCTAGGCTCCTCCTGAGAGGGGAGGAGGTGAAGGGAAGCTCCCTCTTCATGGCCACGGGAGGTGACTTGGGGAATCTTACCTCGGAGACGATCTTCTCCGCAGCCTCAGAGGGGGATGCCCTCGCCATGTGGGTAGTTGAAAAGGTGGGGGAGGTAAACGCCGTGGGCTTCGCAGACCTGGTCAACGTGTTCGACCCCGAGCTGATCACCGTAGGCGGCTCCATGGCCCTGAACAACCCGGGCCTGATCCTTAGGCCCATATATGAGAACATAGACGGGCACCTCATCAACAGGAGGCCAGAGATCAGGATCACCCCCCTGGGAGGGGACGCCGTCCTGTACGGGGCCCTAGCCCTCGCCATGAGAGAGGCGGATTAGCGAAACGAGAATGGGGAGGAGCTTCTAGGAGATCCACATGTAGGCCACCTTTCCCCTCCACTCCCCAGAGGCCTTGCTGTAGAAGATGGCGAATCCGCCCGAAAGGTACATGTGAGGGCTGTTCCTCCCAGCCCAGAAGTTGTCGAGCTTCACGACTGCGTTCTCGGGGTTCTGAATGTTCAGCTCCCTGAACCTTAGATAGAGGAAGTCTCCCTCCCGGTCGGCCTTCCTCCGGATCTGCTCCGGGGTGAGGAGGATCAGGTTGACGCCTGGGATCGTTGGGACAAGCCTCAGGTCTATGTTCTCGGTGGAAAGAACTATGTTCTCCTTGTCCCTTATCAGTTCGTAGTCGGGTATCTCCTTGGCCACCAGCGCCCTCTCAAGGGTGAGCCTGATCAGCTCAGCCTCGTCCCTCTCCTCGGGGCTAAGATCGGCCAGGGAGCTGAAGGTTTGCACCGGGGCCACCGGGCCCCTGAGGTGGTTCACGGCCACGCTGGCACCGATCACTACGATCAGCAAGACCTTGGTGAGCCTGATCACCCCATTCATTTCTATCGCCCAGTATTTTTGGCTCTCCACATTTAATACTACACATTCGAACACCCGTATTTCCAACAGCTTGGGGTGTTCAAAGATTTTGTAAGGTGCCCATACGAGCTATGAACAAGCATTCATCTTGTCGTTTTGACTGTAACGGCCTTAGCCTTCCTCCTATTCCTTGCTCCAGAAGAAGGTTGTGAGGAATAGGGGAGAGCCTCATAGTTCGATTTCACAGGGGGCCATTCCCAATGGTTCGCCCTTCAACTTATCGACAGGACCACGCCCTGCCCCTGGTTCTCGTACCTTATCAGGCGGCCCCCGCTCAGGTAGAAGACGAGGTCGAGGTTTACCTCCCTCACCACGGTGCACTCGTACTGGGCCCCACCGGCGGTGACGGCCTGGGGCTCCTTCTCCACAAAAAGCTCCAGGGAGTAGACCTCCACGGCCTGGGGGACGAACATCTTGAGCCTCACCCTCGTCCCCGGCTGGGGCGTGAAGGACTCGAACAGGAGCTCCCAGTGGCCCGCCATGTTGTTGTCTATGAGCACCGTGTTCTCTGCTAGGGACAGGTCCCTGCTCACCGTGCTGTTGTTTATCTCCACGGTCTCCCCAACGTCCCACCCTTCGAAGACGCAGACCACAGACGTCTCTTCCCCGGCTATGGTAGCGTTGAGGCTGTAGGCGAGGGGGTTTAGGAGCTCGTTGAATTTGTAGAGGTTATCGATCTCGAAGGACTGATTCTGATACTCTAAGGAGGTCTTTGAGCGGACGAGGTAAGCCGTCTCCCCCCCGACCTCCCCCTTCCCCTCGACCCAGTAGACTTGGCTCCCCACCCTCTCGCCGTCCTTGAAGTAGTCGAAACCGTGCTCCAAGCCAACCTCGAGGGGGGGGAGGCCCCCGGGCTCGTAGCTGGAGACGGGGAAGAAGAAGTCGCTGATGAGCTCCGAGGCGGCTGCCACGCCAAGGATGACTACGATTAGCGCTATTACGTACCTATTCCTCAACGCGGTTCAACACTAGAAGGGGATAACGATCGTGTTTAAACTTGCCTTCGAGGCCCCTACTCGGCTAGGTACTCCTCGATGGCTGTCCGCAGCCTCTCCCTGGAAGCCTCCACGGCGCCCCTCATCTCCCCAAGCGACTCCCTGTAGCCGCAGAGTTGTTCCCTCCTATCCTCTATCATCCTCCTCACCTCCCCGGGGTTGGGGCTGCCCAGGGACCTCCTCCTCATCAGGCTTGCCCTGGGGTCTGTGGCCTCGTCGATGAGGGCCTGAGGGACCTTTACCTCTTTGCCGAAGAGTTCCTGCGCCGTCTCTCGGATGTCGCTGGGCTTCAGGTCCTTAAGGGTCGCTCCCCTCTCCAGGGTCCTGTTGACGAGGGCCGCCGTCACCCTGTATGCCTCCCTGAATGAGAGCCCCGTCTCCGTGACCAGGGTCTCTGCAAGCTCGACCGCCATGGTTAGGCTCCCCTCCACCCTCCTCATCATGTTCTCCCCATTCACCCTGAGGGTCGAGACTATGCCCCTCATCACCTCGAGGCTCGTCCTCGCTGCGTCGAGGGTCTTCCACAGCGGGGGCTTCGTCATCTGGAGGTCCTGGTAGTAGCCGCTGGGGACACCCTTCACCATCGTCATCAGCTCCGTGAGCGCCCCGTATGCCTCTCCCGTCTTCCCCCTCACGAGCTCGAGGGTTGAGGGGTTCTTCTTCTGGGGCATTATGCTGCTGCTCGAGGAGTACTCGTCCGCCAGCTCCACGTACCCGTACTCTACGGCTGACCACTCCAGGAGGTCGGTAGCCGCCCTGCTTAGGTTCCCCATGAGGACGGCGCAGACGGCTGCCGTCTCCACCGCCCAGTCCCTGCCGCTCGTGGCGTCTATGCTGTTCTCGACTATGCCGTCGAACCCGAGTAGCTCCGCTGTCCTCTCCCTGTCCACCGCTATGCTCGTCCCGCCGACGGGGCCTGCGCCCAGGGGGTTCATGTTCATCCTCCCGTAGCACTCCATCGCCCTCTGGAAGTCCCTGAGGAGAGCGTCTGAGTAGCTCATCAGGTAGTGGGCGAAGGTTCCTATCTGGGCGTGCTGCCCGTGGGTGTACAGCACCATCATGGTATCGACGTTCTCCTCGGCCCTCTCGATGAGGGTCTCGACTAGGCTGAGCAGCTCCCCCGCCAGGTCTAACAGTTCGTCCCTCACCCTCAGCCTCATGTCCAAGACCACCTGGTCGTTCCTGCTCCTCCCCGTGTGGATCATGCCCCCCGCCTTGATCCCTATCTTCTCTATCACCCTCCCCTCGACGTACTCGTGGACGTCCTCGTACTCGGGGCCTATCGTGAGCTTCCCGGCCCTCCACTCCCCCCTGATCTCCTCGAGGGCGGAGAGGATCGTTTTAAGCTCATTCAGCGGGATTATGCCACGCTCGTGGAGCATTATGTCGTGGGCCTCCGTCCCGGTGATGTCTTCCTCGAATATTCGGAGGTCCTCAACGACGGAGGTGTGAAACCTAGCCGTCCTGTCGTCGAACTCCTTCGATAGCCTTGACCTGAAAAGGCTGCTCAAACCCATCACCGTTGGCATGGTTGGGAGGGGGTCCGTTTAAATACCTTGCGACACCGGTGCCACAGACGGAGCAAAATAAGGTCCAATTGGGACGGGTCAGGCCTCCGAGGCTGGGACGGCCTCGGATCTCGGTGTAGGTCGCGAGCCCCTCGTCCAGCGTCCTCAGTATCCTCCTCCTGACGGGGTGCTTGAGGGCGGTGAAGATGGATGTGTACGTGTCCTCTTCCAGGTCCATGCGCTCTCGATCAGAGTGGATTGGGACGTCTGAAAAGGGTTTTTGAAAAGAAACCTTTCCAAAGGGGGTTGTCCGACGGGTCTGGGGCTACCTCTCGTCGATCCTCTCGTTCTGGTATGCCCCGCTGTAACCCTCCTCGACCTCCCCTGTCCTGAAGAATACGAGCTGGGCGATCCTGGCGCCCCTCTTGAGCCTTATTCCTTTGGGGTTGTGGACAACCAGGAGGCTGCTGCTCCTCCCCTCGTAACCGGGGTCCCAGACCGCCGTCTCAACCACCGCGGCGTTCCTCAGCATCGTGGAGCGGGAGCGGGCTATGGCGGCCAGGTCCAGGGGCATCCTCACCACCTCGTTGTAGACGACCATGTATGAGCCGGGGCCCAAGCGGAACCATCCGTCGGCGTCTGGGCGTAATGGCTCTGTCCCGGCTATCCTCCTCTCCTCGTTGGAGAAGTCCACGCTGCCGCCGCCCAGGTAGGAGTGGATCTCCCTCAGGGATAGGTCGAACCCTGCGGGCTGAAGCTGCTTCTCCAAGTCTAAATAGCCTGTTATAAGCTGCCGATCCTCGATGAGCTCATTTATAGCCTTAGAGTCGAGCAACGTCCCCACCCCTTCTGGACGTTGTATCGTTTATGGAGGCGGATTTTAACTTAGCGGTGTAAGCGGAAGGATGATTCTCTAACGGAGGGGGACGTACTCCACGCCGGGGCTCCTCCTTGTCTCCATCCTGTACAGGTTCATCAGCTCGTATATCTCCCTGGGCAGCTCCTTGCTTGCGCACTGGCCCAGGAGCTCGCAGACCGTGTCGGCCGTTATGGGGAAGTCGTGGGTGTACTTGCCGCTCACAAGCTCCTCGACTATCTTCCCAGCCTGCTCCTCGGAGAACCTGTCGCCTATCAGCCTCCTAACCGTGTCCCTCATCTGCTCTGTTGCCTTTCCTGACTCCTCGGCGAGGTACATGGTCCTGTCGTCAATGTCCTCCGCCTTCTTCCGGCTGATCACCTTGAGGATCGACGAGGCGGCGTATGTCCCCTGCTGGTCCCCGAGCTGGGGGTCGACAGGGCCAAGGACGGCGTTGGGGTCCATGACTATCTCGTCCGCCGCCAGCGCGATCAGGGTCCCCCCGCTCATGGCGTAGTGGGGAACGAACACGGTCTTGTGCCCCCCGTGGGCCTTTAGGGCGAAGGCTATCTGGGTTGCGGCCAGGGCGATCCCGCCCGGGGTGTGTATTATTATGTCTATGGGGGAGCCCCTGTCTGTGAGGCGGACAGCCCTGAGGACCGCCTCGCTGTCATCTATGTCGATGTACCTGCTTATGGGTATCCCAAGGAATGAGATGGTCTCCTGCCTGTGGATGAGGGTTATCACGTTAGTCCCCCTCTTCTTGCCCAGGGACGATAGGGCGCTCTGCCTCGCCCTCTCTATCGCCGACTGCCTAAGGCGGGGGTAGAGCAGGGTGAAGAGGAGGAATATGATCCACCAGTTGGCCAGGAGGGAATCGATGACGGACACACAAACCACCAATTGATCTGAAAAACCTTGGTTAAAAAGGGTTTAGCTGAATCTGAAAGGGTTTGGGCTCAGATTTGGTCTAGGGGCCAGATGGGGCGGGGGACGTTCTCGTACTTGAACCACCCCAGGTTGGGGGAGGTGAGCCCAGGAGCGTCGACCTCGATCACCTCCTTGCTGAAGGGCTCGTAGGCGGCCCTGAAATGGCCCCTGGACTTCAGGACGAGAATTTTCTTGTCCCTGGGCTCTATCCCGTTCCTCCTGAAAACCTCCGGGTCGTTCGGGGCGTGGCTCTTCTCGGTCAGGATGATCTCTATCCCGTCCACGTCGATCACGGCCGTCCTGCCCACGTCGGCCCTCACTCCAACGGCCCCTGCCTTGTGCACGAAGACTCCGTCGGTTATGGTCCTGACCTCCCCCCTGACAGGTATGGGCCTCCCGTGGTAGCCGTCGGTCTTCCCCCCTATCTCCATCTCAAGGGTCCCCCTCACGCCGACCCCTATCGCCCCCTCCACGGCCTCGGGGTCCTTTATTATGGCGAAGCCGACGTCCTTTGCTCCCCTCCTTATGAGCTCCCTCAGGATGACGGTTCCGTCGCCGGGGGAGCCGCCGCCGGGGTTGTCGGCCACGTCCGCGAGGATTATGGGCCCCTCCTCCGCCCTCACCGCCCTGTAAACGGCCTCCTCCACAGGGGTCAGGGGCTTGAGGAACTCCTCCCTCAGCTCCCAGAACATATCCCCGAGCTCTTCGCAGAGCTCCTCAGCGAGGGCAGGGTCGTCGTCTGTCACGGCCACTGCGCTGGAGCCCACCCTCTGGACGTCCGCGTACGGGAAGGCGGGGAAGAGGCAGACGTTTATCACCCCCGGCTCCTCCTCCATCTCCCTGGCCCTCCTAAGGAGCTTGACCATGGGGCCCTCCGTCGTCCTCTGGTTTATCGTCGGGGGCATCATCCTAACCTTCTTGAAGGCCGTCGTGGGCCTCACCCTCCCCTCTAGGGCGGCGACCATGACCCCGGCCGCCTCGACCCCCCTCTCGTACATGTCCACGTGGGGGTTTGTGTCGTATCCGAATATGGCGTCCACGTTGCTCACCATCATCTCAGATATGAGGCCGTGGAGGTCGAGGGTGCAAATGACAGGCTTGTCCCCCACTATCCCCTTTACAGCCCCGAGGAGGATTCCCTCAGCCTCTGGCACCCCCTCGGCGACCATGGCCCCGTGGAGGGCAAGGAGGACCCCGTCGACCCCGCCAGAGGCGACGCCTTCGACGATCTCACCCACCAGGTAGTCGTAGTCCCTCCTGTCGAGGGGCCCAGCCGGAGTCGCGCCCGCCGCTACCGTGGGGACTATCTCCACCCCCTCCTCCTCTAGGACGTCGATGAAGCCCCCTACCCCAGACCTCGTACCTTTGTAGAACTCCACTATCTCGTTTCCGCATAGGGGGTTGAAGTCGCGGAGGCTGGTCTTCACCGTGCTGAAGGTGTTCGTCTCATGCGATAGCATCCCTACCGCTACCTTCATGCCTGAACCCATGATCCATCTTCGAGGGCTGGGATATAAGAGGGAGGGGTTCATCGTCCCCGTCGGTCAGCCTCAGAGGGCTGTTCCAACTCGAAGGGGTTCCTCCCGGTGATGCAGTAAGTGCATACCTCCTCCTCCGGCAGCCCTATCGCCCTCACGACGTTCTCGGGGGAGTTGTACCTGACCCTGTTTATGGACGGGAGGTTCTCGGCCACAAGGTCCCCGACCTCCTTCAGGCTCCTCCCCCTGTAAGGGGCAGCAGCTAAGGGCTTGTCGGGCGGGTCTGAGAAGCAGGGGTTGTATATGGGGGCGTAGCTCACCAGGAACTCCACCTCGGATGCGCCGGCCTTTATGAGGCTCTTGGCGATGGACTCGCTCACCGTACCCCGGACTATGCTGTCATCAGTGATGACCACCTTCCTCCCCTCCACAGTCTCCCTAATTATATTGTGCTTAAGGTCTGAGGCCGTCCTCCTGAATCCCGGGTCGTTTATGATGTACGTCCTCCCGAGGTAGGCGTTCTTTATCACCCCCTCGTCCGCTGTGACCCCCAGGGCCTCGGCTACCCCGGTGCAGACAGACCTGCCAGAGTCCGGGACTGGTATCACCAAAACGTCTCCCCCCGGGCCCCCCTCAACCCCGTAGGCCCCCCTGAGGCGGTGGGTCTCTACTAGGGCGTGCCCAAGCCTCTTCCTAACCGCGTGGACGTTCCTCCCCTCGATCACCGAGTCGGGCCTCCCGAAGTAGACCCACTCGAAGGCGCAGTGGGCAGGCCTGGGCTCCATGACCCGCCTCTCCGACAGGCCCCCCTCACCCATCACGGCCATGGAGCCTGGGGCAAGGTCCCTCCCCCCGTGGGTCTCTATCCCCATGTTCTCCAGGGCCGCGATGGAGGCGGACTCTGAGGCAACGAAGAACTCCTCACCGTTCGAAGCGATGTATAGGGGCCTTAGGCCCGTCCTGTCCCTGGCGGCTATGAGGCTGCTGCGGTCCTCTCTCTTGTCGTGCACCGCGAGGACGAGGGAGTAGTAGGCGCGGGGAAGTTCTTCCATCGTGTCTGAGAGGGCCTCCTCGATGTCCTCCTCCCGCTTCAGGTTCTTCATGAGGACTTCTCCGAAGGCCTCCTCGTTCGTCCTCCCCCCGCGTCCAGGGATGAACCCGTCCATGGCTAGGGAGAGGGAGTAGCGCCCAGAGTCCATCGGGTATGGGGGGAGCACCCCGTTCACCATCGGCTCGCCAGATGCGCACCCGATGACCAGGTAGTCTTCCGGGTGCATGAAGGATGCGTATCTCTCGTCGAACACGTTGGAGACAAGCCCCCTCCCCTTCCAGGTGCGGAGGGAGTGGTCGCTGGCTGCCGAGACGCCCGCGCCCTCTTGACCCCTGTGCTGGACCCCGTAGAGGATGTATAGGCACTTCCTGGCGGCCCCCTTCCTGGAATATACTCCGACGACTCCCTGCATGTTTGCCTATATCCTGTCCCATGAAATAAAAGCTGATTCGATGGAAAATCCGTGGACATAAAAAAAAATTGGTGCGGCTAGACCGCCTGCTACCTTAGGGAAAGTCGTTCTCAGGACGGATACTTTCCCGATTCATGCTTCACTGAGAATCCAGAATCTCAATGGAGCGGCTTCACGTTGACCGCCCTGGGCCCCTTGTAGGTGCTCTCCACCTCGAACTCTACCTTCTCGCCCTCCCTGAGATCGTATGCGCCCCTTATCTCTGAGCTGTTGACGAACACGTCCCCCTCGCCGGAGACCTCATGGCAACTTTTGATCTCCCCTTTTCAGAATCTAAAAATCTGGGCGATGGGTTCAACGCAGAAAGCACTATGGGGTCAGGCTTCTAGGGAAATGAGTTGTTCGGGAACGTTCTTGTGATTTCATTGGCTTACATGACGCACTCCCCATGAACCATTTTACAAAATGTTAAATTCTATAACAGACAAAAAAGATAGAATCGACCTTGAAACTCGATGAACTCGACCTCAAGATCATCCATGAGCTGAAAAATGACGGCAGGATCACGGTGTCGGATCTGGCGAAGAAGCTGGGTTCCTCACGCCCGACCGTCACGAATCGCGTCAAGCGGCTGCAGGAGGAGGGGCTGGTGGATGTCGCCGGTGGCCTGAACCTGGTCAGAGTGGGGTACGAGATGGCGACCGTAAACCTCGAAGTCATGGGCGACGATGCTCGACGGAAGCTCATCAACCTGCTGATATCCTGCCCGAGGGTTCTGACAATCTTCAGGACCCCCGGAAGGGCCAACCTCGCGGTAGGGATCTGGGGTGAGGACCATCAGACCATAAACTCAACGGTGGAGTCCTTCAGAGACATGGACCTCGTTGAGGTGGTGAACGCCCATTACCTTGGGACGCCCATCCACGGGAGCGTCAACATCGACGTCGAGCTGAACAAATCAGAGGCATCCCCATGCGACAGAAAATGTTCAGGCTGCCTCCGATACGTCAACGGATGGTGCGTAGGCTGCCCCGGGACGACGCATTACAAGAACCCCCTTTTGAAATGAACGCGTGCACGCAGTCTCCGAAATAGCGCGCTCGGTGGGACTCGAACCCTGTCACTAACGGAGATATCTCCCGCAAACTTCTTTTTTAAGGCTGACCGCATCCCACCCGAGGCATGGGCACCTCAACGACTTCATGGGGCCGTCTCAACGCCGTCCCGGATCGGTGCCTTTGCCCGGGGGGCAGACGATCCTGCCCATTAGACTTAAAAGGGGGCTCATGGGCTTTTCTCTAGGTGGCGAGCGTGCATCAGCTCCAATATCCACGGAGGAAGTCGCCGACCTAAGAAGGCTGATTCTCAGGACGCTCAATGGAAACCAGCTCCTAATTCTTAACCAAGTATCGAGGCAGGACAGATCCATGACCAGCCTCCTTAGGAGTATGTCGGAGGAGTTCTGCGTCCCCCTCTCGACCCTGAAGCTGAACGCGAGGATCCTAAGGGAGATGAACCTCATCAGCTACGGCTCGGTCAGAGAGTCGAGGAACGCGGGGGTTGAGCCCCTTGGGTCCCTGGTCCTGAGGCTAATCAGGGAGGAGCCCACGGAGGCTACAATCAGGTTCTCCGACTAGCCCCAATTTTGACTCCCCCATTTTATCCAGTTAACTGAAAACCGCACATTACTACGGTTATGGACTCGTTTTTTCTCCGATCAGGGACCCCAAGATTGATTACCTCTCCCCTCCTAAATAGGGGCATAGCGAGGGGTAACGTTCCCTCCCTGCGCCCATTTGGCTCTTGGCGGGAGGAGGGCCCCCTCTAATTAGCACAGATCCGGGGCTTGAAAGATGGGAGACGTGAGGGTCCTTCTGGGGTTCGAGGTGGAGACGGGAAAGGAGGTGGAGATGAAGCTCCACCACACGGTCATCACGGGGATGACCCAGCTGTCTGGAAAGACCACCGCCCTGGAGGCTATAATCGCCAGGTCAGGGAGGAGGGCTATAGCCTTCAAGACGAAGAGGGGGGAGGCCGGTTTCAACGCCTACCACGAGGTCCCCCCATTCTTCAGGGAGAGGGCTGACTGGCAGTACGTCGCGAGCCTCCTGGAGGCCATCATGAGGGAGAGGATGAAGTTCGAGAGGCCCTGGATAATGAGGGCGACGAAGGGGGCTAAGACGCTTAGGGAGGTCCAGGAGAACGTGTCAAGGCTGAGGGAGGAGTCCAGGGACGGGAGCCTACCTGAGAACGTCTACACCGCCCTTGAGGAGTACCTGAAGATAGTCGTTCCCCAGATAGACAAGTTCAGCTTCTCTAAGGAGCTGGAACTCGCCGAAGGCATAAACGTGATGGACATCACCCAGATGTCCGTGGAGCTCCAGAGCCTGGTCATCAGGAGCACCATGGAGCACGTGATATCAGAGATGAGGGACTTGGTCGTGATAATCCCCGAGGCCTGGGAGCACCTCCCCCAGGGGAGGAACACCCCAGTGAAGCTCTACGCGGAGACCTTCATCCGAAAGGGGGCCGCAATAGGGAACTTCCTCTTCATAGACTCCCAGGACATAGCGGGTGTAGACAAGACCCCCCTCAGGCAGTGCAACAACTGGGTGATGGGGAGGCAGAGGGAGGCCCACGAGGTCGAGAGGGTCAGGGAGCACATAGGAAAGAACAAGGTATCTGCGGAGGAGATCAGGTCTCTGCCCCTGGGCCACTTCTACGCCTCCATAGGGAACCAGCTGAAGAAGGTCTACGTGCTCCCCGCGGGCGTCCCACCCGAGGTGGGGCGGAAGATAGCAAAGGGGGAGCTGGGCGTCGAGGCGGCCAGGGGCTACATGACGAGGCCCTACGTCCTTCGGGGCGGGACGGATCAAGGATCGGACGGCGAGGCCTCAGGATACTCTCAGAGGATCGGGGAGCTGGAGGAGCAGGTCAAGGCTGGGGCGGCCGTAGCCTCGGGGCTCATGGCGGAGATCGAGGGCCTCAGAAAGGCGCTTGAGGGAAGGGACTCTCAGGTTGAGATGCTGAGGAAACGGGTGGAGGACCTTAGCGACCCCAGCCGGGGCCGTCACAAGACCATCGAGGGGCTCTCCCCAGACGAGCTTAACCTCCTCATAGACGCCAGGGTCCACCAGATAATGCAGCACGACCCCCCCTCACGCCTAGTGAGCATCGACGTCTCCAATAGGTTCAGGGAGATAATAAGGGAGAACTTCATAGAGGACATCTCAGAGGGGTTAAAGACCCTGGGAGCAGAACACGTGAAGGCGGCGATCGTGGTTCACGAGCTCGGGGAGATAAAGAGGGGGGACCTGTACTCGATGGTTAGGGGAAAGACGGGCAGGATACCGGAAGACTTCTACCAGATGATCCAGGGGCTTGAGGACGCCCACGTAGTCAGCTACAACAAGAAGACGGGCGTCGTCTCCTGGAGCCTTGGAAACTACGTCGACGATAGGCTCTCAGACCTCTACGAGGAGGAGGCAAGGAAAGAGGTCAAGGATTACCTGGCTAGCCTCCTCCTTCCCCATTGAGGGCCCGAACCTCCCGTTGTTTTCTCGGGCTTACAGGTCGGGCCTAGTCTCCTGAGGGTGTTCAGGGAACTGGCCGAGGCCCCGCTTCTATCTGGGTGACCTCCTCGATCTCCTCTCAGCACCCCTCGGTCGCCTGCCCGATCCGATCCCGAATCAGCCTCTCAAGCTCCGCTTTAACCGCGAGCCTGTCCACCTTGCCCATCGGAGTCATCGGGAGGCCCTCCTCCACCAAGATGCGGCCTGGGACCTTGTAGGGGTCCAGGCGCCCCCTGCAGAGGGCCATCAGCTCCTCCTCGATCCCCTCCCTCTCCGCCCCCGGCCTCAGAGTGACCACAGCCTGGACGTCCGTGGCGCACCTCATGGGGTCGGGGGCTCCCACTGCGACTGCGGACTCGACGCAGGGGTGGGCATTCAGCACCTCCTCCACCTCCTGGGGCCAGACGGTGTGGCCGCCCGCGACGATCTTGTCCCTCTTCCTCCCGACGACGTATAGCCATCCCTCCCCGTCGATGCGGGCTATGTCCCCCGTGTAGAGCCACCCCTCCCTGAGCGCCCCCGCCGTCTCCTCCGGGGCCCCCCAGTAGCCCTTCATAACCTGTGGACCCCTGACCACTAGCTCCCCCTCCACCCCCGCGGGCATCTCCACCTCCCCCATCTGGGGGTCCACCACCCTCGCCTCGGTGTCGGGGAGGGGGAGGCCAGCGGACCCGTATTTGGGCTCCCCCCCGACTGGGGTTGCGTGGGTGCTCGGCCCCGCCTCGGTTAGGCCGTACCCCTGGTAGAAACTCGCGCCGGTCACCTCCTCGAACCTCCTCATGAGCCCCGGCTCTATGGGGGCCCCTCCCGAGGAGCAGCTCGTGAGGCTGGTGAGGTCGTACCCGCCGAGGCCCGGGTGGCTCAGGACCTCGCGGACGAATCGTGGTATGGAGGGGAAGTGGGTAGCCCTGTGCCTCTGAATAGCCCTCATTATTTCCTCCGGTTGGGGGTCTGGGATCAGAGCCAGGGTGCAGCCAAACTGGACGGCCTCGTCCATGACGTTCATCCCGTAGCTGTGGAAGAAGGGGACGGCGCAGACGACCACGGGCCAGCCCGCAGGCTGGGGTTTCTCGCTGTAGCCCCACCCCCTCAGCCAGTGGTAGGACTGGAGGGCGTTGGCCACCAGGTTGTAGTGGGTGAGCATCACCCCCTTGGGCCTCCCCGTTGTGCCCGCGGTGTAGAGGACGGCTGCGAGGTCGTCCTTCGCGTCCACCTCCGCAGGCTCCCCCAGTCTTTGGCCCCTCAGCAGCCTCTCGAACCGGAGGGCTCCAGCGAGGAGCTCGGTTCCCCCATGCCTCACCCTGCTCAGGAGCCTCAGGTGAAGCGGCGTGTAGGCGGCGGCCTCCGCGACGATCAGGGTTTCCGGCCTCTCCTCAGGCAGCTTGTGGAGGAGCCTGTCGAGGACGATAAGGATGTCGGATCCGGTCTCCGACAACTCCCGCCCCACTTCCCCTTTCGGGTTGAGGGGGTTAACGGGTACGGCCACCCCGCCAGCAGCGAGGATTGCGTTGAAAGAGACCACGAACTGGGGTACGTTGGGGAGGAGCATCCCCACCCTCTCGCCCTCCTGCAGCCCTAGCTCCTTAAGGGCTTTGGCGAGGCGGAGGGCATCGTCCCAGACCCTCCCGTATGCGATCCTGCTGCCGTAGAATATGAGGGCGTCCCTGCCTGGGAACTTACGGGCGGAGTTCTCAAGGAAGGCGTATAGGGGTATCTCTGGGTAGTTTATGCTGTAGGGGACCCCCCCAGGGTAGGCGCGTCTGGAAGCCATGGCACTCCAATTCTCCATTGTCCCTCGGTTAAAAAGTGATGTTGCGCTAGGGTTTTATCCTGAACCGCCGATCTCCTACGGGTGTCCGTGATGGAGCTAAAGGGAATATTCGTACCCAGCGTGACCCCCTTCGACGCAGAGGGCGGGATAATCTGGGAGGCGCTCGGAGACTTGATTGACTTCTGGATAGGGGCTGGGGTCTCCGGCGTAGTCGGGAACGCAAGCACAGGTGAGGGCCCATACCTGAGCCGAGAGGAGAAGAGGGAGGTCCTGGGTTTCCTAGTCGAGAGGGTCGACGGGAGGGCTAAGGCGATAGCCGGCACTGGGGCCATGAGCACCAGGGAGACTATTGAGCTAACCAGGGACGCCGCAGATGCCGGGGCGGAAGCCGCCCTCGTGACCACCCCCTTCTTCTTCAAGCCCACCGACGAGGAGATATTCCAGCACTTCTCAGCCCTCTCATCTGTGGACCTCCCGGTCATCCTGTACAACGTGCCCAAGTTCACCGGATACTCGGTCAATCCCAGGGTCGTAGCCAGGATAGCGGAGGAGTGCGGCAACCTCGTCGGGGTCAAGGACAGCGGTGGGAACCCAGGCACCATGGCTGAGATAATAAGGCTCTCAGGGGACAGGATAAGCGCCCTATCGGGAGCTGCGGACATGATCCTTCCTACCCTGACGCTGGGGGGTAAGGGGGCCATAGTCGCTGTCGCAAACGTTATCCCCGAAACGTGCGTCGATCTCTGCGGGGCCTTCAAGGCCGGGGAGATAGGGGAAGCTGGGAGGCACCAGCACAGGGCGTCCTTCGTCAACAAGGTTCTGGTGAGGGAGAACCCCCAGATAGCGGCAATAAAGGCGGCCCTAAATATGATGGGTCGAGACGCCGGGGTGCCCAGGAGGCCCCTACTGCCCCTAACCGGCGAGGCGGAGAGATCGGTTTCTGAGGCCCTCAGACAGATAGACCTGCTGTAGGCTTGAGCAAAGATGACCTAGGATGACTGTGTGGGCCTCGCCCCTCACATCTTTCCAAGGGACCTGGCCGTCGCCTTTAGGAGGTCTTTGGCCTTTATGGGCTTGACCAGGATGTCCTGGATGTCCAGGTCCAGTGCCTCCTGGCCGTCGATGAAAGACGAGTAGCCAGTTATCAGGACGATGTCCGTGTCCTCGTTCAGGCCCTTTAGGACCTTGGCTAGCTCGCTGCCCGTTATGTCAGGGAGCTTCATGTCCACTATAGCCAGCTTAAACCTCTTTTTCCTCGCCTTCTTGAGAGCCTGCTCCCCGCTGCTGGCCGTGTCCACCTTGTACCCGCCTGCCTTCAGTATCATCTTAAGCGTGTCCACTAGGTCCTCGTCGTCGTCCACCAAAAGGACGGACGAGCCTTCCTCCTCCTCGGACCTTTTCTCCCTGGCCGCCCCCCTTAGGAGGGCGCTGAGGAAATCTGGGTTCTGCTGGATCGCGAGGTAGAGCACCTCTAGGCGGAAGATGAGGCTGTCCAGCTTCTCCTCGTGCTCCCTTAGGGTGTGGATTATTAGGTCCAGCAGGTCCACCTTCTCGGACAGCCCCATTCTATCACCAGACGCTGAAAAAACCTCCCCCGAAACAGAATATATACTTAGTATGGACACCGTTCCAGATGCAAAATATCCTTTTTAGATATGTACGGTTTCTTGAGAACCCAGTTATGTATCCTTAACGTCGAAAAAAGATGTTCACAGTAAACTATATCTAAAATTTGACTATATCATTTGATATACGTAACTAGATCATTGATCGATATAATTTAAAAGATAGTAAAGGTTGGGCTGGCTCCTTTCGGCCCCGGCCCGGTGAGGAGTAAAGATTACATTGGAGATTAAAGTTCTGATAGCGATCCCGCTAGCGTTCGCCAACTACTACCTCCCCTGCCCCCGTCGGCCATGTTCTCGGGTCAGGTCTCGGCCGCCACAGCCCGCCACAGGCCCCCGGTCCCCCCATCGAGCCTTCAAGGCAACGTTTACATGTCTCCCCCTGATCGTAGTATCGAGTAGCCTAGGGCGTGCCGCGAAGATGGTGCTGGAGAAGCTGGGTTCGTCCCTCTACGAGGCCCTCAGGAAGGTGATCAGGGCCCCCGTCGTGGACGAGGCCCTAGTCAAGGAGCTGATAAGGGACTTCCAGAGGGCCCTCCTCCAGGCGGACGTGAACGTCCAGCTCGTGATGGAGCTTAGCCAGAGCATAGAGAGGAGGGCCCTTGAGGAGAAGCTCCCCCCCGGGATAAGCCGAAGGGAGCACGTTGTGAAGGTGGTCTACGACGAGCTGACCAGGTTCGTGGGGGAGAAGCCCCAGCAGCTGGAGATCCAGCCAGGGAGGGAGAACGTCCTGATGCTCGTGGGCATCCAGGGGAGCGGGAAGACCACCCAGGCGGCGAAGCTTGCCCGGTACTTCCAGAAGAGGGGCCTCAAGACTGCCCTGGTCTGCGCGGACACATTCAGGCCGGGCGCGTACGACCAGCTAAAGCAGCTCGCAGAATCCATAAACGTGGACTTCTACGGGGAGCCAAAGGCCAAGGACCCGGTCTCCCTTGCCAGGAGGGGAGTCGAGCACTTCAGGGACCACGAGGTTGTCATCCTCGACACTTCTGGCAGGCACAAGGAGGAGAAGGGGCTCATAGAGGAGATGAGGCAGATAGCCTCAGCCGTTGAGCCCCAGGAGATAATACTCGTCCTCGACGGGACCATAGGGCAGCAGGCGGCTGCCCAGGCTGAGGCCTTCAACGAGGCCACCGACATAGGGAGCATCATAGTCTCAAAGCTCGACGGGACGGCGAGGGGGGGCGGGGCCCTCTCGGGGGTCGCGGCTACGGGTGCCCCCATCAAGTTTATAGGCACCGGTGAGGGGATAGAGGCCCTGGAGCCCTTCGTCCCGAGCAGGTTCATAGGCCGCCTCCTGGGGATGGGGGACATAGAGGGCCTTATAGGCAGGGTGAGAGAGGCGGAGGTCCCCGTCTCCGAGAAGGAAGTCAGGGCCATGCTCAGCGGGAGGTTCACCCTCTCCGACATGTACCAGCAGTTGGAGGCCGTCAGGAAGATGGGCCCCCTGCAGAAGGTGCTGCAGATGGTGCCAGGACTGGGCTACAAGCTCCCAGACTCCGACATGGAGCTGGCCGAGGAGCGCCTGGATCGGTACAAGTACATCATCGACTCCATGACCCCCGAGGAGAGGGAGGACCCAAAGGTGCTTAACGCCTCAAGGATCAGGCGGATCGCGAGGGGCAGCGGAACCGAGGAGAGGGAAGTGAGAGAACTTATTAAACAGTACAACGCTATGAGGAAAATGCTCAAACAGCTGAAGGGCAGCCGAAGGATGAGGCGCTTCCCCTTCAAGATAGGGTGACGAGGATGGGAAAGAGCAAGGGGCCGAGGAGGAAGAGCAGGGGCGTGCTCACAAAGAGGGTGAGGGAGAGGGGCAAGCTGGGGCTCAGCAGGCTGCTCGCCGAGTACGAGGTGGGGGAGAAGGTCGTCATAGACATAGACCCCGCCGTCCACGGGGGGATGCCCCACAAGAGGTTCCAGGGGAAGGTGGCCACTGTGGTCGAGAGGAGGGGGAGGGCCTACGTTGTCGAGGTACCCCAGAGGAAGACGGTGAAGCAGATAATAGCCACCCCTGAGCACCTCAGGAAGCACCCGGAAGGCTGAACCCATGTCCGTTGTCGAGAAGAGGGAGATAACCGTAGCCGAGGCCCGGAAGCTCCTAGAGGCAGACGCCGAGGAGCTCGACCCCCTACAGAGGCGCGTCCTGGACTACACCACAAAGTTCTCCAAGCTCCCCCCCGAGGAATCGGAGAAGCTCGTCGAGGAGCTCGTGGGGGAGGGGGACATGGAGAGGGCGACGGCGGTCCAGATAGCAAACTGCATGCCCACGAGCTCTGGGGAGGTGAGGACCTTCCTGGGGAGGCAGAGGATCATAGCTGAGGAGACCATGAACCGTATTCTGGGGATAATTAAGAAATACAGGTCTGAGTAATAGTTACCCGTAAATCCCTCAGGAGGGAGCTTATTGGAGAGAGAGGGGAAGAAGTACGAGGAGTACGCCTACATACTGGACTACCTGCCCCACGGGAGGCCCGGCGCCCCCAGGACGGCTCACACGGGCCAGGGGGTGATCCAGATGGTGGGTGAGTCCTACTTCACCCTCCTCGAGGCGGTCCTCAAGAAGGAAGCCGATTACGGCATACGGGAGAGGATATACGTTGGCAAGGAAGGGAGGACCAAGGTAAGCCACATCCTCGGCCGAATAAGCTACGAAGACCTAACATCCGCGGCTAAGGCGGAGCTCCCCTCGGTCATAGAGACAATAGTCCAGGCTAACGAGTGGAGGTTCGTCGACTTCTTCAACCAGAGCCAGCCGGTCACCCCGAGGATGCACAGCATGGAGCTCATCCCGGGGATAGGGAAGAGGCTCATGTTCCAGATAATAGACCAGAGGGAGAGGGCTCCCTTCACCAGCTTCGAGGACCTCCAGAAGAGGGTCAACATCCCGGACCCCGCGAAGCTTGTGGCGAGGCGCATCCTCAAGGAGCTCTCGGAGGACGAGAAGTACCAGCTCTTCACGAGGCCTGTTTAGCCCGGGTTTCGGGATGGGGCTCATCGTCTTGGTTTGGGCCCTTGGTTCATCCTCCCTTCGAATGCCTTGCTCAGGGTCTCCCTGGGGTCGTAGTCGGCAAGGTATTCCAGGGCGTGGACGCCGGCCTCTATCCTGACCTCCCACGCGGTGTCCACCTGGTCCTGGTGGTCGTTCCTCATCCTCCTCTTTGACTTGAGGTTGTCGGGCATCTCCCGGATGATGTCGTCCTGCTCCGAGGCCAGGTCCGTCTTCATCATGTCCTCTGGGTCGTAGTCGAGGGTGAAGGGGATCACCGCCCTGACCCTTATCGACGAGACGCTAGAGTTGTCCAGGGCGAAGTTGTCGGGGGTCTCCCTGACGATCTCGTCCGGGGGCATAGTCCAGTACCTCCCGTGGTCGAAGACGGCTCTGGATCGGTCCCTGCGCCAGGGGAGGATGCCCCTCCTGTTTCCTTCTGGGGCCTGCGCCTCTGCCTTTTTTAGCATCGTCTTCGTGACCCTCGCGAAGATCGTCCTCCTGTCGGTGATCACCACCGTGTAGTCAGCATGCCCTACGAAGGCCTTGGGCTTCATGAACCCGGGCAGGATTGCCACTACCCTCTCCGGGGGCGTCGGAATGCTTCCCGGAACATTTGGGAAATGGCCGCTCGATAGGTCTATGTTCTCAGACAACAGAAACCCGCTGCCGTCGATGTCAACGATCAAATGCGTCAATGCACAGGTAGATTAACTTTGACCCGGATGAGGCCTTCCAAGAGGTATTTAGCAATAAAAAAGGGGACTCTTCAAATCTGATCGCTGCTGAAGAACGGGCTTGTGGGGTGGTTTGAAGGGGCCGTGATGACTCTAAAGGACGGGTCAGACGCGTCGAAGGCCTTGCTTGGTAAATCCCCCCGCACACGGCTGGCAGCCATCGCATCGCGAACATCACAGAATCGAAAGACCCATTATGAAGGCCTCGAATGTGTCTGGCCCTTTGCAGTCAGGAGCCCGACATCCATTTCGACTCCTGTTCGTATCGGCTCGGTGGTGTTAGGGGTAATCCTTTTATGCATTTCGAATATATTATCTTTAGTCTGTGATGAAGAAAAAAGCGGTTGTGCTCACCCTTTTTCTCGTCCTCCTATATTCAGCCCCGCCTGCATCCTCTACTGTGATTCGATGGGCGGGGGCTGAGGCTGGAGCGTCAAAAGTTCTATACGGCTCCGGCGGGGGCATGCTCTGGAATAGGACTTATGGGGGGCCTGGATTCGAGTGGGGACGCTCGGTTCAGGTCCTGGGCGACGGGGGATTCATCGTAGCGGGCTCGACTGAGTCCTTTGGCGCAGGCGAGACTGATTTATACCTCGTAAGGACGGACCCCGATGGCAACATGTTATGGAACAGGACGTACGGGGGGCCGGGATTCGAGGGGGGAAGCTCTGTTCAGGTCCTGGGTGACGGGGGATTCATCGTAGTGGGCAGCACATATTCGATCAACTCAAGCAACTACGTTCTCCTTGTCAGGACCGACTCTGAGGGAAACATGCTCTGGAACAGGACTTACGGGGGGCCAGGAGGCGGCTCTGCGAGTTCCCTTCAGGTTCTGGGAGACGGGGGCTACATCGTAGCGGGAAGAACATCATATTCGACCAATACAAGCACGGATGTCCTCCTGGTCAGGACGGACTCGGATGGCAACACGCTGTGGAACAGGACGTACGGGGGGCCAAAGGAGGAGGGGATCGTATCGGTGCATCAGACAAGCGACGGAGGATACATTGTCACGGGATATTCGATGGAGATAGGCGTGTTCAAGTACGAGTTGTTGCTGGTTAAGACAGACCCGCAGGGGCTCATTATGTGGAACAGGACATACGGGGGATCAAAAAGCTATCGTGGCTGTTCTGCCCAGGAGACGAGCAATGGGGGGTACATCGTATGCGGCGAAGTGGAACCGCCTCGAACCATCGGATACACCGACATCTACCTGTTTAGGACCGACCCCGATGGCAACATGTTATGGAACAGGACATACGGGGGGCCGAGGGGCGAGATAGGCTCCTCTGCTCTTCCGACTGGGGACGGGGGATGCATTATAGTGAGCAGCTCGAATTCCTTCAGAGTCTTCGACGACATGGACATCTACCTGGTCAAGACGGACTCCGTGGGGAACATGCTGTGGAACAGGACGTACGGAGGACCAGGCGAAGCGAATTTCGGTCTCTCTGTTAGGGAGACTGGGGACGGAGGATACATAGTAGCGGGCGAGATGGCACCCCTGTACGAGGATCAGGACATCTATCTCGTCAGGGTTGCCCCCTGCCCCGTCCCATCCTACATCTCGTGCAGCGTATCGGCCAACACTACGGCGCAAGGAGACGCAGTGACGGTTTCGGGTAGAGTCACCCCGTGCCTCCCTCAACGAGAAATCACCCTGACCTACTCCCTGCCAGACGGGACCACCCTGAAGAGGACGGTGAAGACAGACTCAGAGGGCTTCTTCAGGGACGAGTACGCCCCCGACGCTCAGGGCCCTTGGGAGGTGGCAGCCTCCATCGAGGGAGGCGTTTACTACGAGGCTTCTACGAGCGAGGCCGCCGCCTTCACCGTTGAGGAGCCCCAGGCCGAGGCCCCCCAAGGTGAGCCTCAGGTCATAGTAGGCGTCTTGGTGCTGGCTATGGTCGTCGTGGCCGTCGTGGCTGTAGTTGCATGGCTGCTGCTTAGGCGGCGATGAAACACGGATGATACAGGGATGGAGATGTAGAACTCTCTTTGAGGGAGTGATACCTCTTTACGTGGAGGGCAATCCTTTTATGCATTTTAAATAAATTAGATTTAGTCTATGAAGAAACAAAAGATCGGGACGCTCGCCCATCTTTTCATCATCCTCGTCTCGTTTGCCTCATTCTCAACTTCGGGGATGCCCTCGGCGGGGGATGGGGCTTCGCCTATTGCGTCATCCGGCTCCGGCGGGGGCATGCTCTGGAACAGGACTTACGGGGGGCCGGGAATGGAAGTAGGCTACTCTCTTCATGTTTTGGGTGACGGAGGCTTCATCATAGTGGGCAGCACGTTTTCGTTCAACGCAAGTACAGATGTACTCCTTGTCAGGACGGACTCTGAGGGAAACATGCTCTGGAACAGGACTTACGGTGGTCCGGGAACTGAGGTCGGCTATTCTCTCCAGGTCTTGGGGGATGGGGGCTTCATCATAGCCGGGTACGCGTCCTTCGAAACAAACATAGATGTTCTCCTGATCAGGACCGACCCCGATGGGAACGTGCTGTGGAACAAGACTTACGGGGGGCCCCAATTTGAGCAAGCCTCCTCCATCCAGGAGACGGGGGACGGAGGATACATAGTGGCGGGCGCGATATCTTCGTTCGAGGTATTGTCTGAAGACGTCTACCTGTTAAAGACAGACTCTGAGGGAGACGTTCTCTGGAACAGAACCTATGGTAGATTCGAAAACGAAGAGGGGTACCCGCTCATCGAATCCGGGAACTCGGTTCATGAAACGAGCGAGGGGGGGTACATAATAGCGGGGTCTATAAAACCCTTCGGCAAGGATGGAGATGTTTTGTTGATAAAGACAGACTCAGAGGGTAACATGCTGTGGAACAGGACATACGGGGGACCAGACACGGAGGTCTGCCGCTCCTCTATCGTGACGAGCGATGGAGGGCACATGATATCCGGCTACACGAAGGGACTCTATGTCGGAGAAGAAGACGTCTACCTGTTAAAGACGGACTCTGAGGGGAACGTTCTCTGGAACAAGACATATGGGGGACCGGGAATGGAGGAGGGCCGCTCTGTCAGGGAGACTGGGGACGGAGGATACATTATAGCGGGTCACAAGACATACGGCGAAGAATACGCAGATGTCTACCTGTTAAAGACGGACTCTGAGGGGAGCATGCTCTGGAACAGGACGTACGGGGGGCCGGGAATGGAGGAAGGCACCTCGGCTCTAGCGATGGGGGACGGGGGCTACACGGTGGCGGGGGTTGCGGTCTCCTTCGATCCGTTTGATCCTGACATCTATCTCGTCAGGATTGCCCCCTGCCCCGTCCCCTCCTCCATCTCGTGCAGCGTATCGGCCAACACAACCATCGCGGGTGAGGTAGTAGCTGTCACCGGCACGGTCACCCCATGCGTGCCCCGCAGAGAAGTAACCCTGACATACTCCCTTCCAGACGGGACCACACTGAAGAGGACCGTGAAGACAGACTCAGACAGCTTCTTCCGAGACGAGTACACCCCAGACATTCCCGGCCCCTGGGAGGTGGCAGCCTCCATTGAGGGAGGCGTTTACCTCGATGCCTCGACAAGCGAACCCGCAGCCTTCACCGTTGAGGCTCCCCAGGGCGGGGTCCCGCCCTACTTGTACGGGACTCTGGTGGCCATCGTGGCGATCGCGGTCCTGGCGGCCTTGCTGCTCAGACGAAGATAAAAACACGCAAGAAACGGGTAGTAGAGGATTAATCGTTATCTAGTGCTCTGTATGGAGTGTTCTAAAACGTAGTATAAAATATTGGTTTCACCTTTTGTTGATACACGCGAACAAAGAGAGAGGACCGGTTGTGATCGGGGTCATGGGGAGGCTGGAAAGGCCCTCGAACAGAACCCTCCTCGCCTTAGCTTTAATATTCGTAACGACCACGTCGGCCTTCGCCGTGGGATCGACGTTCAACAGGGGCGAGGAGACGCGAGCTTTGCAGGTAGGAGAAACGGCATATGAACCCGGTTACGAGGCGTTGAGTAGAGAAAAGGCGGATGCTGCTTCGGCAGCGGCGGCGGCATCGGACGAGGCAAAGGCAGCCTCCTCGGGGCTCTCCTCCCCATGGGGCTGGCTTTTCAATGCGATAACCGACGGGGCCATAGACGAAAGCGCGGCGGAGTTGGCCGAGGCGTTCGCAGAGAGGATGGTCGTCTTCACAGCCAAGATAGATTTAGAGGTCGAAGACGTCGATTCGACTGTAGACGACATACGGCTCCTGACGGAGAGGCACGGAGGCTTCATAGCCACAGTCTCCACTAGGAGCGGGGGAGGGGCTATAACCGTCAGGGTCCCCCAGAAGCAGTTCTACGACGCCGTCTCGGAGATAGAGGCGCTCGGGGACGTCGTTAACAGGGACCTGAAGGGGGAGGACGTCACAGAGGACTACGTGGACCTCCAGGCCCGGCTGAGCAACCTCCAGAAGCAGGAGGAGAGGCTCGTCGGGATACTCGAAATGTGCACGACCGTCGAGGACGTCCTAAAGGTGGAGAATGAGCTGGAGAGGGTAAGGGGAGAGGTGGAGGGCCTCACGGGGAAAATCCAGTACCTCGAGAGCAGGGTAGAGCTCGCGACGATAACGGTCCTCCTCAACGAATTCGTGGAGAAAAAGGCGACGTGGCTCGCACGGGTCGACTGGTTGGCTCCCGTGAACTCAGGGCTGCAGGCCCTTTTCACCATCCTCCAGGGGCTGCTGGCTATGGCGATAGTTCTTGGGCCCTTCGCCGCGATCGGGGTCCCTGCTTACTACCTCTACAAGAGGGTGAACAGGAAGAAAAACGCCCAGTGAGGGCATCATCGGGCCTCCTCAGGGAGGGCAGGGACACCGACCAAAAAAGATGACCGCCTTTACTTCCTTTTCCGGTAAAGTATTATGAAAAAAACTATCGCGAAAAGGGACAGTAACGCTAAAGGCCATTCGTATCCCGCTTCACTGGGTTCGGGTTGGAGCACCTGAAAGCTCGTTTTGAGGGGGTTTATGTAATCCTCCCTGTTTAACTCGGTGTCGGCCTCGACTTCATATACTCCCGGAAGTTCCGCAACGAAAACATCAGATGCCGATACCGTCCAAGATTCACCCGCTTCAAGGTAAACATCCATGATGTTATATCCCCCGGCTCCAGCTCCTTCTAAGGCGGGATCCTGATAGAAGAAGGAGGCGTTGAAATATCCAGGCTCCTCTCCGACGTTGGTCACTATGAAGGTGATGTTGACATTCTCGGCGCATTCGCCCCACTGATACACTGAGAGTTCCGATGCCACGAAAATGGCCGGCAGGCCGAGAGAGTCCGTCAGCTCCAGCTTGTCCTCGGAGATGTTCGTTGCGACCCCATCGGCGACGGTAAACTTGCCCTGAGGCCCCCCGACCACATGGTATCCGTCCGCCTTGTAGAGGGGGTGCTCCTCCGGATGATGGCGGAGGAAGACCAGAACGGTCTCCCCTACCTCGAAATCTGGCTGGTCCTCCACCCACTGACCTATGTCGCCTATCACCCCTCCCAGGACGTGGATATCGACACAGGACAGGTTGAGCGGGTTCTTGTTGTACCTCACCACCTCCACGACGACGTTCCGATAGATGAAGCCCTCTTCTCCCTGATGGGTCGTGATGTTCAACACATCTCCGATGAGCACTATATCGGCTTCGCACCAGAGATCCGAGACATCCATCCTCACTAATGCGCCCTGACATGGCATCGTGGTTGAACAGAGAAAGACCGCCAACAGGGCGCCTATGAGCACGTTCTTCGACATTCATGAACCCCTAATTAACACATTCAAAGGAAATTAATACCACCATCTATAATAACTCGCCCCGTACCAAAACGCGATTAGGGCCGTCGCTCGTCTCGATCCCATATCTCCATCGGAATGAGCATGAAGCCAAACAGCGCGCCACAGAAGGCACAGGGAAATGAACCCGACGACCCCAAACCCCCAGCAAATGACACGAAATAGCGAAAAAAAAGAAACCCCTTATGATCCCATCACGCGACCATGAGATGGTATTGGAGGTAGATTTGAACTGTCTACCTCGGGGTTATGAACCCCGCGGGCTTGCATTATGAGTAAATTTGGAATGCCCTAGCTCCTGAGTCTTAGGGTCGCACGCTTCCAGTCCACGACCTTAAAACCGCATCGCTCATGCAGCCTGATCGACGCAGGGTTGTCTGGGTTCATCGAAGACCTGATCGCCCCCTTCCCCTCCGACCCCGCTCTAGAGATCAGAGCAGAAAAAAGCGCCTCCCCTATGCCCTGGTCCTGAAATCCCGGATGGACAGCTATATGCCTGACCACGACCTCATCCCCGAAGGGCAGGTTCTCATGGGCGAACAAGAAACCGACCACCTCGCCCTCCCTCACCGCGACGAACGAGAAACCTGTCCCGCAGTTCACCCCGAATTCGCTCCTCCTCGACTTCAGGAATCCCTCTCTCTCATCCTCGCTGAGCGATTCCCAACTGCTACCATGGTAAGCCCTCTGGGTCAGTTCATCGACGCGCCTCACGCCTTCAATGTCCCCGGGGAGCAGTTCTCGCACCATTATATCGCTCATGCCGGGTGAAAATGAACTAAATCTACATATATCCCTAACTTTCGGACTTGAAAAGGTGTAGAATCGAACCTCACAGGTTCAACTTCTGAAATATACATTTCAGAGGTTTATAGATATCATCCCACATCTTTACTCAAGAATTCGGTTTAAATCAAAACCCGTCACAAATGACCCCACGAAGCCGACCCAAAACTGTGGGAACCCAGGCCACGGGGACTCCATCGTTGGCAAAGCAAACCACGCAAAAAACGCTATAAGCGGTAACGATTATAGCGCCTGAAACCCTCACCGGCCCCACCGCCAACAGCCCGGCACTAACTTTTTAAGCCCCTCCCCGTGTAGGAGATTGGAAAACGATGAAGGCCAAGAACTTCAGGGAGATAAAGGGGATGCCCTACACCCGCAGGAAGTACATGGGGGGGGTCCCGGGCTCGAAGATAGTGAAGTTCACCATGGGGAACCCCACAAGGGAGTTCGGCCAGAGGGTGGAGCTCGTCAACCTGAAGGACGGCCAGATAAGGCACAACGCCCTCGAGTCCGCAAGGATAGCCGCAAACAGGCTACTGGAGGCGCAGCTTGGGAGGGACAACTTCATGCTCAAGGTGGTCCCGTACCCCCACCAGGTACTCAGGGAGCACAAGAGGATAAACGTCGCCCAGGCGGACAGGTTCCAGGAGGGGATGAAGAGGGCATACGGGAAGCCCGTGGGCACCGCCGCCCGGGTCTACCGGGGGGACGCCCTCCTGATCGCAGAGGTGGACGAGAACGGCGTAGAAGCAGCCAAGGAAGCCCTGAAGAGGGCCTCGGACAAGTTCCCGGTTCCATGCAGGATATTCGTAAAAGAAAACAACTAGCCCCCACGCATCCTATTTTAATCCCCGACCCAAGTGATACTGAGGCAATTGTACGACCTGGAAACCGATCGAGTCGCCGAAGAGATAGCCAGACACAAAGCCAGAAGGGTCCTTCTCCAGCTGCCAGACGGCCTCAGGCCCCAGGCCTTCGGGATCGCCCAGGAACTGAGGCGTAGGACGGGCGCGGAGATACTCCTTTCGGGTGACTCTTGCTACGGCGCCTGCGACCTCGCGGCCCGGCAGGCCGAGGCCGTCAAAGCCGACCTACTGGTCCACTACGGCCACAGCAGGATGATCCCCGACACTGGGGTGCCCGTCCTCTACGTCGAGGCCCGGATGGGCATAGACGTTGAAAGCCTCGTCGAGAAGGCCCTCCCCCTCACAGGGGGATGGAAGCGGGTAGGCCTGGCCTCAACCGTCCAGCACGTCCACCAGCTTCTGGAGGTGGCAGAAGCCCTCAAGGAGAGGGACATAGAAGCCTTCATCGGCCCTGGCGACGAGAAGGCCCCCCACCCCGGGCAGGTCCTGGGCTGCCACTACGGGACGGCCCTCTCGGTGGAGGATAGGGTGGATGGCTTCCTCTTCGTAGGGGCAGGGCGCTTCCACCCCATCGGCCTCGCGATCTCAACTGGGAAGCCCGTTGTAGCCGCGGACCCATACGTCCCCTCGGCCTTCAGGGTGGATGAGGGGGAGCTCAGGAGGCTGGCGATGAGGAGGATGGCGGGGATAGAGGCCGCGAAGAGGGCCAGACGAATAGGGGTCCTCGTAAGCCTCAAGCCCGGTCAGTTCGATGAATCAGCGGCCGAAAACATAACCAAAAAGCTTGAGGAGGGTGGCTACGACGCCTTCATCATATGCATGGACGAGGTCAGGGGAGAGGCCCTGGGCAACTTCACGGAGGCAGAGGCCTTCGTGGACGCCGCCTGCCCCAGGATAGCCTTGGACGGGGTCGCTGGGGTCCGCCGGCCCGTCCTCACCCTACAGGAAGCCCAGGTGATGCTCGGGGAGAGGCGGTGGGAGGACGTGTGGGGCTGGGCCTATTTCCGATGATCCATACCGCTCCACCGTTGGGTTTATTAAAAAGGGCGGAGATAGATGCTGCGAGCCGAGGAAGGCTCACTCACACTCGAAAGTACTCATCACGGGGCAGGGGAGCCCCGAAGAGTAGCGTGATAGGAAGGCAGGACGATGTCCAGGGCGAAGGCTAGGTTTGAGGAGAAAGAGGTTTTTCCAGGTGACGAGCTCGCCGTGATAGAGGAGTTCATGGACGGCGAGGGGTCCTACATCGAGGACGACTTCGTGAGGTCTGAGGAGTTCGGCGAGAGCAGGTACGACCTCGAAATGAGGGTCGCAGAGGTGGAGAAGAAGACCCCCGAGCTGGTAATTCCGAAGGAGGGGATGGAAGTCGTCGCGGAGACGGGGTCGGTGGCCCGGAAGGACGCCAGGGTCGACATACTCATGGTCGACGGGCGCATCGTCCACCCCACATACACGGGGGTGATCCACATCTCAAACGTGAGCAGGGAGTACGTAAAGAACATGGACATAGCCATGAGGAACGGCGACATCATCAAGGCGAAGATAATAAACACAAAGAACCGCCTCATACAGCTCAGCATGGAGGGGGCGGACTACGGGGTCATATACGCCTACTGCAGCAGGTGCGGCACCATGCTTGAGAAGGACAAGGGGCGCCTCCACTGCCCCAAGTGCAATAGGGTGGAGCGCCGGCAGATGGCCAGGACCTACGGCGTGGAGGAGCTGGCTTGAAGCTCAACATACTGAAGGACGAGGGCGGGGAGCTGGAGATGGAGTTCGGAGGAGAGGGCCACACCCTCCTCAACCTGCTCCAGGACTCCCTCCTGGAGGACGGGGACGTGGAGATGGCGGGGTACAGCAAGCCCCACCCCCTCATGGACCGCACCATCCTGACGGTCACCATGAAGAAGGGGAAGTCCCCGGATGAGGCGCTGAAGAGGGCTGCCGCCAACGCAAAGGGGAAGTTGGACGAGTTCCTAGGGGAGTTCGAGGCCAGGGTCGGCGAGTTCAAGAAGTAGCCCGCCTCGATCCCTTCCAGGAGGGTGGGCCTTGGAGCCCGTGAAGATAAGGCAGGTCAAAAGGGAGATAAGGGTCCTGGGAATAGCCGCGGTGAGGGGGGCAGACTCATTCCAAGCCGTCGGGGTAGTGTTCAGGGGAGGGCTCTGGATCGACGGTGTTATCAAGACGGCATCCCGGGCAGCTGACCTCACAGACGGCTTGGTCGAGATGGTGAAAGGTTCCCCCCACCACCCCCAGATAAGGGTGATCCTCCTCCACGACGGGCTCGTCCCTCCCGGAGCGTCAATAGACACTTTCAGGCTAGCGACGGGCTGCGGGAAGCCAGTCATATACCTGTCTTCTGAGGAGGGGGCGGCAGAGCCGTGCCCCGGGGCTGAGAGCTTCCCCTGGGGGGATCGTATGTGGGCCTTGGCTGTGGGGCTCAAGAGGAGGGACGCTGAGCGGGTCCTAAGGGTATCGACCCGATTGGGCCCTATGCCCGAAGCTTTGAGGGTCGCGGGCCTCGTGACAGCCTCCCTTACTGGATTTGCCCAACATAACGTTTAAAAGATATCTCATA
>CAYGAH010000128.1:0-27678 GCA_964347685.1 uncultured Candidatus Bathyarchaeia archaeon | reverse complement strand
TATATTTCTGAGGGTTGTTCCTGCAGCAGACGTACCGGTGTACCTGAACTCCTCTGAACCGGACTCGCTTTGGTCTGGTCCGAAGGGGACGTAGTTCGCCTCGTAGACGACGCCTCCCGTGCTGTTCGTCTTCAGCCTCGTGCTCCCCAGGTGGTCCTGGTGGAAGTACTCGACGGCACCGCCCCTGTTCTCCGCTATATGTAATCCGTTCGCGTAGTAGTGCCTCGTTCACCCCGAGGAAACTTTCCCGCGCGCGGTGTTTTCACTGATGGATGTTATAGGTAAAAGAATATATACGCCTTGATATAGGCGAGCACAGGTTTTCTGTCCATAATTGCTAGTGGATTCAATTCTTAAATTCATGGCATATAATAAAGGAATTTTAAATTAGTTAAAATAAAAATAGCAAAATAAGTAACACTAGTATTAATGCCAATATGATATAACTAATTTTAGCAGAAATCTTTAATCTTTTCTTATAATATCTAATAATCTCATCCTCTTCACCAACATCACCAAAATGCCAGTTCTTACTTCTTTGAAAGGCTTCTCTAATTTTATCAAATCCAACTAAATCAACATCAGAAACATAATTTAATAGATCAATTCTGTGTTTTTTCAAGTATAAATAAAGCTTAATATGATTATAGTAATAGTATAAACAGATTAGCAATAAGAATATCACTAAAAATGATAAAAAGGGCAGAACCATAAAATCAGACCTCACAGTCATTCATATCATTTCAACAAATAATGTTCATGATTATCAGATAAAATTTTTTTCGTCTGATTGATCTTTATCCTCCCACCATGGATCGATATGTATAGGAAGAACATTGGTGTATGTATAGGAGACCATTCCTCCAGTTTCAACTCCAACAGAGGTGTACGGAATCGGTAGTGAAATTGTAAAACTCGGTTTACTAAAATCGATATTACCCTCTTCTACTGGAAAACTGATACCACCACCAATTCTCTGGAAACCTTGAGCATGCTCTAAACTAATACCTATAGAAGACCCTTCGACATCATGGATAGATTTGTCTGAAGGCGTCAAAGTAACCTGTAAACCAATAGACGCTCCGGGTTTACCGACATATATACCTCCACCAAAAGATTCAGAATATGAGGCAACTTGCCAGCCTGTTGATTTATGGTGACTTATTACTACGCCAAAGCCTACAGAAAAACCTATACCGAGAAGCCTCCACTTTAATCCAAAAGATCCATCAATACCTATCTGTAGAGACCACCTACCATCTGGGTCTGTGTACTTGTGTGGGTTGTTCCTGCAGTAGACGTACCTGTACCTAAACTCCTCCGAACCGGACTCGCTTTGGTCTGATCCGAAGGGTTCGTAGTTCCTGGTGAATACCACGTTGCCATTGCTGTCTGTCTTCAGCCGTGTGGAGCTGAGGTGGTCTTGGCGGTAGTACTCGATGGTGCTGCTACGTTTCTCCGCTACTTGAAGAATGTTCGAGTAGAATAATTTAGAATAAAAACTAAACACTTAGATATTATTCAATCCTCGAATCTTTATACTTTTAATGTCTCTAGAATGATTCTGGAGAGGAGCATGGAAGGCACAGCGATGCAGGACGCAATTCCTACCAAAGGACCATCGGGTTCAAGATTCTGAAAAAATAGATAATCACCTAAAATTATATCATAAATAAAAGCAAGTAATATGGAAACAGCTACGTACAAGACAGCCGCTAAAACAGGTCCTGACTCTTTCTTACCGATGAATCGATAAGTCACCTCTGGCGCTAACCAACCAAATACGAGTCCAATGAGGAAGACAGGTACAAGATTGACCACCTCATTTAAAGTGGACAAGCAAATTGAGGTCACAATAGATGCGGCAAAGATGAAGATAATCCAGTAACTTAAAATAGATTTAATACTTTTAGCAACAAGTCTACGAAATATCTTGAGGGCTTTAAGAATGTATGAAACAATGAGAAACACACCTCCAACTATAAAAAACCCGATGCTGGCGTAGCTTATACCCTTTGGATTAAAATACAAGGAAAGAAGAAAGGGTATAGAAAAAATTAAGATCATGGAGTTTGGATTCGGACTGTTTTTTAAGATTTGAGGAATTAATAAAATAGTTGTCATAAGAATCATTAATAATGAAAAGTAGAAAACTAGAGGGCTCCAGAAACTACCTAAACCTGACAAGGTTAAAAATGTGCTTAAAACTGGGTAACCACATAGATAAAGGAGAATTTGAATTATATTTTTAAAATAGCCGTTTTTAATCGTCACATTCACCAGTTTTCGTATCTCATCTCCCCTATTTCATGTAATTTTTCGGATATTTGATATTTTAGAATATACTTGGAAGCCGTTTTGGCTGTTACCCCAATAACTTCTAATCGTTCATATGGGACATTCATCTCTATCTCCTTAACTACTTCAGGCTCAACAACTAATTGACCTACTTCCCATGCCCCTTCTATTGTGAATGCAGCACCTGCACCTGAGATGAAATCGATGCTTATGTCTTCGGGGCCTACAACAGGCGTCTCCTCTACGCTTGGTAGTTTTCCATGATAGGCAGCTATCGGGGTCGTAGTACCGTGCCCCGAAGTAGTAGAGCCCCGAGTAGACTTGTCAGGTAGCCGTCTTGGCTGTCCCAGAGGCGGACAAAGTCTGCTGTTTATGTCGTAAAAAACCAGTTCTGTACCGCACCGTTCTACCTAAGCACACGCCTTCACATAAAATTGAGGACCGGGGACATAAGCCCTTAAGGGAGATAATTCCTCGAATATGTGCTATGTTTCGAAATCTCGTGCTTTGGTAATGAATTTGTGAACGCATATAACTTTAGAGATGTAACTTGTGTGAAATGGAACTGCTTTAAATCTGAAATAAAAAAAGATTTAAAGTTATGATATATGTCCATTTATTATGGTAAAGTGTCCCGTATGCGGCTATGATACATTAACCGAAGAGGGAGGCTACGAAATATGTTATTTATGTGATTGGGAAGATGATCCACTTGCTAGAATAGAACCCCCTGATAGGATCGTAGGAGGACCAAATAGTGATTACAGTATTATGGAAGCTAGGGAAAATTTCAACAAATATCTGACAATGTATCGACCAACAGATAATTTATTTCAAAGTGAAAGAAATGAAAAAATAATATGTGTTAAAAGAAAAATAATTGAAACTTTTAATCGATTAGATTCATGTATTTCAGATGAAGAAAGAAAAAAGATGAATGTTATTATTAAAAAAAATCGAGAGATGTTAATAAAACACTTTTAAAGTCATTTTAATTTAGAGTTCGTTCATCTTATCCTCTACAGATCCTCTTTGAGTTCTATTAGAGGCGATCATGGTCCAATAGAATTGAGGTATCAAACCTGTCAACATCAAAATGAGGGCGATTCGAAAAACATTTGGTATCACTGTATTCCATAAGTTTTCGATTTGAAGTGATAGGGGTACGCAAAATAATACATTAACAACAGCTAGTACGGCTGAAAACCTTGCACCCCATAAAGAACTCCCTATAGGAGTTAAATAAACTGCAATCAAAATAATCGTACCTATCATATATAGATAAATCCATAGAGAATCCGAGGGCTTTATGAAAGCTAACTCGAAGAGTGTAATGCTTCTTCCTGATACTGAAATAGTCGTAGTTAGGATAAGTGGTAAGAGCATAACTTGAATCATGGCACAATATCTTTCAAGAAATAGAAAGGGATCCTTGAAATATTTGCTCAATGCGATCCAGCCGTAGCCTCCTAGAACTAGTATAGCGGGAAGTAAATAGATCAAGAATGTTCCTGCTTGGTCTTCAGGGCTTGGCGCATGTATGTACATCTGGGTGACTGCTAGTAATGGAGCACCAAAAGCCCATAGCGTTACAATCCAGAGGGTGACCAGATACTGTCTTTTAGTAAATGATTGATCACGGGCACGCTTTAATCGTAATATTATCCAGTTATCGAGCACGTTTGAAAAAGTAAATAGCGAGACCAAGAATTGGAAGCTAGGGCCGATAAAAGAACGTTCTGGGTACATGTATTGAAGGAACCAATATAGGGAGATTGCTAGAAGCTTTCCCAAAATAAGTCGTATACCCCTGTTTGTGCCTTTCAAAATGGTTACTACTCCAATCCAAAGTCAATCATCGGATTAAAAGAGTATATATCTGAACTACTGGCGGGGATTTCCCACCAAAGTGAGTGCAGGTTCCCCCATCGAGAGTACGAATCCAGAAACAGCCCCTGAACCAACAGCTGCTCAAAATTCATGAATTTTAAAAGTGCGTATGTGTGTTACAGAATATCAAGTTCCACCTATAATAGCGCCTGCACCTGCCGATAATAATATTCCATGGGATTCGCCCGTCTGGGTCTGTGTACTTTTCTGGGCTGTTCCTGCAGCAGACGTACCGTTGTACCTGAACTCCTCTGAGCCGGACTCGCTGTGGTCTGGTTATCCGTCCGGCTGCGGTCAGGCTTGTACACTGTTTTTATTGCTTCAATCCAAACTGAATACGGGTGGTTTGATGGAGTCTAACGAGAGGGACCTTTTGGAGAGGCGCATAGAGTGCGAGCTTGAGGAGGGCAGGCTGAGGGGACAGGCAGCCTAGTGGAGGCACATGAGGGACGAGGGGGTGATCGACTCCGTGGAGAGCGCCGTAATCGGCAGCGTCTTCGGTGGCGCCTCCCTCTACTTCAACCTGATCTACTTCGGCAGGGAGGTGTCTGACGAGGCATGGGACGACTTCAGGGAGGTCTTCAAGGGCGCAGTGGAGGAGATCAAGGAGAGGCTCTCCAAGGCGGCCCCTTGATCGAGCCGGAAGAGCCCTAAGGATCGGGGCACTTGGAGTCGGAGCCCCATTCCCGAGGGGATCTAAACGCTTTATTTCGGTGAGGCCCAGAGATAATGGGATCGAATTGAGCTACTTCACACACCTGGAATGCTCAAAGTGCGGGAAGGTCCACGACGCCGACAGGGTCCAGACCGTCTGCACAGACTGCGGAAAGCCCCTCCTGGCCAGGTACGACCTCGAGGCCGTGAAGGACGCTGTGACGAGGCGTGAGCTGGTGGGGAGGGAGGCAACCATGTGGCGGTACAGGGAGCTTCTGCCCGTAAGGAGGAGGGAGAACGTGGTCAGCCTAGGGGAGGGGTGGACCCCCCTCACCTTCGTCCCCCGCCTCGGCGAGGCCTTGGGGCTCCCGGACCTCTGGGTGAAGGACGAGGGAATAATCCCCACTGGCACGTTCAAGGCGAGGGGCCTTTCAATGGCGATATCGAAGGCCAAGGAGCTTGGAATCAGGAGGGTAGCCCTCCCATCAGCCGGGAACGCAGCCGGGGCCATGGCGGCCTACGGGGCGAGGGCAGGGATGGAGGTATACGTCTTCATGCCCGTGGACGCCCCCAAGGTGAACGCGGTGGAGTCTGAGGTCGTGGGGGCCAAGGTGGTCCTCGTGAGGGGCCTCATATCCGACGCGGGGAGGCTCGTGAGGGAGGGCACGGCCAAGATGGGATGGTTCAGCGTCGCCACCCTAGGGGAGCCATACAGGCTGGAGGGGAAGAAGACCATGGGGCTGGAGGTTGCTGAGCAGTTCGACTGGGAGCTCCCTGACGTGATCGTCTACCCGACGGGCGGCGGCACGGGGATAATAGGGATGTGGAAGGCCTTCGAGGAGATGGAGAGGCTCGGCTGGATAGGCCCCGAGCGCCCAAGGATGGTCTCAGTCCAGGCCGAGGGTTGCGCCCCCATCCCAAAGGCTTACAGGGAGGGGAGGGAGGAGTCAGAGTTCTGGGAGGGGGCCCAAACCATAGCCGCAGGCCTGAGGGTCCCCAAGGCCCTGGGGGACTTCCTCATCCTGAGGGCGGTCGGGGAGAGCGGGGGAACGGCCCTGGCCGTCTCCGACGAGGAGATAATGGATTCCGTGGGCCTCATGGCGGGGGAGGAGGGCATCTTCCCATGCCCCGAGGGGGCCGCGACCCTGGCAGCCCTAAGGAGGATGCTTGAGTCCGGGGACGTAGAGAGTGAAGAGAGGGTCGTCCTCTTCAACACCGGGACGGGGCTCAAGTACACGGACCTATTCGAGGTCAAAGCCCCCGTGGTCGACCCGTCGAAGCCCTTCGACTACGAGAGCCTCCTTTAACCGTTTTCCTAGAACGGCACGGGCAGGGCACCAGATCCTACTTTTTCGGATCCCCCTGATTTGGAACCATGCTAAGAAGGTGGCTCCTATTCTAAAGACCCAAGGGTAATACCCCTCGAAACGCATTTCTTTTGGGCGCAAGTATAGAGGGGGAAGATAGATGGGGAAAGGGAGGCACGTCTCGGATAGGCACCCGAGGGCCGAGTCGATAAGGATGAGGGAGAAGCTCACGGAGCACCTTGAGACGGGGGTCCTCGCCCCCGCGGGCCTCATAGCCCACGGTAGGGGGGAGGCCTTCGACTACATCCTCGGGGAGAGGACCACGCCCCCGGCCATGAGGGCCATAACCGCAGCGGCCGCAGCCCTCCTTCTGGCTGAGCGCCCCGTGCTCTCGGTGAACGGGAACGTCGCCGCCCTCTGCGCCGGGGAGCTTGTCGAGCTGGCGGAGGTCACAGGAGCGAAGCTCGAGGTGAACCTGTTCCACAGGCTCCCCGGGAGGGAGGAGGCGATAGAGAGGGTTCTGAGGGAGGCCGGGGCCAGGGAGGTTCTTGGGGTGGGGGAGGCCGCCTCTGCGAGGATCGAGGAGGTGTACAGCGAGAGGAGGAGGGTTGACCCCAGGGGCATACTGGTTTCTGACGTGGTGTTCGTTCCATTAGAGGACGGGGACAGGACAGAGGGCCTCGTCAGGATGGGGAAGAGGGTGGTCGCCGTGGACCTAAACCCCCTCTCAAGGACCGCCCAGTCCGCCTCAATAACCATCGTAGACAACGTCGTCAGGGCTATGCCCCTGCTGGTCTCCGAGGCTGTGAGGTTGAAGGGAAGCGGCAGGGGGGAGCTTGAGGAGACAGTCCGAAACTACAGCAACAGGGAGGCGCTTTCCGAGTCCATGAGGCTCATGCTTGAGCGCCTCCGAGAGCTTTCTAGGAAGGGGGTGTACATCGAACCCGATGAAAGGCGGTGAAGGAGGGGGCTTCTGGAGCGTCGTTGTCCTAGGGGCCGGCGCGATAGGCAGCTACTACAGGGCCCTCCTATCCAGGAAGGTCGACGTCCTCCTCGTAGGGAGGCGGGAGCACGTCGAGGCCATAAACTCCCGGGGCCTCGTCCTATCTGGCGTCGTGGGGGGCAGGTTCCACATAAGGGCCTCGAAGGGGCTGAAGAACGTTTCAGAGAACTGCCTCATGCTCCTCACCACCAAGGCCCACGACGCAGAGGCGGCGATCGAACCCGTGAGGGGCCTCCTGAGGCCCGACACGACCATACTAGTCCTCCAGAACGGGCTGGGCAACGAGGAGATTGTAAGAGCCGTGGTGGGCCCGGCCTTGACCGTTGTTAGGGGCCTCTCCTCCAGCGGCGTGGAGTTCCCGGCACCGGGCATGGTCGAGGTCATGCACGCCGGGGCCACCGTTCTGCCCAAGGGCCCCGTGGGTGAAAGGATTAGGGGGCTCTTCGAGTCTTGCGGGCTTGAGACCCGCCTCTCGGAAATGATGGACTACGAGGTCTGGAGGAAGCTGGCAATGAACTGCGTCATAAACCCCCTTACGGCGATATTCATGGTCCCAAACAGGGAGATAGCCTCCGAGGCCCTGGCCGATGTCAGGAGGGGGATAGTCGAGGAGTGCAGGGGGGTGGCAGCGGCTGAGGGGGTGGCCCTGGAGCCCTCGCTGGCCGAAGAGATCGCCTCGGCTGCAGCCTCATACCTGAACCTATCCTCTATGTGCCAGGACGTGGTTAAGGGGAAGAGGACAGAGATAGGGTTCCTCAACGGAAGGGTCTCGGAGCTGGGGAGGAGGTACGGGGTGCCGACGCCCGTTAACGACGTTATGACCGCGTTGGTAAGGTTCATGGAGGGAAGGAAGTGGAAATAGATACCTTTAGACGCCTCAAGGGAGTGAGGAGGGTGGCTATGCTCACCGCATACGACTACCAGATGGCCAGGCTCCTAGAAGGGGCGGGAGTCGACCTGATCCTCGTTGGGGACAGCCTGGGCATGGTCGTACTGGGCTACGAGGGAACAAGGCAGGTGACCATGGCAGACATGGTGAGGCACACAGAGGCGGTGGCCCGGGGAGCAGAGTCGGCGGTCGTAGTCTCCGACATGCCCATAGGAACCTACGAAAGCGTAGGAGACGCATTGGAAAACGCCGGGAGGCTGATGGAGGCCGGGGCCGACGCCGTCAAGCTGGAGGGGAACAGGGCGGATGCCGTGGGGGCCCTCATATCCTCGGGGATACCCGTCATGGGGCACCTGGGCCTACTGCCCCAGACAGCAGAGGAGTTCAAGGTGAGGGGGAAGAAGAGGGAGGAGGCTGAAAGAATCTTCGCGGACGCCCTGGAGCTCGACGCCCTGGGCGTCTTCTCCATAGTCCTAGAGTGCATCCCGATGAGACTGTCAAGGAGGATCACGGAAGCCGTAGGCGCCCTCACAATAGGGATCGGCGCGGGGCCAGACTGCGACGGCCAGGTCCTGGTTCTCAACGACATGCTGGGGATGGACGAGGGGTTCAAGCCCAAGCACGTAAAGAGGTACGCTGACCTGAGCCGTACCATAAGGGACGCCGTGGCCAGGTACGTGGAGGAGGTCAGGGAGGGTAGGTTCCCAGACGAGGAGCACTCCTTCCACTGACCCACAGTGGGCCTAAGACGACGCAAATCTT
This sequence comes from uncultured Candidatus Bathyarchaeia archaeon, assembly GCA_964347685.1. Taxonomy (GTDB): domain Archaea; phylum Thermoproteota; class Bathyarchaeia; order TCS64; family TCS64; genus CAYGAH01. The sequence continues at coordinate 18,875 of CAYGAH010000128.1, read as the reverse complement.
ATCGGGGCGGGGCTGAATAGAGGGAGGGAAATGAGGGAAGCTTCGGCCTTCGCCCCCGGCCACCTCACGGGGCTGTTCCAGATATGCGACGAGGCGGAGGACCCCCTGAAGAAGGGGTCCAGGGGGGCAGGGGTCTCCATAGAACTCGGGGTCCACACGAGGGTCAGGGCAGAACCCTCGGAAAGGAACTCGGTCGTCATCTCCATAAACGGGGAGGCCACAGGGGACGCAGTCGTTTCTGAGAATGTTGCCAGGCGGATGCTCTCAAGGCTGGGCGGGGCCCAAAGGGTCGAGGTCGTCCACGAGGTCCAGGTCCCCATCGGGGCCGGCATAGGCTCGAGCGGGTGCGGGGCCCTCACCCTCGCCCTGGCGATGAACGAGGCCCTGGGCCTGGGGATGCCCTACGTCGAGGCGGCGAGGGTGGCCCACTTGGCGGAGATAGAGTGCAGGACGGGGCTGGGAACCGTCTTCGCAGCCACCCAGGGGGGATTCGGGGTCCTGTACAGTCCAGGGGCCCCCGGGATAGGGAGGGCGGTGAAGTACGGTCGCAGCGGAGACCTGGGGGTCGTCTTCCTGCACTTCGGCCCCATATCGACGAGGGAGGCCCTCTCAGACCCCGGGCTATGCAGGAGGATAAACGAGCTTGGGGGCCTCTTCGTGGACGAGCTCCACAGGGAACTCACCCCGGAGAGGTTCATGCACTACTCAAGGAGGTTCGCCGAGCACGTGGGCCTCATCACCCCCCGGATGAGGGAGGTGCTCGACAGAACCGACGGGGCCGGTTACCCGTGCACCATGGCCATGTTCGGAGAGGTGGTCTTCTCGCTCCTGGAGAGGGATAGGGCTCAGGGACTCGTCGAAGTCCTCGAAGAGGCTGCCCCCGAGAAAAGGGTCGTCGTCGCGGGCATCGACGACGTGGGGGCGAGGATGACCTAGCTCCTGACCTTTGGCCTATTCGAGCCTCACGGGGATGAGGAGCTCTGTGATGTAGTGGGTCATCTGCGGGGGTCTGGGCACCTTCCTCCCCATCTCCATGAAGTGGTCGAAGCTTTTTGCCTCGAACAGCCAGACGAAGTTCCACTTCTCGTTCATGGAGCCGTAGAGCCCAATGTACTCGGTGCCGACCTCCTCGGCGGCGCCCCTCATCTTCTCGTCGTGATCCTTCAACTCCTTCCTGCTCCCCGCCCAGTCGAAGTACAGTAGGATCTTCATCTTTGAACCCTCCCCCCATCAGTCTTCTATTCCCGATATATTACTTGCGATTCGGGGCCCGGGGAGGGGTGCGGGCATCAAAACGATTATTAGCTCTTCCCATTCCATACTCTCTAACCATAGGTGGTGTAGTCATGTACCTAGAGGACGTATTCAACTCCCCGACAGTCGAAGGGATGCTCGCCGCCCCGGGGATAAAGTGGCACAGGGACCCCCCCGACGTCGTCCCCCTCTGGCTCGCAGACCCCGACTTCCCCACGGCGCCTGGCCTGAAGAAGGCGATACTGAACGCCGTCCACGACGAGGACTTCCTCTACAGCACGGACGTCCCGACGAGGGAGGCGATGGCCGAGAAGGTGAGGAGGAGGAACGGGGTCGAGGTCACCAAGGAGAACGTAATGGTCACCCAGGGGGTGATACCTGGGATGTGGCTAGCGGTGAGGCAAGCCTGCGAGGAGGGGGACGAGGTCGTCGTGACGGACCCCATGTACTTCCCCTTCTTCACGGCGGTGGACGTCACAAAGACGGAGCCCCTATACTGGAAGCTGAAGATGGAGGAGGGATACAGCTTCGACATTGAGAGGCTCAAGGAGCTGATCACGCCCAAGACAAAGCTCCTCTTCGTATGCAACCCCCATAATCCCTGCGGCCGAGTCATGACCAGGGAGGAGCTCGGGGGCATCGCCGACGTATGCGTGGACCACGGTATAAAGGTGATGGTGGACGAGCTATGGGAGGACATAGTCTTCGACGGGAGGGAGCACATCAGCCTGGCCAGCCTGGGCCCCGAGATCGCGGACCTAACCATGACCAGCTGGGGGTTCAGCAAGACGTGGGGCATCCCCGGCCTCCAGATGGGGTACATCGTCGCGACCAACATGGAGGTGATGGAGGACCTGCGCAGGATCGCCAGGGGGGTCATGAGGGGCACGAACAACATCGCGAAGGCCGCCGCCCCAGTCATGCTGGGCACTAGCCTCGACTACTGGAGGAGGGACATGATGGCCCACCTCCACAGGATAAGAGACCTATGCACACGAAGGTTGGAGGAGATGGGGAACGTCACTGTGCCTGAGCTCCAGGGAACCTACCTCATGTTCCCAAGGTTCGGGTACGGGATGACGAGCCAGGAGCTTTTCGACTACATGTTCAAGGAGGCTAGGGTGAGCCTCTCCGTGGGCACAGAGTTCGGCCCTGAGGGGGAGGAGCACCTGAGGATGCAGGTGGCCACGAGCGAGTCCATCATAAACGAGGCCCTCGACCGCATGGAGAGGGCCCTGGCGAAGCTGAATTAGCCCAACGTTTACAATATCCCCCTACCACACATCCATTTTGGAAAAGTTATAGACCCGATCTTGAGTCGGACATAGAAAGGGGGTCTGCCTCCTCCCCGGCTTAATCTGGTCCTCGCGCCCGATCCTCACCCTTTTCCTCGAATCGGGGGTCTTCCATGGGCGATGGCAGGGTTCCCGGTGGTGTCGGCTGATGGGTCCCTTTTGTCATGCTGTTCTATTCCTTAGTATAAAATACTTGTTTAACCGTTCCATTGTTGGTCATCATCGGGAGTGGAGCCGGTGAGGATAACGGGCGAGCAGAAGCTGGGGGCCGTCATCCTGGTCCTCGGGGTCTTGGTGATTGTTGCGACGCAGGGGGAGATAGAAAGGTATCCCCATCAAGCTGTGAACGTAAACCCGGGCCCGGGCTACATAGGGCCCCTTGAGTTTGAGATTTTGGAGGCCCCTAGCTACATCCTGTATCAACAGATGTCGGGTGTGGCGATGTCGAGTTCGGGATTCACGCTCCTTCTGAGCGGCTGGTTGCGTCCACGTTACAAGAACCAATTTGTGGGCAAGACATGAAGAATCTTTGAGGGGGCGATCGCCTTGAATCGGCTAGGGCTCCTTCCTGAGGCCCCTCATCTTCTTCCCCGAGCCCGTCAGCCCCCTGTATGCCCTACCTCTCTGGCCCTTGGATGACTGCTTGGGCTTGGGGACCCTGAAGCCCTCCTCCCCTGCCTCCTCGACCCATTCCTTCAGGGCCTCGACGTTGTCGGGGTGGATGGACTTCCTCCTGGTGTCCACGGGGACCCCCAGGCGACGGGCTTCGCTTACGTTTAGGCCAGCCTCCCTGACCTCGGCCACCGAGAACCCCCTGCCCTCCCTTTCCCCTTCGTCCCTGTTGACCCTGGGCGTCACCATCCTCACCATCTTGACCCCTACCTGTAGGACTTCTGCTTCCTGCTCCTGGCTCCGGGGCCCCCGAACTTCTTGGCCTCCTTCCTCCTTGGGTCCCCGGCGAGCATGGTTCGGTCGTACTCGTGGTATGTGCTCCTCAGCCTCTTGCTCCGGGTGTGCTTGACGAGGCCCTGGGCTATCCCCATCCGGGCTGCCTCGGCCTGGCTGAGGAAGCCTCCCCCCTGGACGTCCACCCTTATGTCCACCTTTTCTGAGTAGTCCCCTGCGAGCATTAGGGCCTCCATTATCTTCTCCCTTGCCGTCCTCGGCTCGATTAGGTGGACGGGGGTGTTGTTTATCCTCACCCTGCCCTTCCCGTCGGTTACTACCACCCTCGCCTTGGAGTTCTTCCTCTTCCCGGTCGCAAGCGTCGTCTTCTTCCTGCTCGACATGTCCCCTACCTCTTCCAGCCCACTGCCTCTGCTATCTCCCCGACCGAGACGTACCCGCCGCTCAGCCTCTCAGAGTCCGCCTCGGGGATCCCCTCGGCCTCTGCCCCCTCAAGCTCCCTGGGAACCCCTATGTGGACCCTGAGCCTACCGAGGGCCTCCCTACCGTGGGCCTTCCTGTGGGGGAGCATCCCCCTAACGGTCCTGCGGACTATGGTGTCTGGCCTCCTCCAGTGGACTGGGCCCCTGCCCCTGCCCCCGACCTCCAGGAACTCCTTCCTTTCCCTGATTACCTCAAGGCGCCTCCCGGAAACAACGGCATCCTCCGCGTTGACTATGTCTATGCTCTCCCCCCCGAGGAGCCTCCTGGCCACTACGCTGGCCATCCTCCCCAGTATGAGGCCCTCTGCGTCTATAACCGTCCTGCCGCTCATCCCCGCCCAACCTACGCCGGCCAAGGCTTCCGATTTGCAAAGACTCTGGAAACGCGTGGGCGTATAAAGGTTTTCACGGGGCTGACTCTCGCCTAAGGGATGGGCAGGCCTCCATGGTTCGCACAAAAAGGGGGTGGTCAGGTCTGCCAGGAGGAGTTGGAGAGCTCTATCGCCTCCATGACCCTCTGGCCGAAGTCCCCGTCCTCGCACTCCTGGCTGTACATGACGAAGCTGTCGAAGGCGAAGAAGTGGTTCTTCCCCCTCCTGTATATGATCCTGGGCCTCGCAATGGAGACGAGGTCTAGGAACTCCCCCCTCCTGAACTTGACCCTGTAGTAGCTTATTCCCGCCGCCGCAGCCGCCGCGGCGGCTGCAGCAGCACCTCCAGCTGCAGCCATAATTCGCACCTGGCAAGTTATGGCAAAGCGGCGATTAAAACGATCCGTTTGAACCCTTTGAGGAAATGATCGTGAAGGTGGATAGGGATCGATCCTCAGCGTATCCTACCGGAGGCCTCTAGGATCGTCGATCCCACTTCGTCCGCAGGGATCGTCTCTGAGGCTTCCAGGGGCCTTGCGAACCTCCTCTCCACCTCCCTCCTGTGGAGGGTGTTCATGGTGCAGAAGGGTATTATCCTCCCGTCGGGGGTCCCGTAGTGGATGACGCACCTCTGCACCCGCTCAAGGTCGAAGTTGTATGGGTCCATGAAGTGCATCGAGCCTATCATTATCATCCTGTGGTGGAGGTCGCTCAGGCTCCCGTAGTCCCCCCTCATGAGTACGGGAGCTAGATACTTCCGTAGCATCCCCAGGTCCATTTTCCTCAGTGCCGAGGAGGCCAGCGCCACCTTCGCCCTGGTCCTGTGCCCCCTCTCGATCTCCTCGTTGGCCCCCCCGAGGCCCCCAAGGAGGCCCTCCACGTCGAGGTATCTTGTGATGGGCTCCGCGCCTCCCTCCCCCAGTAATAGGTAGGTTGCCATGCCACATTGGGGGTGGGCTGCGAAGTCCACGTTTTCTCGGCCGGTCATGTGGCCTATGAACCTGGTCAGGGGCTGGACCACGGGGACGGGGTACCAGTCGTTCTGCTTTATGAGGCCGTCGGTCTGCTCCTCCGCCAGCCTCATCAGGTCGGGGATGGTTATGCGCATGGCCTCCCTCTCCTTCCTGTTTATGCGACCCGTGATGGCGACCGGCTGGAAGTTGACGCACCTTACCAAGTCGCTGTTGTCTATGGCGAAGCGGATGATGTCTCCCACTTGGTCTTCGTTCACGCCCCCGACCAGGGTGGGGACAAGGACGACGCTCCTGAAGCCAGCCTCCCTCAGGTTATCCAGGGCCCTCTTCTTGACGGGGAGGAGGTCGAGTCCCCTGGCCTTTATGTAGGGCTCGGGTGTCACCCCGTCGAACTGGAGGTAGACTGTGTCCACCCCAGCCTCTCTAAGGATGGCGCAGTAGTCCGCGCTCTCTGCCATCATCACCCCGTTGGAGTTGACCTCCACGTGGACGAAACCCATCTCCCTTGCCATGAAAACAAGCTCGGGCAGGTCCTCCCTCACCGTGGGCTCCCCGCCGCTGAACTGGACGGCTGGCGGTCGGACGGGGCAGTTTGATAGGAGGTTCTCGAGGATGCCCCTTATCTGCTCCCTCGTGGGCTCATATAGGTAGCCCGCCGCCCCTACGTGGGCGAAGCATATGGGACACCTGAGGTTGCACCTGTTGGTCACGTCCACTATTGCGAGGATCGTGTGGGACCTGTGCTCGGGGCACACGCCGCAGTCGTAGGGGCAGCCCCTCTCCACATCGGTCCTCGGGTTCGAGAGCCTTGTGCCCTGGCGCTCGTACCTCCTGGCCCTCACGTACTGCTCGTAGTCGCCCCAGTACAGATCGTAGAATGGGCCGTGCTCGGGGCACTCCTTGGAGATGTAGACCTTGCCTCCCTGCTCGTAGATCGTTGCGGGGACGACCCTGAGGCACTCGGGGCAGAGGCTGTCGGTCTCCTTCGTGAAGCTCACGGCGTCAGCCTCCCTCGAAGCTCCTCGCATAGGCGACCCTCACCAGGCCCTCAGTCTCCCCTGCTCCGAGCGATGCGGCCCTCCCCAGGAGGCAGCCCGGGTCGGATTCGCTGAGGTCGTTGAGGTAGGCGTAGGCCCTCGCCCTGCAGCCGCCGCAGACGTTCCTATATGAGCACCCGCCACATGGCCCCTTGAAGCCGCCCCTGTCCCTCATCCTGTTCAGGACCTCGGAGCCCTTCCAGACCTCTATAAAGTCGTCCTCCATGATGTTCCCCAGCCTTATGGGGATGAAGACGCATGGGGTGAGGTCGCCGTTAGGCTGGAGGGCCAAGTAGAGCCTCCCCGCGCCACAGCCCCCCACGAAATCCGCAAGGAAGCCTATCTCATCTCCCAGGCTCTCCTGCTGGCCGAAGGTGTCGAAGTGGGTGAGTGAGACGGCGCCCTCCCCCATGCAGACCCTGGAGTACTGTGGCGCCGTGGAGAGGACGTTTATGCCCCTGGTCCTGGCCTCAGAGGAGAGCGCCTCGAGGAGGGCCTCCCTCTCCTCCGGGGAGATGTCCTGCACGACGATGCTCTCCCCCCTCCCCATGGGGATGAAGTTGTAGTGCATGAAGGTGTCAGCCCCCAGCTCCTCCGCCAGGTCGATTATCTCAGGGACCTCGTGGAGGTTCTGCCTAGTCACGCACATGGCGACCCCGACCGCCATTTCAGATTCTACGGCGTTCCTGATCCCCCGGACTGCCCCGTCGAAGCAGTCGAGGCCCCTGAAACCGTTGTGGCTCTCCCTGGCCCCGTCTATGGAGACCTGCACGAACTGGCATTCGGCCTCCTCCAGGCGCCTAACAGCATCTCTCGATAGGAGGGTCCCGTTGGTCGCGATGGAGAAGGCCATCCCCCACTCCCTGATCCTCTCGGCGACCTCGAAGAAGTCTCGCCTGACGAGGGGCTCTCCCCCCGAGAGGGCTACGTACGCGACCCCGGCGTCCGCCATCTCGTCCACCGCCGTGAGGGCCTCCTCTGTGTTCATCTCGTAAAGATGGGGGGCTCCCTCGGCGGCGTCCTGGTAGCAGTGCTTGCAGTGGAGGTTGCAGGCGTTGGTGAAGTTCCATACGACTAGGAAGGGGCAGTAGGATGTGAAGGGCTTCTCCGAGCCCCTCCATGCTAGGCCCTCTAGGACCGAGGCGAGGCCCTTCCTCCAGTAGCCCGTCCTGAGGTGCTCCTTAACCACCCCCTCTTCCATCCCCATCCTCCCCAAGGCGCCCCCGATGAAGATCCTGAAGGCGGTGCCGGCGAGCCTGTCCCCCAGGGACATATCCGCTTCAAGGCCTGCGTATTCCATGAGGACCTTCTCCGCCCTCCTCCCGCCCTCCCCCCTCTCCGTCAAGAATCCGAGGGCCCTCCTCGTCAGGGGGTTCCTGGCCCAACTCTCTACAATTTCTGCCATCATCCCGACCTCACCTGGGCGTCCCCCGTCCCGCCCGGGTCCTGCCGGCCTAGAGCTTGGTAGCTCATGAGAAACCAGTAAAATTCCTCCGGATTTTTTCTCGAATTCCGTATAATATACGGATATTAATAAGTATATCGTATATTCATCGGTTTGTTGCGACCTGGAGGTTTTCTATTCCGTGGGTCTCCAAGGCGCAATTTAGATGTTCATTGGCTTGGTTTAGGTTCTGAAGGCCTCAACTACCCGTCCGCCAACATAATCCCCATGAGAGCCTTGGTCCGCTTCAACTACAGTAATGGTGGATGAAGGGGCCCTCGATCCTTCATTCGCTCCTCTGGCCCCCTCCTGGTGCGGCCTATCCTAGGTCAATATCTACCCGTCCTTAGTTTTCTATGAAATGGACCGAAGCCCGACCACGGTTATTCTATTGGTTCTATTTGAGCGGCGCGTGCACCTTTTCAATGAAATTTGAATTTAATGTGCTTATGATAGTTAAAATTTTTTATAATACATTAACTCATTTAGACTACGGATAATCTAAAGGGTAGTTCTGTATGAAAAAGATCGTCCGTGTAGACATGACGAATCTTGATGTCAGAGCGCAGAGTGTTCCCGATAAGTACAAGGAGATGGGAGGCAGGTGGCTGACCGATGGAATAGTCTGCGACGAGGTCGACCCCCTCTGCGACCCCCTGGGTCCGAATAACAAGGTGGTCTTCGCCCCTGGCATAGTGACCGGCACCAACGCTCCTAGCTCGGGGCGCATCTCCGTCGGTGGCAAGTCCCCCCTCACGGGCGGCATCAAGGAAGCCAACGCCGGCACGCCCTTCGCCCGGAAGCTGTCTAGGTTGGGCGTGAAGGCGGTGGTCATCGAGGGACAGCCTGAGGAAGAGGGGAAGTACTGGCTGCTCAAGCTGGACAAGGACGGCGTCGACCTGCACCCGGCAGATGAATGGGCGGGCAAGGGTCTCTACGATACCTTCCCTTCCCTCTTCGACAGATTCGGGAATAGGGTGGGAGTGGAGGCCATAGGCGTAGCCGGGGAGCGGCTGATGAGGAACGCCGGTGTCTGCTTCAACGACATCGACAACCGCCCCAGCAGGTACGCGGGCCGGGGTGGTCTGGGCGCCGTGCTGGGAAGTAAGGGCCTCAAGTTCATGGTTGCGGACGACACAGGGGCGAAGGAAGTGGAGGTCGTCGACAGGGGCCTCTTCAAGAGGGGGGTGGCCAAGCTGGAGAAGGCCCTCAGGACCCACGACGTCACAAAGCCCGGCGGCTCCCTCAACACATACGGCACGGCAGTCCTCGTCAACATAATGAACGAGGCGGGCGGGTACCCGACCCGCAACTTCAGGGAGGGCAGGTTCGATGGCGCCGCAGCAACTTCTGGGGAGGCGATCCACGAAATCTGCAATGAGAGGGGCGGGGTCGGGATGACCGGCCACCCCTGCCACCAGGAGTGCGTCATCAAGTGCTCGAACGTTTACCCCAAGCCGGACGGAACAGAGCACGTCTCCTGCGTCGAATACGAGTCGGACTGGGCCTTCGGCGCCAACTGCGGAATCGACGACCTGGACACGATAGCGGAGCTGATCAGGCTGAGCAACGACTACGGCCTTGACACCATCGAGGCCGGTGGCACCATCGCAGTCGCCATGGATTCGGGGCTCGCGGAGTTCGGAGACGGAGCGCGGGCCATCGAGTTGATGCACGAAATAGGGGAGGGGACGCCCCTGGGGCGGATCCTGGGTTGCGGGGCCGCCACCACGGGCAGGGTCTACGGAGTGGTAAGGGTTCCCGGCGTAAAGGGTCAGAACATGCCCGCATACGAGCCCAGGGCGGTGAAGGGGATAGGCGTCGTCTACGCCACCTCGACGATGGGCGCAGACCACACCTCCGGCTACACGATAGCGCCAGAGATCCTCGGCGTCGGGGGCAAGGCCGATCCGTTCGACGTGAACAAGGCGGCCCTAGCCCGGGGGTTCCAGGAGGCCACAGCCTTCATCGACTCTACCGGATACTGCCTCTTCATCGCCTTCGCGGTCCTCGACATACCAGAGGGCATGGAGGGGGTGGTGGAGAGCTGCAACGGCGTCTTGGGCACCGAGTGGACGACGAACGACATCGCCAAGATCGGCGGTGAGATAGTAGACATGGAGCTGGCCTTCAACAGAGAAGCAGGGTTCACCAAGGCCCACGACAGGCTCCCCGAGTTCATGAAGTACGAGAGGCTCCCACCCCACAACACGGTCTTCGACGTGCCCGACGAGGAGCTGGACAAGGTCCACGCGAAGTGAACTTGCGCACCCCTATTTTTTCCCTTTGAGGTCTGGGTGAGTCTGGTTTGATGGAGATCCACCTGTACGGAAAGCTCCGACGCTTCTCCGATAACCTGGATCCTAGAAAGGAGTCGATCGTTCACGTCTCGGTAGAGGAAGGGAACACGATCAAGGAAGTCATAGAACGCATGGGGATACCCATGGGAGAGATCGGAAGCAACATCTTCCTAAACGGTGAGTACTCCAAACTGACCAGGGTCGTCAGCGACGGCGACCGCCTGGGGATATTCCCCGACGACATGCAGCTCCTATACAGGTGGCATTTCGTGAAGAGAGGAGGCTAGGGGGCCTGATAGAGGTCGATGTGCGGCTATACGCAACCCTCAGGAAATATGCCCCAGGCATGGGGCTGGGACAAGCCATCGAGTTAAAGTTGAATGAAGGGACGACCCTGGGGCGGCTTTTCTCTGAACTTGGGGTGCCCAGGGGGGAGGTGAAGAGGTGCATTGTGAACGGGATAGCAAGAGAAGACGACTACATCCTACGAAACGGTGACAGGGTGGCCATTTTCCCACCAATAGCCGGGGGATGAGAGGACGGAAGCATACATTCTGATCAGGGCTTCAGGGGTAGCGTGCGCTCCTCCTTGAAGACCTCTAGTATCGACGAGATGTGGATGTCGTCGATCCCCTCTATGGAGCGGATCCTCCCCAGTATCCCGCTCAGGTCGTTCCTCGAGGAGCCCCTCACCTTTATCATTAGGTCGAACTCGGCTGTGGTGCCGTACACCTCCACGACCTCGTCTATGCCGCAGAGCCCGTCAGCCACCTCCCTGTACAGCCTCGCCCCAGTCTCGACCCCTATTATCGCCGTGTGGTCCAGGCCGACGAGCTCCTCGTCTATTATGGCCGCGAACTTCCTTATGACCCCGCCCGAGATCATCCTCTTCACCCTGTCGTGGAGCGTCGAGCTCGGGATACCCGTCCTCCTCGATAGGTCCGCGTAGCTCATCCTCCCGTCCTCCTGCAGTTCCCTCAGGATGGTCAGGTCCTCCCTGTCCAGCTCTGCCAAAAATTTTCCTCCGGAATCCTTTCCAATTCTCGGTGAACATACGTGGACTAATAAGTTTTGAGGGTTCCCGTCCGATGGACGTGTGTTGCGGGGGCCTCTCACCCATTGGGGGAAGGCGCGGGGTGGGGCCTCTTCAGGAAAGGACGTTGAGCTATAAATCGATCTCCCCGGCCCTGCGGCACGCCACGTAGTGGCCCGGTCCGACCTCCTCCAGTCCGAGTCTTTCCTCCGTGCAGCTTTCCTCTGCGTGGTCGCATCTTGGGTGGAAAACGCATCCCGCGATGTCGTAGGGAGGAGTCGGCGGCTCCCCCCTTATCGGCTTGAGCTCGAAGTGGTCTGAGTCTATCCTAGGCGTCGCCCCAAGCAGCCCGACGGTGTAAGGATGTCTGGGCTCCCTGAATATGGTTTGGACGTCTCCGTGCTCCACTATCCTCCCCGCGTACATGACGTAGACTCGGTCCGAAACCTCGGCTATCACCCCAAGGTCGTGGGTTATGTAGAGCATGGATAGGCCGAACTCCTCCTTCAGCCTCTTCAGCAGCTCAAGGACCTGCCTCTGGATCGTCACGTCGAGGTCGCTTGTGGGCTCGTCGGCTATGAGGAGGGAGGGGTTGTTTATGAGAGCCGAGGCTATCATGATCCTCTGGGCCTCTCCGCCGCTGAACTGGTGCCTGAAGAAGTGGAACCTCCTCCCGGCGTCGGGCAGCTCCACCTTTCCCAGGTAGTCTAGGACCATACCCCTAAGCCTCTGAGCCTCTATCTCCTGATGGGCCTCAACGGGCTCCCCAGTCTGGTATCCTATCATCAGGATGGGGTTGAGGGAGCCGACGGGCTTCTGGAATATCATCGATATCTCTTTCCCCCTAAGCTCCCTGAGCTCCTCCTCAGGAAGCCTCAGCAGATCCCTCCCCCTGTAGAGGGCCTCCCCCTCCACCCTCCACGCGGGCTTCCCTCCCCCAATAGGCCTGAGCAGCCCAAGGATGGCCTTCGCCGTGACGGACTTGCCCGTCCCAGTGGGTCCTATCAAACCGACGGTCTCTCCCTCTCTGATCCTCAGCTCCAGGCCGTCGACTATCTTTATCGGCTCCAGCTTTCCCGATAGCCAGACGCTCAGGTCCCTGACGTGTAGAAGTTCTCCTCTTCCCAGGGAAGGGCCACCAAGCTTCAAACGAGCAACTGAGGATTAATGTCTGCCGATCCCAGACAAGGATTGGGCGCTGTTTTGTGGCTCGGTCTTGTGGCCTTCGGTTTCAGGCGCTCACCTCTGTGCCCGGGCACCATCCCATGTACCTCAGGGTGAGGCTCCTCAGGTTCAACCCTTCCACCTAAAAAATCGGGATTCTGACGAACCGTGCGTAGTAGGGTGGGGCGTCGTTCAGCCTGATGGAAAGGGACCAAATCGGGCTTAAAGAGCCTACAGAACGATGATACATTTTCGTCACCGCGATCGCCTCTGTGGCATTCAGTTCAGGCGGCATCCAAGAAACGCTCTGGCTCCTTTCGACCGTGAAGTAGCACCCCACCCTGGGTCTGGGGCAGTGGCCAAATTGCTCAATTATGGGGTTATCGCTCATCATGCCTGGCCCCGTATAGTCCTGACCGTAATACCTCATGACGGCGTCCCTGTGGGTCCCCTCGCTCAGCCAACCCGCGAAGCCGATCACGACCCTCGGCGTGTCCCACTCCTCGAGGAAGAGCCAAGCCTCTTCCAGACTCTGGAACTCGTACACGTGCCTCTCCCCCTGCCTTCCCGCTGTGGCCGGCGCGAAATCGGATGTGTTGAAGGGCATGTAGAAGTCCACACTCTTCCCCCTGATGGTCGAGTAGTCGAAGCTCTCGTTGAATTCTTCGTCGAGGTATGTGACGCCGTCTATGGTCACCTTCAGGGGCCTCCACTCAGGGGGCTTGGAGTAGATGAAGGCGAAGAACCCCGCTGTGACCAAAATGGATGTGAGCGTTAACCCCGCCAGAAGGATCGACTTACTCGACATTTCCCTGTCTGGGATGAACCGGGCTGCCGAATGGACCCCAGGGCACCAGCCCATGTACCTCAGTGTAACTTTCCGCAGGTTCATTTGTCAAGCCTCATCATTAAGAATAGAAAGGCAATCTTAAGAAGACTGCAGAGAACGGCGGTGTGTTGTTAAGCCTTACATACAAGATCCAAACCGCCAAACCATGAACTTCTCCAGACACATACCTTTTTTCAACATAGATTCCATCGAAGCCATTCACATAGCTAGATATTTCTGTAACACTAGGTTCACGGATAACTTCAAAGAAGCAAGAATTGTCTCTCCACATACCAAAATAAACATTGACATATCTCAGAGAGTGTATACTCTCGCCTTCTTTTGATGAACCGTAGCCATGAAATCTCTCGAGGGCCTCTTCGAAAGTCCCATTGCTTAACCATTTAGCAAACCCAATTACGATCTTCGGCGTTTCGAGTTCCTCCAGAAATAGCCAGACATCCTCTAAACTATCAAAATCGAATGTTTCGTACTTGATTTTACTAGAATATATGAACTCGGCCTTGAAGGGAGTGTTGAATTCGATGTGTTTGTCCTTCAGCTTTGAGTAGTTGAAGGTCTCGTCAAACATGTCATCTAAATACGTGGCTCGATCGCTTGGATCATAAACATCGTAGATTGTCACCATCAGCGGCTTCTCTTCCTTAGGTTCGAAGATGTTCTGAGCAATCGCTACAACTATGATCAAAGCGATGGGGGCTGTGGTAATGAAAAGAGTTCTACCGGAAAACTCCCTGTCGGGGAAAAACATGGCTGCCGACTTCATACCGGGGCACCAGCCCATGTATCTGAGGGTTATCTTCCGCAGGTTCATGGCGTCAGCCCCGGGATGATCTTGGAAAAGATTGCGTGGGCCAGCTTCGACGGCGGTAGCTCTCTCTCCTCGGCCGATAACCGGACGCCCCGCTCCTCGGCCTCATCTAATAGTCGCCTCTTGCAGCTCTCCTCCCACATGCACGCCCCACAATCAGGCTGCTCGTAGTGCCACGTCTGGACGCCGTTCCTGAGAGAGAAGGTGACTATCACCCTGTTCCTGGCGGCTGGGCTGTAACCCAGGAGGACGCCCTTTGAGGCGTCGACGTAGCGGGCCTCCACCATGTTGGCCTCCGCCGCGTCGCGAAGGGCCGACCCTATCTTTCCCAGGGCCACCCCCTCTGCGTCGTGGACAGCCTGCCTCGTTATCCCCAGCCTCCTCCCTATCTCCGCCTTGGAGAGGCCCATGCGGAGCATCCCCCATATCTCAAGCTGCCTCTCTGTCATGTAGGCGCTTGGGAGCATTTTTCCTCAGCCAAGGCTAAACCTGTAAAGGATAAAAGCTTTACGGATCGGGGACTGAAGGTCCGACGATGAAAGGAACAAAGGGTCCGTGCGGGTCTTAGCCCAGGCCCCAGGAGGGGCGGAGCCGTAGTCATATCCGGGGTGGTCATGTGCCTCCGCATCGGTAGGGCGTATGGGGGAGGTCGGCGGGCACCCGAGTAAGGCGCTACGGAAGCTTCCTGAGGGCCCTCTTGAAATATTCCTCTACATCCTTCTTCTGCTTCTCGGGTATCTTCCTCTCAAAGGGGAAGGCAGCAGCCTCTGAAACGTAGCGGGTGAGGAAGAGCTCTATGAACTCCCCCTGCCTCTGCAGGGCTTCCGGCCTCAGCCACCTTACACTGTCCTCGGCGCTGTGCATGAATACGTTGCTCCCAGCGTCCCTCGAGAAGGAGACGCTCGGGACGCCGACCGCCGAGAGGGAGGTGCCGTCGCTTGAGTACACGCTCTCCTCCACCTTGAAGACGGTCCCCTTCTCCTTTGACAGGAGCTTGACGGCGGCGGTCAGCTCAGGGGGCCCCAGGACCCTCGCTGCGTTCGTGCCCAGGAGGGCGCCGTGGACGTCCAGGTTGACGCAGAGCCTCACCCTTTCGAGCTCAGTCTCCTTCTCCTCGTCCCCCTCCTTCTCCTTCTCGGACTCCTCCCTGAGCCTCCTGGCGTGGTCCCTGCTCCCAAGGAGGCCAAGCTCCTCGCATCCCCAGGCTGCGAACCTCATCGTCCTCCTGGAGCCCTTCTCCATGAAGACCCTCGCCAGCTCCAGGACGAGGGCTGTGCCCCCCGCGTTGTCCCCTGCGCCGGAGACCTCAAGCACCGTGTCGTAGTGGCCCCCGACTATTACTATCTCGTCTGGCCTCTCGGACCCCTCAAGCTCTCCTATCACGTTCCTGGACCTTACCTTCGACTTCTCCGCCTCCGCGACAAGGCGCAGCCTAGTCGCCCTCCTCTCCAGGAGGTTGAGGCCGTCCTCGTATGTGACCCTGGCGACGGGGATCTCCCCGAACCTCTCCCTGTATGTGGCGCTCCCCCACAGGCTCTTTGCCATGACCCTTGGCCTCGCCTCTATGAAGACGATTGCGAGGGGCCTGAACCTTGAGAGGGCTGTGTATGACCTCACCCTGTCCTGGGCGCTTCCAGAGGTGAGGACGACCTTCCCCTCCACCCCGGGGTTCACGTACTCCTCGTCTGGGGTGTCAAGGTGGACGACGTCCCCCTCCACCCCCTCAGGGCTAGTGCTCCCGAAGAGGGGCATCACCTCGCAGGGCACCTCCCCCCTGTAGGGCTCCACGACCTCAAGCCTCTTGGAGACGACCCTCCCGGCCTCGGCCTCGAACTCCTCAACCGAGGTCCTCAGCCCAAGGGACCTGAACTCCGAGGCGATCCACTCCGCCGCCTCCCTCTCGGCCTCGCTCCCGCTTGGCCTCGCCCCCATCCCCACGGCGAGCCTCTCCAGCAGCCCGAAGGCCCTCTCGCCGCTGAAAAGCAGTCCAGACATAAAGATCTGGGATAAACTCATCCTTATCGGTTATAAGGTGTGCCCGGGTGACGGTGGCCGATTCCGGTCGTCTCAGCCCTCGGGCCTCAGGACGATTTTTATCGGTCAGGGCCTGAAATCCACCCATGAGGATCGCGGCCTTCTCCGACGTTCACTCAAACCTCCAAGCCCTCAGTTCGGCCCTAGAAGACATGGCAGGGGGGTCGGTGGACCTGAGGGTATGCTGCGGCGACCTGGTGGGGTACGGCCCCAACCCCGACGAGGTCATAGGCATCATCCGAGGGGGCAACGTCCCCACCGTCATGGGAAACTACGACGAGGGGGTGGGCTTCTTGCTTGGGGACTGCGGATGCGCATACAGGACGCCGGGGGAGAGGGAGAGGGGAGAGGGGTCCCTCAGGTGGACGAAGGAGAACTCCTCAGAGGAGACGAGGCGCTTCCTCAGAGGCCTCCCAAGGAGCATGAGGCTCGAATGGGAGGGGGACAGGGCCCTATTCGTCCACGGCAGCCCCCGAAGGCTTAACGAATACCTATACGAGGACCGCCCGGAGGATAGCCTCAAAAGGATGCTTGAGCCCCTCGGAGTCGACGTCCTGGTCTTCGGGCACACCCACATCCCATACCACAGGGTCGTCGGGGGCGTCCACATGGTGAACGTGGGGAGCCTTGGGAAGCCGAAGGACGGGGACCCAAGGGCCTGCTACGCCCTCATCGACCTCGGGGATGGGCCGGGGGTCGAGTTCAGGAGGGTCGATTACCCCGTGGAGGAGACGGCAAGGGCGATCACGGAGGCGGGGCTGCCACGGGAGCTTGGAGAGGCCCTCATCAGGGGCGGGGGATAGGCGAGGGACGCAGCCAACCCAACGATCCCCTTAAAAAAGTTATAGGTGTCAGGCCCCCAGATCGATGAGAGGATGAGGAGATGAAGACGGCCGTCCTCGTTGTTGACATGATAAACGACTTCGTAACCGGCGCCCTGGGGAGCGAGAGGGCCCGCTCAATAGTCCCCAAAATAGGGAGGCTCCTTGAGGAGGCCAGGAGGGAGGGAGCCCCCATCGTCTACGTCACCGACGCCCACCTCCCAGGCGTCGACAGGGAGTTCGAAGTCTGGGGGGAGCACGCGGTTGAGGGGAGCTGGGGGGCGGAGGTGGTGGACGAGCTCAGGCCAAGGGAGGGGGACCACAGGCTCTACAAGAGGAGGTACAGCGCCTTCTACGCCACGGGCCTCGACGCCCTCCTCAGGGAGCTTGGGGTCGGGTCCGTCGTCCTCACGGGGGTTGTCACCAACATATGCATCCAGCACACGGCCGCCGACGCCTTCTTCAGGGGCTACAGGGTGGTCGTCCCAAGGGACTGCGTCGAGGCCGCCTCCGACGAGCTCCAGGAGGCGAGCCTTGCCTTCATGATGGAGATGTACGGGGCCGAGGTCACCACCTCCGAGGAGCTCATAGAGGGCGGCGGGCTGGGGGCGGGGGATTGAGGCGCTTCTTCGTGGCCACCGACGAAGAGGTGAAGGAGGGCCGAACTACAGACATATACTTCGATAGGACGAAGAAGATACTGAAGGCCAGGGGCAAGGACGGGGTCAGGGTCGTTGCGGAGGTGACCGCGGGCTCCATCCCCGACGGCAAGCCCTGGGGCGTCCTGTGCGGCGTCGAGGAGGTGGCACGCCTCTTCGAGGGGGTCCCAGTGGACGTCTACTCTATGCAGGAGGGCACAGTCTTCCGCACAGAGAACCACAGGGGGGTGAGGCTACCGGTCCTCGTGGTGGACGGGGCCTACTACGACTTCTGCGAGCTCGAGACGCCCCTCCTGGGATTCATATGCCAGGAGACGGGGGTAGCTACCAGGGCGGCCTACGTGAAGAGGGCGGCCGGGGAGAAGTCTGTGGTTGCCTTCGGGATAAGGAGGCAGCACCCCTCCCTGGCCCCGGCGATGGACAGGGCCGCGTACATCGGGGGCATGGACGGGGTCTCCAGCCTCCTAGGGGCAGAGACCATAGGCGAGGAGGCCATGGGGACGATGCCCCACTCCCTCATGATAGTCTTCGGGGACCAGGCAGAGGCATGGAGGGCATACGACGAGGTGATGGGGCCAGGGGTGCCCAGGATCGCCCTCGTGGACACGTACTACGACGAGAAGACCGAGGCTGTGATGGCGGCTGAGACCCTCGGGGAGGCCCTTGACGGGGTCAGGCTCGACACCCCAGGAAGCAGGAGGGGGGACTTCCCCAAGATAGTTGAGGAGGTGAGGTGGGAGCTCGACCTCAGGGGCTTCCAGCACGTTAAGATATTCGTCTCAGGGGGCCTCAACGAGGAGACGGTGGGGGGGCTCTCCGCAGCAGGGGCGGACGCCTTCGGAGTGGGGACCTACGTGAGCGGAGCCCCGACCGTAGACTTCGCCCTGGACATAGTAGAGGTGGAGGGGAGGCCCGCAGCTAAGAGAGGGAAGCTGGGGGGGAGGAAGCAGGTGTGGAGGTGCGGAGAATGCATGACGGACGTAGTCTTGCCCGCCGACGATCCTTCTCCCAGGTGCCCAATTTGCGGGGGCGAGACCGAGGCCATGCTCAGGCCCCTTGTTAAGGGAGGGGAGATAGTCGCCGACCTCAAAGAGCCCAGGGAGATTAGGGAGCGGGTTCTTGATCAGGTGAAGATGCTGGAGCCCACAGGAGAGTGACCTCCCTCCACATCGAAATAGATTTTTACGTCCTTAGAAGAGACTGATTACTTCACTAGTTCTTCGGTTTGAAGTGGCATGTATTCCTCAGAGGACTAGGGCCCTCCCCACTCGTGTCGTGCCCCGCCATTTGGGTACACCGAGACGAGCCCTCGGCTGACCCCCTCGGCCTCTACGTCTTTCGGGGCTCCTCAGGGGCCAAATGGCTCAGCCCTGGGCTTCCATCCCCCTCTCGATCTCTACGAGCCTCGAGAAGTCGTTCGTCAGCAGGGGGAGCCACCTC
>CAYGAH010000127.1:0-4023 GCA_964347685.1 uncultured Candidatus Bathyarchaeia archaeon | reverse complement strand
CCCCTCCCCGTGTCCTCCGCAACCTTCCTCGCCAGTAGCGACTTCCCGACGCCAGGGGGGCCGACGAGGCAGGGGGTTATCCCGGTGTCCAGGGAGTCCTTGAGGAGCCTGTAGGCCTTCTCGTACTGCCCCTTCAGGACAACGGGGTGCTCTATCCTTATCTTCTCGACGATGCTCTTCTCCAGCATCTTCCTGAAGCCGAGCTCCCTCTCTGCCATCATCGCCGGGTCCAACCATCTATTACATCGGTTAATTTAAATCTTCGATCAGGCGAGCCCCGGGGCACCCTGAGTCAAAGTTTAAATGTTTGTGTACAGCGTATGTCTGAGTCGTTACCCTTTTAACGTAAGTCGACAGTGGTTAACGATTCGATAGAGGGAGAACCGTTGATCGAGATAAGGTTGCACGGCAGGGGCGGCCAAGGGGCGGTCACCGCTTCGAGGATAATCGCAACTGCCGCTTACGAGGAGGGAAAGTACTCTCAGGCCATACCCATGTACGGTACAGAGAGGCGTGGCGCGCCCCTCACGGCGTTCGTCCGAATCGACGATCAGAGGGTGAGGGAGAGGGAGCTGGTCCACGACCCTGACATCTCCATCGTCCTTGACCCCCTGATAGCTAAACAGCAGGCCGTCGTCGACAGCCTGAAGCCAGGGGGGCTGGTGCTCCTCAACACTGGCCACGGCCCAGAGGAGGTGAAGCTGGGGGGAGACTTCAAAGTCGCCACGGTGGACGCGACGACAATCGCCCTAGAGACACTGGGAAGGCCCATCACCAACACGGCCATCCTGGGTGCCTTCGTAAAGATAACGGGCCTCCTGAAGCTGGAGTCCGTAGAGAAGGCCATATTGAAGTACTTCCCTGGGAGGCTGGGGGAGATGAACATCGCAGCCGTCAGGAGGAGCTACGAGGAGGTCAAGGGGCCCATGCAGGCGGTGGTCAAGGAGGCCCCTGAGACGAAGGTGGACATCCACGTGGGGGGTTACGGGGTCCTGAGGGACGTCTCCAGCTGGAGGGTCTTCACCCCAGAGGTGGACGAGGAGAAGTGCATAGGGTGCAAGGCCTGCTGGATATTCTGCCCGGAGACGGCCTTCAGCTGGAACGAGGAGACAAACAAGCCCGAGATAGAGTACCGAAAGTGCAAGGGCTGCGGCGTCTGCGTCAACGAGTGCCCCGTCAAGGCGATAGAGTTCGTGAGGGTGGAGGTTTAGGAGGAGAAAAAGATGTCATACGAGGTAATGGTTGGGAACAAGGCCACCGCGACCGGCGTTAAGCTGGCCAGAGTGCAGGTGGCCTCGGCATTCCCCATCACCCCCCAGACAACCATCACAGAGTACCTGTCTGAGATGGTGGCCAACGGGGAGCTAGACGCGGAGTTCGTCAACGTGGAGGGGGAGCTCACGTCCCAGGTGGTCGTCCAGGCCGCCTCAAGGGTGGGGGCCAGGACGTTCTGCTGCACCTCGGGTCCGGGGCTCCAGTACATGCACCATCCCCTGAGCCAGACGGCGAGCGAGAGGCTCCCCGTGGTCATGGCGATAGTCCACAGGAACATAAAGGGGATGCAGCCAGACCACTCCGACCTAATGGCACAGCAGTGGACAGGATGGATGCACTGGTACGTGGAGAACGCCCAGGAGATCCTAGACACGACCCTGATGGCGTACAAGGTCGCTGAGGACAAGAGGGTGAGGATCCCCGTCATGTTCGGCTACGACGGCTACGTCCTATCCTACACTGCAGAGCCGGTGGAGATCCCGGATCAGGAGGCAGTGGACAAGTGGCTTCCCCCCTACGAGCCCATGCCAAGCATCCTCCCCGACCAGGTGGACAGATCCACCTTCGGGAGGGGCTGGGGCAGGGGAGACCCCCAGGAGGTCTGGAGGAGGCACCACGAGGCAGTACTGGGCGCCCACGACGTGATAAAGGAGGTCAACGAGGACTACGGGAAGGTCTTCGGGCGCAACTACGGAAACGGCCTCATAGAGGAGTACAAGACCGATGGGGCTGAGGCCGTGGTGGTGGCCATGGGAACCATCGCTGGCTCCGCGAGGGCCGCCGTCGACAAGCTTCAGGCCGATGGCAATAAGGTGGGCCTGGTGAAGCTGAGGAGCTTCATACCCTTCCCCTCAGAGGACTTCAATAGGATAGCCTCCGAAGTGGGAGCCATAGGGATGATAGACAGGAGCGTCTGCCCAGGCCAGGGAGGGCCGGTTTTCCACCAGATAAGGAGCCACATATTCGAATTGGAGGACCGCCCCAAGGTGCTGGGATTCCACGCAGGGCTCGGGGGGAAGGAGGTGAGGGTCAGGGACGTCGTCAAGATAGGCGAGAAGACCCTGAAGGCCGCAAGAGGAGGGACCGTCGAGTCCCAGATAGAGTGGATTTGATGAGCGGAGGTGAATGATAGATGAGTCAGAGGATAACCAGGAACCAGATACCCCTAGAGGAGCTCTCCATCAGCCCGGGGAGCGCATGCCAGGGATGCGGGGCCGCGCTGGCCGCCAGGCTGGCCTTCAAGGCCCTTGGGCCCAACGTAATAAGGCACGGGATACCCTGCTGCCCTGACACGGTCACGGCCACACCGAGGGTCGGGGCCGTCTTCGAGGGAGGAGGAGCCGCATTGACGGGCACCTCACGGGGCCTAAAGGCCATTGGGAGGGAGGACGTCATAGCCGTCGGCTTCTACGGGGACGGGGGCACCTACGACATAGGATTCCAGGGTCTATCGGCGGCGGCCGAGCGCAACGAGAACATACTGGTGATCTGCAAGGACAACGAGGCATACATGAACACGGGGAACCAGAGGAGCGGAGCTACGCCCAAGTACGCCAGGACGAGCACCAACCCCATAGGCCCCAGAAGCAGGGGGAAGGAGGCTATGAAGAAGGACATACCCAAGATATTCGCAGCCCACTACGTACCATACGTCGCCACGGCATCCGTCGGGTTCCCAGAGGACCTGATCGCGAAGGTGACCTACGCGAAGGGCGTGAAGGGTTTCAGGATGATAATAATCCAGTCCCCGTGCCCCGTGGGTTGGCGCTTCGATCCAGCCAAGACGATAGAGGTGGCGAGGGCGGGGGTCCAGTCAGGGATATGGCCCCTGTACGAGATCATGGACGGAGTCAAGTTCAGGCTGAACTACAAGCCGAGGGAGCTGAAGCCCGTAACCGAGTACCTTAAGCCCCAGGCGAGGTTCAGGCACATGACAGACGCAGAGACGAACGAGATCCAGGATTACACGGCGAATCGGTGGCAGAAGTTCCTGAAGTCAGACGAGTCCGGGGAGATAATCATCTAACCCCCTTTTAGGACCCGATCGCACTCCATTTTTTTCAGGGCTGAGCGCAATGCAGCTGTGTTTTTGGCTCAAGCCCTTTTCATTTCCCTCATATGCTCCGTGGGGAGCTTGGGTTGACCAAACGGCTGATAAGTCGATGGGGGGCCTCTGATAGCATGGTGTCCCGGCGCCTCCTCCGCCACCCTGGGATAGTGGCGGGAGGGTTCGTCGCCCTATTCACCCTCAGCGTCATGAACTCAGCCTACTCCAACGTCCTCGCCGCGATAAAGGAGGAGCTGTCCCTGAGCTACACACTGAGCGGGGCCCTCATGTCCTCATACTTCTTCGGCTACATGCTGGGCCAGATACCATGGGGCGTCCTAGCAGACAGGCGAGGGGGGAGGAGGGCCATGGCACTGAGCGTCATGGGAGTCTCCGTCTCGACCGCCCTCTTCGGACTCTCATCAAACTTCCTCGTCGCCGTTTCCACCAGGTTCCTCGCAGGCCTCCTGGGCGCTGGTATCTTCGTCCCGGCCGTCAGGCTCGTCTCAGGGTGGTTCACTTCGGGGGAGAGGGGGACAGCGCTGGGGTTCCTCACCGTCGGGGGGAACGTCGGACTTATCTCAGCCTCCTGGGCTGCGCCTTTTCTGGCCATCAGTCTGGGTTGGAGGGGTTCTATGGTGCTCTTCGGCCTCCTGGGGGTCCTGGCGGCGGCCTTGGTTTGGCTCTCCCTCAGGGACCCC
>CAYGAH010000126.1:0-9110 GCA_964347685.1 uncultured Candidatus Bathyarchaeia archaeon | reverse complement strand
ATGGTCGAACAGGCTGAGAAATGCCCCAACCTGGTCTTCACCAGGGACACGAGCGCAGTAACAGACGCCGGAGCCATCCTATTCAGGATGGGCCTCCCATCTAGGAGGCTGGAGACCCCGGTCATAAAAGCAGCCCACGAGGCTATAGGCGTCCCCATAGCCTTCCAACTCATGGATGCCGAGACCTTCGAAGGCGGCGGCTTAGCGCTGCTGGAGGGGAGGGCAGCTGTGGCCGGTCTCTGCAGCAGGACCACCAGGGTCGCCCTGGAGGCCCTCAGGGGCTTCCTGCTCAGCGAGAGGCTAGTTGACCTATTCATAGTCGTCAACCTGCCCCCGGACGACATCCACATAGACGGAGACTTCGCCGAGCTCCCCGGCAAGACGGCAGTCGTGCACGAGACCCTAGGATACAGCTTCTCGGAGTTCTACACAAGGTCTGACGATTGGAGGGGGTCCTTCGTGGAGTGGCTCAGGGACGAGGGCTGGGACCTCCTTGAGATCACTGACAGGGAGCGCTTAGAAATGGCGGCCAACTTCCTCACGGTCGCCCCGGACCTGGCTCTCCACTACACAGGTAACCCTAGGGTCATGGAGGAGGCGAAGAAGAGGGGCCTAGAGGTCGTCCAGATCCCAGGAGATGAGATGAGGAAGGGAATGGGGGGAATCCACTGCATGACATGCCCCATCCTCAGGGTTTAAAGAACTCCGATGAAATTCCTTGAACCCCTCGGAAGTCCCAGGGGTCCACGAAGTCGTGGACAGATGGGAACCCCTGCATATTCTTATTAAGAGCACCCTCTAGGGCCCAGAAGGTTCTACCAGGCTCGGTGAACCGCTTCCCCATGGCATCCCGAAGCCTCTGCGACGGCGGAGAAGCCTGGTTGGGCTCGAAGTCGACGGCGATGTAACGGTCCCCTGCCGCCTTCTCGTGTAGCTCTATCTAGCCCAGGCTGAAGTTGTTGAGGACTATCCAAGTGACTAGGGCACTACTGGACCGCAGTAGGCGGCCTCTTCACAACCTCTGGAAGGCCCTGGAGGCCTCTTGCCTGACCAGAACTGGTTCTATCTCAGGGATCATGGTAGAAGGCGTCACAGAGGGCTGCAGGATTGCCCGGAAGGACAGAAATAAGTTTTACTCCTTTTCCCTTCAGGGCTTCTACTGTGATTTCCCAGCATCTCTTCTCCGCCAATGGTCTGACCGGAAATGCATTTGGTTTATAACGGATAAGACGGAGGGTTCGCTTGGTTATTCCTCTTCTTCCTCGTCTTCTCCGACTTCTCCGTAGATGAGCTTCATCTCCTCGAAGGTAAGCTTCTCCCCAGCCTCCAGCTTCCTATGGGCCTCAAGCCTCATCCCGTCTAACACGGCCTTCAGGCCCTTCCTCCTCTCCTCCTTCTCTTTGAGTTCCGCCACTCTCAGCCCGGACCGGAGCGCGTTCATCTCGAGCATGACTCCGTCGAACTCGTCGTTGATAGCTTCGACCTCCTTGAGGCTCTCCACGAAATTGGCGTGGGCGTCGTCGGCCTTCCGCTTCTCCTTGTCCGCCTTCTCGTAGAGGGTTATCATGGCCTCGTGGTTCTCTTGGCTCTTCTCGCTGAGGGCCCTCATCTCCTCCCTGATCCTGCGTATCTCCAGCTCCTTCGCCTTCGTCTCGGCTATCATGCCGATGCTGGCGTCCTCCTTCCTTTCTACCTCATCGAACTCTTCCAGCGTCCTCTTGAGGCCCTTGGCCCGCTCGATCAGCTCATCCTCCCTTTCGAGCATCTCCCTGGTGGGCGTGGTCATGGCCTCCCACTCGACGCGCCTGAAGGCGCTCTCCACCCGCCTTTTGTTAGGGAGTCCCTCCTTGTCTTCCCTGAGGCCCCCTTGGAAAGCCTCAAGAACCCTCCTCTTCTCTTCTAGCTCCCGCAGGAGAGGCTGGAGCTTGTCCTTGAGCTCGGCGACCCTCTCATTCATCCTGTCCCGCTCTTCTCTATGCTCGGCTGCCTCGTCCCTAATAGCCCTGGAGGACTCGTTAAGGCGGTCCCGCTCGGCCCTCCATCGGTCAACCAGTTCCTGTATTTCGCTCTTCTTTCTTCTCAGTTCTGTAGCCCTATTTTCGAGTTCGTCGATTCTTTCTTCGATTTCGGTCATTATGCTTTCACCAAGGTTCGGGCACTAGGGTTCCAAGCAGATCGGGTTACTTACTGAAAAATGCTGCGGAGGACTATCAAGGTTTGGGTCCTTGAATCTTTGAATCACCTAATCTTATGGCGTTTTTATCTCAAGTGTCCCTAATAAGGTCCATATATTAGTAACATTCTAATAAAAGTAAATATTGTAGTTTTAATGCCGCATAAGGGGGCGACGGGTGAGAATTTGGGGGTCCCCTGGGGGCAGTTCTGTTCCTACACGGCCCTAGTCCTGGGCACTGTGTTCTTCTGCTACGCCCTGAAATACTACGGCTCAACGATCCTTGCCCTTTACATGATGACGAAACCGGCCCTTCGAGGACCTGAAAGACGCGGCAGGGAAGATACTCTGGCCTTTAAGGAAGGGTCGGAGATGTACTCTAATCATTTTACCTTTGGAGAGAGCCAGGAGAAGCCCTTCGTATCGATCCATCTTCCCCTCTACAACGAGGTTAACGTGGCTGGCAGGGTCATCCAAGCCTGCATGGATATCAACTATGAGAATTGCGAGGTCTTGGTCGTTGATGACTCAAGGGACGAGACGGTAGAGATCCTGAAGGACATCGGGTGGAGGAAATCTTCGCCCGTAGTCAAGTTCGTTCACAGGAGGGACAGGTCTGGGTTCAAGGGGGGCGCCTTAGCGAACGCCCTGGAATACATGGATCCCAGAACGATGTACGTCGTTGTATTCGACGCAGACTTCATCCCCCCTCCAGACATCCTGAACAGGTTCCTAGAGTTTTTCAAGGGGGAAGAGGGCCTAGAACTTGGCTCAGAGACCGGAAGGATGCCTGCCCGTCGGCTGAGGGACAGGAAGCCCGTTGCCGCCGTCCAGGGGTACCAGCTCCACCACTTGAACAAGAGCGAGAACTGGTTGACCAGGGGCGTGAGGGCCGAGTACAGCGGCAGCTACATGGTGGAGAGGCCTGTTCAGGAGTTCTTCGGGGCCATGAAGATGATAAGCGGCAGCGTCTTCATGCTCAGGGCGGACGTTGCCAGGCGGCTGGGTTGGTCCACGAGCATCACCGAGGACTGGGAGCTCACCCTGAAGCTCTACCTTGAGGGATACAGGGTCCTCTACACGCCGCTGATTCAGGCTCCAGCAGAGATACCTAACACGGTAAAGAGGCTAGCCAAGCAGAGGATGAGATGGGCTGAGGGCCACACCCACGCCGTGAGGGAGTATTTCTGGAACATCCTAGGGTCGCCGAGGCTGACCATCAGGGAGAAGCTCGAGTTCGTGTACTTCTCCCCCTACTACCTCCAGTCCCTCTTCTTCCTCGTGGGCACCTTATGCTGGGTGGTCGCCGAGTTCACCAGCAGCCGTCCTCGCTTCTGGGGTACTGCCTTCGGTTGGAGCCTGGTTCTAAGCAACTTCCTCGCCCTGCCCCTCATGGGGTTGGCGGGCCTCTTCTTGGAGGGGGACCTCCTCGAGGACTATCCCGGCGTCTTCTCCTTCATCGCCGTCAGCTACATGCTGACCCCCTTCCAGGCCTATGCGGCGCTGAAGGGGCTGCTTGAGAGGGATGAGGGGGCCTGGATCAGGACCCTTAAAACTGGGAGCATCACCGACAGGGTTCTAAGCGTCAAGTTCAGGGGGCTCTTCGCCTGGCTCGCGTCGAGGGGGATATTGCGCGGTGACCGTTCCCACGGAAAGGATAAGACAGTTGTGAAAAACTTCCCGCTCAGCCCCCCTGTATTCAGGGCGGTGATGACAGCCGCGATCGTCGTCCTTATGCTGACCCCCTTCGCCACCGCCCTCATCACTGTCAGGGCCCATCTGGATACGGACATAGGGGCGTGGCGAACGCCTAGACAAGAGGCCCCGGTAGTCGCGGAGACCTGTACTCCTACGATCACCTCGGAGTGTGGCTCCATAGACGGTGATCTGTACCCTCTTGTGGTCGATGACAACTCGTTAATCGCTTCTTCAGGAGGCATCTATTGAGATGGGTAAGTACTATTCGATAAAGGGCGGTGACCTTTACGTATACGTGACGGGGGGAGACGAGCTATTGGACCTAAGGCTCTTCCCCGCCGAGGTGGGCCTCTTCGGGAGGGAGATGGGCTGGAGGGCTTCCCCCCTAATCGCAGTGTCGGAGGCGGCGGATGCCCGCTCCCTTGAGCTGGCTGAGGCGGCCCTTCTGCTGGAGGGCTACAGCCCTAGGGATGTGGATAGGGCGTCGCTCGATAGCTACTTCCTTAGGGGGGACGAGTCCGTCCTTGAGGTAGAGGTCCCGGCCGTGGTCTCCACGCGGGGAGCAGGGGAGCCGACCTCCAGCGATGCCGAGGACGGCTGAATCCGGGGCTGCGGAGTTCGAACCTATTTTGGGTGGCTGGGATTATTGTTTTCAGGGATTATTTGTCACCGTCCACGTTGCATAGGAGCACATTTCTGTGATTTTCCATTCCCGAAAGGGGCTATTTTATCGTCTGTCTTTGTTGAAGGGACCTTTCCTACCGTTTTTAAATTCTACCCCCTCCCTATCTGGGACTGTGGTCGTGGTGCTTGATTGCTTCATTGTTCTTTGGGGTTGATGGCTTGCTCTTATCATCGACTCGTTAGGCGTCAGGGACATGTAAGGGGTCTTAAAAAAAATGTGCGTTGGGCGCTGATCTTCAAGCGTGGGATATCGGGATGCTCACCCTGAAGGTCGTCCCCTCCCCCTCCTTTGACTCCACGTTTATGTTTCCTCCGTGGGACTCTACAATCCTCTTGCTGAAGGCGAGGCCCAGCCCCATGCCGTTCGACTTGGTCGAGTGGAAGGGGGTGAAAAGTTTTGTGATCTCCGTATCAGGGATGCCCAGACCTGTGTCGATCACTGTTATGTGGGCCTCCCCATCGGTTCTCTTGGCCTTCACGGTGAGTCTCCCCCCATCAGGCATGGCCTCTAGGGCGTTACTTATCAGGTTGTCCAAGACCCGCTTCATCTTGTCCGGGTCGACATCCACCCTGTCTAGGCCCCCTCCAACTGAGAGTTCTAAAGAGATAGAGTCTCCCAATGGCAACCCCTCCACGGACTCCTTGACTATGGCCCCCAGGTCCGCCTCCATGATATTCGTCGAGGTGTTGGTGGTGGTTCGGAGCTCCTCAAGCATATCCAGTGCGCGTCCCGTGTTGTCGATTATAAGCTTCTTCATTGCGTCGCTCTTCTCAGGAGCATGCTCCATCATTGTTGCGGCCTGGTGGATTATCATGAGGGGCGCCCTCAGGTCGTGGGCTACCATGGCTGCGACCCTGCTCACAGCAGCGATCTTCTCGGCCTCTACAAGCTTTTCCGATGCGCGTTTCCTCTCAGAGATGTCCGCTGAAATGAATCCTAAATCGTTGCCAACCTTGAACACTCTAGTGCGGAGCCACCTATTCCCAAATTTTTTATGTGGAACATAATCTTCGGCTATTAAGGGCTCACCTGTTTCTATGACTCTCAGATATCCCCTGTATCTTTGTGTGTCCTCGAAACCGGGAGAGAGCTGAGTTATATGTTTACCTATGGTATCTTCTCTTTTTGTGCCTTCAGGAAACAGCTTCAATGCCGCTTTGTTCAGGTCAATTAGATTGAAGTCAGAGTCGAAGATTGCCATGGCATCGACAGCAGACTCCATGAAGGCGTTGAACCTCTCCCTATGCTCCTGGGCCTCCCTCCTCGTCTCGGCGACTTTCTCCTTAAGTTCCTCGTTGGCCCTTTTCAGCTCCTTTTTAGCTTTGCTAAGCTCAGCGTTGGTGAACTGAAGCTCCTCGTTCGTGCTTTTAAGCTCCTCTACCATCCTCTTGCGCTCTGTAATGTCATGGTTGAACACGAGGCTGGCGGGCCTACCCCCGTAGTTGACGAGGGAAACCGAGGCCTCCATCTGTCTATGTTCCCCGTCCGCCCGCCTGAGGGTGTACTCGTAAAACCTGGGCTGGGGCTCCCCCCGCTGCCTGCTGAGCGCCCTCATCTCCACCATCTCCCGATCCTCATCGAGGAACTCGGATACAGTATGGCCCATCACGTCTTCGGGGCATCCCAGGCCAAGTATGTCAGCCATAGCCTGATTCGCATAGGTCATCGTCAGCCCGTTTATGATTACGAATGCGTCCCTGTTGTCCTCCACGATGGTCCGGTAAAGCTCCTCTGTCCGGTGCTTCTCGACGGCGTTCCTGATGCGCCTCGCCAGAAGCTGGAAGTGGCTGGGGCTCTCCTCCTTCCTGACGTAGTCCGTCACCCCCTTGACGAAGGCCTCCTCGGCGACCTCCTCGCTGCCCCGGGCCGTGTACAGTATGAAGGGGATGGCGCTGAAATTCCTCACCTCGTCGAAGAGCTCCAGACCGTTCTTACCGGGCATTTTGTAGTCACAGACAACGCAGTCGTATCCCCCCTCCTTTAGGAGCCCCATGGCCTCATCGGGTAAGGTCGCAGACTCGAAGATCAAAGAGGGGTCGACGTCCTCCATGTAGAGCTTGGTCAGCTCCATGTAGTCTGGCTCGTCGTCGATGTGCAGAACCCTGATCATATCCCTGGGCGCCTCGTATTCCATCGACATCTTACTGACACAATGGTGATTTTTATTCTTGTTCTTCGCTTAATAACACCTTTAATAAGCGTCAGCTAAAATATAGCCTAGCGTAATGACTCGAGATAAAAATTCTCAATCTCAGGGGAAAACTATTGAAACGCTTTTTACATCGAATTGGTCAGGCTAATTTAATGAAGAGCCAATTTTCCATAACATTTAAAAAAGATGGTGGGGATTGCTAGTTTCTTGATCGGTTTGGTCTCTTCGAACAAATTGGAAAAAGTACCTGAAAAGCCCCGCTTCGAGGACATGAAGAACTACTTCATGGCGGAGTTCAAGAAGCTGGGGATAAAGCCCCTTGAAGTGATGAAGCCAAGGTAGGCCAGAGTCGAAGCTAACGATCTGTCTCTCGATTTCTTGAACACTATCGTGTTGAACACATAGTTCAAGAGCCTATAGTCCCTTTCCGAGAAGAATATAAGGCTCAGGATACATGTCAAGAGGGAGAAGGAAGGCCTTGCCGACGGCGTTTAGAGCAGCTTTGGCCAGGTCCACCGGATTCCCATCTAGGTTGGTAACCTCGATCTTCATCAGGATCTTCCCCAGCTTCCATAGTCCTCAATCGCCTTGTCGGGCCCTCTTAGATGATACTTCATGGTCCTTCCCATATTTTAGGAACTCAGGGCATAAATACGGTGACGCCTAAGGGGCCTCCAAAACGTTAATGCGCCTCAAGTTCTTCTAAACTCAGTATGAGCATGAGGCGCATAACGTCAACGATAGTCGGGATACTGGCGATAATAGTCATCCTCTACATGAGGAACCAGGCCGCGAGATTCCCCACACCCTTAGGACTCTTCAACCTCATCACTATTGTGATGATAATCATAATCCTTGTTGGCATCGTTAGGGTCTGGCTGAGGGGCTAGTAGGAATCCCCAAATACGTTCGGCTGGTTCATCTAGTAGGCTCGCTCACCCACGGGATGTACATGTACCAGTAGAGATTAGCTACGTAGAAGCCCCCTCCCAGGAGGTTGCCTTTGGCCACAGGGATCGGGTTCCTCGCTACGAACCCTCCTCGGTGAGTTTGCGAGGTCGAGCCCCAACTGGGCAACAAATCCAAGGACGCCCTTTAGCATCAGCCCCAGCTAGGTTGCGCCGTTTTCTTGCTGTTGATTATGGCGAAGAGGAGGGGCGTGCCACTTCTGATGGAGGCGAACAGGCGATTCCAGTCCGGGGTAGAACGCTAACATGCAGTTCTGATGGGAACCAGGTTTACAGTCATGCCTTAAGTGGAACCCTCGCTAGAGGACGAGATCTGCCATGCACACGTGTAAGGAATGATCATGAAATTCAGGGATCTTTCGGCTCTCCTCTAAGGGTTAAAGATATGAGATAAGACGAGTTATTGATACGATAATGGCATTTAATGGATCCTTAGAAAAAATATTAACAGTATGCCCATATTGTGCAACTGGGTGTAACCTTTATCTTCACGTGAAAAAAGGTAAGATATTGGGCGTTTCTCCCTGTGAATCACATCCTGTTTCTGAGGGAAAATTGTGTATAAAAGGTTGGAAGGCTCATGAGTTCGTTCAAAGACCCGACAGATTGAAGAAGCCATTGATAAAAAAAGACGGCAAATTTGTCGACGTAACTTGGGATGAGGCATTAGATCATGTTGCTGAAAAATTTAAGGTTATTAAGGATACGTATGGTCCAAGGGCGTTAGGTTTTCTGAGTTCTGCGAAGTGTACCAATGAGGAAAACTATCTTATGCAGAAATTTGCCAGGGCTGTCCTAAACACCAACAACGTCGATCACTGCGCAAGGCTCTGCCACGCGTCCACCGTGGCTGGCCTTTCTGCCTCATTCGGCAGTGGGGCGATGACCAACTCCATCAACGAATTGTTGGAGGCAAAGGCGATCCTTGTGACAGGATCGAACACAACCGAACAGCACCCCATCATAGGCGGGAAGATAATTAGAGCGAAAGAAAATGGCGCAAGGCTAATTGTCGTTGACCCGAGGAAAATTCAGCTGACAAAATTCGCCGATATCCATCTAAGGCCTGTATGTGGGACCGACGTTCTCTGGTTGAACAGTTTCATGCACGTGATTTTCGACGAGGGTTTGGAGGATAGAGAGTACATAACAAATCACTTGGATTTTGAATCCTTCCGAGAAATGAAGGATCTCGTAACGAGAGACGAATATTCTCCTGAAAACACCGAAAAAAATACCTCCATTCCGGCTGGGGATCTTAGAAAGGCTGCCGTCATGTTTGCTACAAACAAGCCCGGCTCGTTTGTGTATTCCATGGGGATCACGCAACACATCCAGGGGACTGACAACGTCAAGTCTTGTGCGAACCTGCAGATGATCCTGGGGAACGTAGGCGTGTTTGGTGGGGGCGTTAACCCGCTTAGGGGCCATCAG
>CAYGAH010000125.1:0-1516 GCA_964347685.1 uncultured Candidatus Bathyarchaeia archaeon | reverse complement strand
CATGAACGTCAACGAGGTCATCGCGAACAGGGCGAACGAGGTCCTGGGCTCAGGGCTCGGTGTCTACGACCTGGTGCACCCCAACGATCACGTCAACATGTCCCAGTCGAGCAACGATGTCGTTCCGACGGCTGCGAGGATAGCTGCTCTGAAGCTCAAAACCGCCCTCATGGAGGTGCTGGCTTCCCTGGAGGAGGGCCTCAGGCTCAAATCAGAGGAGTTCGGCGGGGTCCTCAAGGGCGGAAGGACCCACCTCAGGGACGCAGTCCCCATCACCCTCGGCCAGGAGTTCAGGGCCCTCGCCTCGATGGTCGGCACTTCAAGGAGGAGGCTAGAGGCCTCTTTGGGGAACCTCAGGAAGCTTTCCCTCGGGGGGACTGCGGTGGGGACGGGCCTAAACACCCACCCGGGCTACGCCGAGAAGGCCCTGGGGCACCTCAGGGACATCACTGGTCTGGAGTTGGGGAGGGCGGAGGACTTCGTGGAGAAGACCCAGTTCACGTCCGACTTCCTAGAGGTGATGGACGCCCTTGGGGAGATGGCCACGGACTTCGTCAAGATGGGCAACGACCTCATGCTCCTAAGCTCTGGGCCAAGGACCGGGCTGGGCGAGCTGGTGCTCCCCCCCGTGGAGCCGGGCTCGAGCATCATGCCTGGGAAGGTGAACCCAAGCGTCGTAGAGTGCTTCAACATGGTCTGCTTCCAGGTAATGGGGAACAGGGCGGCGGTTAAGAGGGCGTCGATTTCTGGGAGCCTGGACCTCAACGTGTACGTCCCCCTCGTGGCCTTCAACCTCCTCAACTCCATGAGGTGGATGACCAACGCCGTCAGGATGCTGGACAACCTGTGCATCAGGGGTATAGAGGCCAGGAAGGAGGCTGCGGAGAGGCACCTCTGGGAGTCGAACGCCCTGGCCACCCTCCTCAGCCCTGTCCTGGGCTACGACGAGGCGGCCGCGATTGCGGATGAGGCCCTGGAGAGGGGCTTGCCCATAGGCGAGATCGTGCTGGAGAAGAGTGTCCTAACCGAGGAGCAGTGGGACGAGCTGGTCAGCCACTCCACCGCCCCCAACATGCAAATAGTCGAGAGGATCAGGAGGCAGAGGTCCGGGAAGGCCGGGGCTCCCAGATGAAGGGGGCCTGAGTCTTGGTCGGAGGTTCTAGTAATGAATTTCTTTCACGGCTCCCTGATCTAAACCATGAGCCGTAGTTCAGAAGAGGAGGAAGACTTCGCTCCCAGGGAGGTCAGGAACCCTGCCGCCCGTGCAGGGAATGTGGTCCACTGGGTCACCCACGCTAGGAGGAGGGGGCTAGGGATGTGGGCCTGGATCCTCCACAGGGTGACCGCGGTCACCATAATATTCAGCACCATACTCCACGTTCTAAGGAACCAGTTCGGCGTCCTCACCCCGGGGGGCAGGCTCCTGTCCCTGGACCTCCTCCTGTTCGCAGGCGCCTACCACGCCTTCAACGGTTTGAGGGTGATCCTGATAGAGTCCTTCGGTTGGGCTGCGGAG
>CAYGAH010000124.1:0-1899 GCA_964347685.1 uncultured Candidatus Bathyarchaeia archaeon | reverse complement strand
TGCTCCCTGGGATGTATGCGACGCCGCTCCTCACGGCCTCCATGAGCATCTCTGTGGTGTTCACGTGCTCAGGCATCTTCGCCCAGAGGAACAGCCCTCCCCTCGGCTCGTTCCACTCCGCCTCATCCGGGAAGCTTGCCTCCATGCTCTCGAGCATCAGGTCCCTCTTCCTCCTGTAGACCTCTGTGATCTTGGGTATCTGGCGGGATACGACCCCCTTCCTCAGAAGCTCCGCCGCTGCGTACTGGCTCAGGCCGTCGTTGCAGATGCTTATGTTGCTCTTAGCCTCCGTCATCTTGGACACGAACTCTCGGTCGCCCGTGATCCAGCCTATCCTCATCCCAGGGGAGACTATCTTGCTGAAAGTGCTCGTGTACATCACCCTCCCAGAATCGTCCATCCCGGCCAGGGGGGTGGGCATGGGGCCTGAGAAGCTTATGTACCCGTACGGGTTGTCCTCAAGGATCAGGAAGTCGTGCTCCTCGGCCAGCTCTAGGACCCTCTCCCTCCTCTCCATCGTCATCATGCTGCTCGTGGGGTTCTGGAAGCTGGGGATCACGTATAGGAGCTTCGCCCTCTTCCCCTCGTCCCTGAGCCTCTTGAGCTCGACCTCCATGGGCTCCGGGTCCATCCCGTCTGGGTCGACGGGGACCTCCCTGAAGTCTGGGTTCATCTGCTTGAAGGCCGAGAGGGCGGAAAGGTAGGTGGGAGACCCTATGAGTATGGGGTCCCCCGCGTCTATGAAGACCCTGGTAACGAGGTCGATGGCCTCCTGGCTTCCCGTCGTCACGATGATCTCCTTGTCTGGGTCGGCTTCTATTTTCGACCCTGCCATGAACCTTGAGAGCTCCCCCCTGAGCTCCCCCATCCCGTTCGTCGCACCGTATTGGAGCATCCTGGCCCAAGCCTCTGGGGGGGCCTCGGCGTATATACTCTTGATCTCCGCCACGGGGAGGCTTCCTGGGTCGTAGCTCCCCCCCGTCAGTGAGACTATCTTCTTGCCCTGCTTCATCAGCTCGAAGGCGGCCAGGACCACCGTGGTCAGGACCCCCGGCTTGAACTTGGCACCAAGCCTCGAGTAGTACTTCTCTTTGTCCAGCATACGACCAGAGTGTTGAGCCCAGGGCTTATATCTTTTTTAGGGCGCCGTGAGCGAGGTCCATCCAAAATAAATAGAATATTTACCCTCAGTGAACAGCTTCAATAACTTTTTACGGAGTAATTACAGATTGATAGAGAGACGAGATGGATGAACCACCGCTATGGCCTAGCAGTGTGTTCAAACAGCTCGTGTTTTTCATCATCCGAAGAGGAATAGAAATTGGTGGAGGAGATTAGGCTCCACGGCATGGGTGGCCAGGGAGTCGTCGCGGCCGGGGAGCTGATCGCAATAGCCGCCTCGTACGAGGGGAAGTTCTGCAGGGCATTCCCCATGTACGGCTCAGCCCGGAGGGGAGCCCCGGTCTTGGCCTTCGCCCAGATAGGGGAGGAGTCTGAGGCAACTAGGTCGATGATCTACCACCCCGGGTATCTGATCGTTCTGGACACTGCGATGCCCGAGGCGATGGACGTCGCGGGCGGCCTAAAGGAGGGGGGAACCGTTGTCTACAACACCAAGGCCCCCGCCGAGGAGGCGGCCAAGCTGTTCAGGGCCGACCTCTCCAAGATAGGGGTAGTGGACGCCACGGGGATCGCCGAGAAGGTGCTCGGTAGGCCCATACCTAACACCACGATGCTGGGGGCCTTCGTGAGGACCACTGGGATACTCAGGCTGGAATCCGTCCAGAAGGCGGTGGAAAAGAGGTTCAGCGGAAAACTCGCAGAGGTGAACAAGGAGGCAGCCGGGGCCGGGTACGAGGCCGTCGAGGTGAAGAACCTCAGGGGGTGAGGATGGTTGCT
>CAYGAH010000123.1:0-3196 GCA_964347685.1 uncultured Candidatus Bathyarchaeia archaeon | reverse complement strand
GGGTGTATTAGGCTGAGGAAAAGGAGCTGTGGGGTGAAAATGACGGGATAACTACGACCGTATCTCATCCTTCGAATGGGATTGCGACCCCCGCCGTGGGGAAGGACATAAATCCGGTTCCGCACCCTACCTTCCGAGGAACCCAGATTGTCATACGACCTGATCATAAAGGGGGGGAAGATCATAGACGGCGCGGGGAACCCATGGTACTTGGGGGACTTGGCCGTCTCCGGGGGC
This sequence comes from uncultured Candidatus Bathyarchaeia archaeon, assembly GCA_964347685.1. Lineage (GTDB taxonomy): Archaea > Thermoproteota > Bathyarchaeia > TCS64 > TCS64 > CAYGAH01. The sequence continues at coordinate 2,959 of CAYGAH010000123.1, read as the reverse complement.
AGGATAGAGGCCGCGGGAAGGCTCGGCGAGGCGGACGCGGACAGGAACATAGACGCCGGGGGGCTTGTGGTCGCGCCAGGATTCATAGACGCCCACAGCCACGCCGACTCCACAACCCTCGTCTACAGGCAGATGGAGAACTCCCTTATGCAGGGCATAACTACGGTGGTCGCGGGACAGTGCGGCTCAAGCCAGGCCCCCGTCAACCCGGAACTCAGGGATGAGCTTGAGAGGAGGGCCTCCGACTGGCTGCCCCCAGGGGTCGAGTACAAGATCACGTGGACGACCTTCGAAGAGTACCTGAAGGAGGAGGAGAAAGAGGGGCTGGGGGCCAACGTCGCCCACATGGTGGGCCACGGAGCAGTCAGGGTGGCGGCAATGGGGTTCGACGCCAGGGACCCGACGAGGGCCGAGATGGAAGGGATGAGGGAGCTCACAGCCGAGGCGATGGAGGCCGGGGCCTACGGGCTGAGCTCAGGCCTGATATACCCCCCCGGCATCTTCGCGAAGACCGAGGAGCTCATAGAGCTGGCGAGGGTGGCTGCTGAGTACGGGGGAGTCTACGACTCCCACATAAGGGGGGAGGGGAAGGCCCTGATGAGGTCCCTTGCCGAGGCCATAGCCATAGGGGAGAAGGCGGGGCTCCCGGTCCAGATAAGCCACCACAAGGCGGCTAACAGGGAGGTCTGGGGGAAGAGCGTCGAGACCCTGAGGATGCTCGAGGAGTCCAGGAAGAGGGGCGTGGACATCACCGTCGACCAGTACCCCTACAGGGCTGGGGCTACGAGCCTTGTCACCCTCCTCCCTCCTTGGGCCCACGACGGGGGCATGGAGAGGCTCCTGGAGAGGCTCTGGGACCCAGACATGAGGGAGAGGATGCGCAAGGAGATGGAGGAGGGCCTCCCTGGATGGGAGAACTTCGCAGGGGAGCTTGGATGGGAGAACATCCACGTTACCAGGGTGAAGACTGAGGCCAATAAGCCCCTGGAGGGGAAGAACATGGTAGAGATAAAGGAGGAGAGGGGCGACCCCGACGAGTTCACCGCCCTCTACAAGCTCCTTCTAGAGGAAGAGGGCTCGGCGGGGATGGTCGTCTTCAGCATGGAAGAGGAGGACGTCCGCAGGATAATGAGGAGCCCCCTCCAGATGGTGGGAACCGACTCCGGGAGCTGCGCCACCACGGGCCCCTTCTCCACAGGGAAGCCCCACCCCCGCCACTACGGCACCTACCCAAAGATACTAGGGAGGTATGTCAGGGAGGAGGGCGTCCTTAGGCTGGAGGAGGTGGTGAGGAAGATGACATCGATGCCCTCCCAGAGGTTCAATATCCTTGACAGGGGCCTCCTGAGGCCGGGGATGCGGGCCGACGTCGTCATCTTCGACCCCGAAACCGTCATAGACAACGCCACATACCAGGACCCCCACCAGTACCCCACTGGAATAGAGTACGTGATCGTCAACGGCGATGTTGCAGTCGATAGGGGGAAGTATACGGGGGCCCTGGCCGGGAGGACGCTCCGCAAAAAAGTCTAAACTCATTTTTCGAAAGAAGTAGGTTAAAAAGTGGGGGTCTACCCCCGTCCTATTTTATGTACTTCCCCATGTGCTTCGGAGTGGCGTGGGTCACCGGCAGGTCTATCATGGTCTTGAACCCGGGCTCCGCGTTTATCACGAGGGGGATCATGTTCGCCGTGATGGCTATTGTGCCGTGGTCTCCGTGGACGCATGGGCTTATCTTCTGGTTTATGGGCGGGACGCCGTTGATCCTCATGCTGTCGAACTCCTCGGGGGCACCGATGTAGGCCCTGAAGTCGGTGGTTATGAGCGCCCTCCCTTCCCTGATCCCGTACGCCTTCTGCTTGCTCCCGGCGTTGTGCCCCTTGGGCACCCTTATGGCTTCGCTGGCCGCGTCGTGGTCCAGAACAACGGGCTCTACGGGGTCCACCCTTATCTCATCGAGCTTCCAACCCAGGGCGTCGGCTATCATCTGGATGCTCTGCTCAAAGCCCACGTGGCCCGTTATCTCGTGGTCCTCTATCTTTCTCCTGAAATCCTCTACTGTGAGGCCGGCCCCTATCTTCGTCTGGAATGGTACTCGTCGTGTAGCTGCGTCCATCTGCCTGGTGATGTATATGTCTTCCACCTCCTCGCATACCGCGGTGAGGAACGTTGGGAGGGTGTCCATGAGGAATCCCGGGTTGATGCCCGTCCCGAGAAGGGTCGCACCATACTTCTTAGCTATCTTGTCAAGCTTCTTAGCATATTTCGTTCCCTCTTCAGTGGCGTAGGGGTAGCTCAGCTCCTCGCACGTCGAGACAACGTTGACGCCGTGCTTGAGTATCTGATCGAACTGGTCGAATGTCTGGCTGAGGTAAGACATAGTCGTGTGGCAGACTACGTCGGGCTTCGTCTTTGAAAGGACCCCGTCTGCGTCGTCTGAGATTTTGACCCCCAGCTTCTCCCTTCCGAGGACCTCCCCCAGGTCCTTGCCGACTATCTGGGGGTTGATGTCCACGGCCCCCACGATCTTTACGCCCTCCTTCCCCAGGAGGTGGGTCGCCAGCCTCCGCCCTATGACGCCTATCCCGTATGAGACCACCTTTACATCCTTCAAATCGGATCAGGGTTAGATGTAGGGGCATCTGTTTATATCTTACGCGCCGAAATGGGAGGGGTCAGGATTCTGGTTCTGGCATTTCCTCTGCGGTTCCTCCACGAATCCATACGCTCGCCGCTGAGAAGGGTTGGACCCCCCTCCTCTTGGCCGCCAAAACCGCGAAATAGAGCACCATCCCTGGTATCAGGAGCCTGATGAGGGACAAGAAGGCCACCTGGAAGGAGGGGCTCTCCCTCACGAGGAGCCAGGTCAGGGGCACGGTGCTCCCCTGGACGGACCACCAGCGGCTCGGTGTTATGCCAGTCGTCCACCAGACGGCGTCGCAACCCAGGGGTATCATCA
>CAYGAH010000122.1:0-3284 GCA_964347685.1 uncultured Candidatus Bathyarchaeia archaeon | reverse complement strand
AGCTCTCTGATGGGCATCCCCTCGAAGACCTTCTCCTTGAATATGTCAGCCACGGAGCTAATCATCTGCCTGTCGTGGATGATGTGCTCCTCCTCCCTGACCTCGCCAACCATCTTTATCCTGCCGAACCAGGGCGACCTGTTGTCCCCGTTCAGCTGGTCTACAACCTCCGCTGCGAGCCCCAGCCGGACCCCCCTCTGCCCCTCCAAGTCTTAGAGCCACTAGGTGCCCCTCTCCCAGAGCATCCGCTGCAGGTGCATGTATGCTAGGTCGGTGGGAACGCTCCTCTGGCACCTGTTCACGATGTAGAAGAGCATCAGCTCGTCGAACCTCTGGGGGAGGTGGAGGAGGGAGACTATCACGGGGTAGCCCTCGAAGTCGGCGTTCCTGTCCATGGCCCTCTTCAGTGCCTCGACCCTGTGCTGCCCGTCTATGAACCAGAGGGCCTCGTCCTCTATCCTGAGCTTACCATAGGAGCACCACCCCATGTCCGTAGACCCCTCGAAGCTCAAATCCCCCCTGACGTTGACCAGTATAGAGGTGGGGAAGCAGCCCATCTCCTTCATCAGGTACCTTACCACAGAGCCCCTTCCCTCGCTCAGCCGCCTCTGCTCTGGCAGCCTCTGGTAGCCGCTCTTATTGTCCGGGGTCCACCTGTCGATGATGCAGCGTTGGACGAGTTCACGGGCTGGGAGGACCGTGACGAATATGTCGAAGCCCTCTTAACCCCCCCGCTGTGTGATAGAGAAGGCCATTAACTCCAAATTCTCCACCGTTTAGTGTTAAACTAAATTAAATTTATAATTTTTCCTAAAAAATAATAACCTACTCCCTTCTGGGCTCCCAACATGTTTTTTAACCCAGGCCATCAATGATGCGTTGTCGGTATGAGCAGGCTGGGCGGTTTCGTTCGCATAACGCGGCCCGTCAACTGCTTCATGATGGGGATGGCGATAATAGCGGGGGCGGTCATAGGGGGCGGGACCAGCGCCCTTACTTCCCTTAGAGAAGTTGTCCTCGCATTCGTCACGGGCTTCACCCTGACGGGAAGCGCCATGTCCATAAACGACTACTACGACCGGGACATCGACGCCGTAAACGAGCCTGGGAGGCCGATACCCAGCGGCGCGGTCAAACCCCGAGAGGCCCTAGCTTTTTCGATAGTCCTCAGCGTGGCCGGGTTGGTCGCAGCATGGATGACATGTTTTGGTTGTCTCCTCATCGCCGTCTTCGCTTGGGTGGTGGCGATGAGCTACGCGACCAGGGGGAAAAGGACGGGGTTCCCGGGAAACCTAATGGTGAGCACGTGCATATCACTGCCCTTCGTATACGGCGAGCTGCTCGTCACAGGATCAGTCCTCGGGACTGCCCTCCTCTTCTCCCTCCTTGCCTTCCTTTCGAACACCGGGAGAGAGATAGCCAAGGGGATAGTCGATGTTGAGGGCGACGGGGTGGAGGGGATGAGGACTATAGCCGTCTCCAGGGGGACGGGGACAGCGGCTATGGCGGCGTCGGCCTTCTTCCTCTCGTCAGTCTTCGCCTCGATCCTTCCCCTCTACCTCGGCCTGGTCTCATGGTGGTACATCCCGTTCGTCGCCCTCACAGATCTGGGCCTGGTCTATTCGTCCTTCTCGCTGATAAGAGACTACGGCAGGGAGAACAGCAGGAGGGTGAAGAACAGGGTCCTCCTGTTGATGCTGAGCGGGCTGGTCGGGTTCTCGCTGGGCAGCCTAACCTAGAGTCTTGGGGTGAGGCCTAACGCGATGAGAGGGCGACCCTCTCTATCTCCTGCTTGCGCCTTATGGCGAAGGAGCTGTTGTCGTTGTTCGCGGCCGCTACGAGCTGGTCTGCTATGTTCTCCTCGAGGGTCCTTCGGTTGCTGAAGGTCGACTCCTTTATCCCCCTGATAAGGAACCTGAGGGCGAGGTCTATCCTCCTCTGGGGGGAGATGTCCACTGCGAGCCTGTACACGACGCCGCCGTAGCCTATCCTTGTCGTGTCCTCGTTGGGGGCAGAGTTCTCCACGGCCCTGACGAGGACCTCTATGGGGTTTCTCCCCGTCTTGAGGTTTATTATCTTGAAGGAGGTCCTCACGGAGTTAATGATGCGTGCCTTCTCGCCCCCGCTGCTCCCGGGCTTCATCAGGCCGTTTATGAGCCTCTCAACGATGTTCATCTCGGACTTCCGGAACTTGCGTGCCTCGTGCCTCCCCCCGGAGTGGGGCAGGTAGACTGGGTCTAGGTTGAGGTACCTCTTCAGGCCTATGTCCCTTACGTCTATGCCCTCGAAGCCCCACTCTCCGAAGAGCTTTATGCCTCCGCTCGGCTCCGCCTCGCCCTGGCTCATTAGACCACTTCTTCCCGGGTAATCAGAGATGCAAATAAGGGCGCATAAATAAAAGGCTTTTTCATTCTGAAAAAATGCGATTAGTAAAGGGTCTTTAAGTAAAACTTTTTTTTGATGGGTGGTTCTTGTCGGTCTATTGTTTTAAGATAGGCCTTGAGGGTGGTGGTGATGCCTGTTCTAATTCGTAGACTGCTAGGGCGATTGCCCAGAATCGATCGTTTTTAACGCCCTGAATGTAATTTGCATGCCATAAAAGGCATTTCGAGGGCCGCCAATCTTTTAACATGGGTACTACCAACTACTTCGACATGTCGCCGAAGGGGTACTCCGCCTCCTTTTTCCTGCTCTGCGTCATCGCGCTCCTCACCATGTTCAGCAACAGCCTCGTAAACCCCCTCCTCTCGATATTCGCGAAGAGGCTCGGGGCCCAGGGCGTCTACATCGGCCTCGCCGTATCGGCGTACTGGGTAAGCAGGATAGTACTGGAGATACCCAGCGGATTCGCATCCTCGAGGTTCGGCTTCAACGGGCCCATGGCCGCGGGTCTCATCCTGACGGCCCTGGGTTGCGGCCTATGCTCCTTCGTCGCCGACCCCCTTCAACTGATCTTGGCGAGGGCCCTAATGGGGCTGGGGGCCCCCCTCTTCTTCGCAGTTGCCATGACCTACGTTGTCAACCTCTTCGACGCGCAGCGCCGGGGCAGGGCCATGGGCCTCTTCCAGGGCATAGAGTTCTTCGGAACCGTGGTGGGCTCCACCTTCAGCGGATACATAATATCTCTCCTAGAATTCAGGGGGAGTTTTCTCCTCTCGGCGGGGATGGTCATTGCCGGCCTCGTCCTATTGTTGGGCCCCCCGCACATAAGGAGGGACGCCTCGACAAAGCCCGCGTGGTCCAGCCTCTCCTTGTCGTCCCTCAGGGAGGTCTTCTTCAACAGG
>CAYGAH010000121.1:0-13427 GCA_964347685.1 uncultured Candidatus Bathyarchaeia archaeon | reverse complement strand
GTCGCCGAAGGCCTCACCGAGAGGTTCGGGGTGGGCGTCGTCCCCGTTGAGTGCGACGTGACGAAGGAGGATCAGGTGAGGAGGATGGTGAGAACCGCCGTGAGGGAGCACGGCTCGCTGCAGATCCTTGTCAACAACGCCGGGACAGCCGCCATAAGCCCCTCCGTCGAGATGCCCATAGAAGAGTGGAGGAGGGTCGTAGACGTCGACCTGACGGGGGTCTTCCTCTGCGCAAGGGACTCCGCCAGGGAGATGATGAAGAACAACTACGGGAAGATCGTCAACATCGCCTCCATATACGGGGCCGTCGGCGACGTATTCACGACCGCCCCATACTACGCCTCGAAGGGGGGAGTCGTGAACCTCACCAGGACCCTCGCCGTCGAGTGGGCCAGGCACAGGATAAACGTGAACGCCATAGCCCCCGGCTTCTTCCCCAGCGAGATGACGTCCCCCATCTTCGAGGACAAGGAGACCTTGGAATACATAGTCTCCAGGACTCCCCTGGGCAGGGTTGGGAACGTCCTAGACCTCAAGGGGGCCCTCATATACCTGGTCTCCCCCGCCACCGACTACGTGACGGGCCAGATCCTGTTCGTCGACGGCGGCTGGACCGCCCTATAACCCCCCATTTTTATTGGTTCATCCGGTTCCAGGCGGCTGTCTGGGGCGATTTTTAAGAAAATTACAATAATGGGCCGTTACCTAGATTCAACGGTGAGGCTGTTGGCTGAGGAGTTCACCCTGGCTCCGATGAGGAGGCTCATAAAGAAGAGAGGGGACCTGAGGATAAGCGAGGAGGCTGCGGAGGAGATGAGGAGGGTTGTGGGAGAATACGCGTCCAGGGTGGCCGAGGCCGCAGTTGACAACGCGCTGAGGGAGAACAGGCGGACGGTCTTAGAAAGAGATATCAAGGCCGCTCGGGTAGAGGTTAAGAGCTAGGAGGATGGTGCTTGAGGGCAACGACGGAGCGCCCCAGGGGTTTCACGGTCTTCCTCTTCGGAAAGTACACGGCATACGTCAGGCGCCTCACTCCCCTATTCGCCTTCTGCGCCTTCCTCTTCGTCTTCTCATTGATATTGGGCTTCGTCATAGGGGAGGGCATACCAGGCTCAGCCCTGGAGGACCTCCTTGGGGGCTTACCCGACCCCTCCGAGCTGAACTTCTTCGAGCTCTTCGGCTTCATAGTGGCCAACAACGTCTTGAAGAGCTTCATATTCATGCTGCTGGGGGTCCTCCTGAGCGTCCCCCCTCTTTTTTTCGTGGTCCTCAACGGTTTCTTCATAGGCTGGTTCTCCTACTCCACCAGCTTGGACTACGGCCTAGCCTTCGTCGCAGCTGCCCTCATCCCCCACGGAGTGATAGAGATCCCCACCCTCCTCCTGAGCATGGCGATGGGGATGGGCCTAGGCTACCAGGCCATCAACAGGCTTAGGGGAAGGAGCGGGCTGAGGGAGGAGTTCGGCACCGCCCTGAGAGTCTTCGCCTGGAGGATCGTACCCCTGCTGGTCCTTGCTGCCGTCTTCGAGGTCACCCTGACCCCCCTAATAGTGGCCCTGCTCTTCCTCTGACTCGCTAACCTTTTCAGCACCTACGGGGAAGGGATCCGCAATGATTACCAGGGGAGAAATAAGGCTCAACTGCTGCGAGAGCGTCCTCATCAGGATCGATGAGACGCACCCTCTACCTGGCTTCGGCCAGAGCATAATGAGGATGGCGTCCAACTTCGGAGGGGGCGTGGGGGGCTGGCAGAGCGTCTGCGGAGCAGTCAGCGGCGCCGCGATGGCGTTGGGCCTCCTCTACGGCACGGAGGGGGACGAGGCCCCCGAGGAGTTTGAAGAGAAGCGTCGAAGGATGAGGGAGGTTACGAAGGGGTTCATGAGGGCATTCGAGGAGCACTTCGGCCACGTCGACTGCTTGGACCTCCTCGGGGTCGACTTCCGCACGGAGGAGGGCAAGATGAGGTACGAGGCCATGAAGGAGCGGGGGGAGACCCGCTGCGGCGAGTACGTGGAGTGGGCCTCAGGGAAGGTCCTAGAGGTGATCGATGCTTCCTGAGCCCGAAGATAGTCTCACTACGCTTACTAAATCCAAAGGGTGGAATCTTACTTGAAAGCGGTGCTTTTCGACCTCGAAGGGACCCTCGTCGAGTCCGGCTACCAGAGGACGCCCGAGATCGTGGGGGGGCTCCGGAGGGCCACTAGGGACAGGCTCATAGGCCTGGGCGTCCCCGAGGGCGTCCTCCAAGGGCTCTCAAGGTCCTACGCCCTGAGGAACTCTGCCTACCAGTGGGCCGATGAGAACCCGGCCTCGGGAGGGGCCTCCAGGCTCAGGGCCGAGATGGAGGCCTTCATGGACCCCTACGACATGGCCTCTGCCGAGAGGGCGTCGCTATACCCCGACACCCTCGAAGCCCTGGAGGTCCTCTCCGGGATGGGCGTGGAGATGGGCATAGTGACCAACACCTCAAGGTCTGCGGCGGAGCACATTATTGAGAAGTTGGGGCTGGAGAGATACTTCACGGCGGTCGCCACGAGGAGCGAAGCCCCCCGCCTGAAGCCTGACCCGGCCATGATCCACCAAGCCTCCTCCATGATGGGAGCGCGCCCCCTCTGGCTCGTGGGCGACACGTCCTTCGACGCCGAGGCAGCAAGAAACGCAGGGATCAGGTCCATCGTGATAAGGAGGGACGGGGCCCGCCCCGGTTTCCCCCACGACTTTTTCATAACCAGACTTGTAGAGCTGCCTCCTATAGTTACCCGCTGAGCCCAGGGAAACGTGCTAATCGCTTGTTCCTTATTTTATAATTCGCTTTTGATCCAGATCGGTAAGATATGTGTCTAGAAAAAAGTTTAGTTACTTGGAGCCGGGAGGAAAACGTTGTAACACACGCCGGGTCATGGACCTAGCTGTTACAAGTTGGCCACTTAGGGTTTGTCGCAGAACCTAATGCCCGGCTCCCATGCACCGCCGCCTCCATCAGTTTCTGGGCGGAAGTATGGGAAAAAAAATCCTATATAAGCGGTAACCGTTGTAACTGGCTCCCTCAGAGCCTTACCCTGCACTCGGCAAAGTAGGGCGCCACCCTGTCCCTGAACCCCTCTAGCTCCTCCAGGCTGTAGGGCGCTACTTCCTGGAACTCGGGGCAGAGGGTCCTCCCGGGCCTGAACTGCTGGAGGAAGTAGCGCTTTGAGCCGGCGAGGGTCCTGGCTATCTCCTCAAGGCCGTCTCCGTCGAGGATGCCAGGGACGACCGTCGTCCTGAACTCGTGGTCCACGCCGCTCCTCCTTACCATCTGTATGCTCCTGGCTATGGTCTCCCCCTTTACCCTGTACCTCGCGACCTCTGAGTATCGATCGAGGGGCGCCTTCACGTCCATGGCGATGTAGTCCAAAAGCCCCCTGTCAAGAAGGGTCCTGAGCATCCTGGGCCTTGAGCCGTTTGTGTCTAGCTTCACAAGGGCTCCTATCTCCTTCACCCTTCTCAGGAAGCCGGGAAGCATCTTGTGGATCGTGGGCTCCCCCCCCGTCACGCAGACGCCGTCGAGGAAGCCGAGCCTCCCCCGGAGGAGCTCTATGAATTCCTGCTCAGGGATCTTTTCCATGCCCTCGTGCCCCATGACCATGTCCACGTTGTAGCAGTAGGGGCACCTGAAGTTGCACCCCCCCGTGAAAACGGTGGCGCAGAGCTTCCCTGGGTAGTCTATGACGCTGAGCCTCTGCACCCCCACTATGGGGAGCCCCTGCGTCAAGCGACGCCTGCGACGGCGTAGGGTCTTCGTTGCCTGTACTCCTCCTTCTTCCCCCTGTGCCAGTTCTGGACGGGCCTGTAGTAGCCGACCACCCTGCTGTACACCTCTGCCTCCCTGCCGCACACGGGGCATTTGAAGTGCTCCCCGCTCGTGTAGCCGTGGTCCTGGCAGACGCTGAATGTGGGCGTTATGGTGAAGTAGGGTATCCTGAAGTTCTCGGCTATCCTCCTCACCAGAACCCTGCAGCCCCCGGGGTCGGAAACGCGCTCCCCCAGGAAGACGTGGAAGACTGTGCCCCCCGTGTAGAGCCCCTGAAGCTCCTCCTGGTGCTCCAGGGCAGCGTAGAGGTCGTCGGTGTGGTTCACTGGAAGATGGGTCGAGTTTGTGTAGTAGGGCTCCTCCTCCCCCGCCGTGATGATGTCCGGGTACCTCTCCTTGTCCAGCCGGGTCAGCCTGTAGCTCGCCCCCTCGGCGGGGGTAGCCTCTATGTTGTAGATGTGCCCAGTCTCCTCCTGGAACTCCCCCGCCCTCCCCCTCATGTACTCCAGGGTCTCCAAGGCCAGCTTCTTCCCCTCCCCCGAGGCTATCCCCTCTCCCAGGAGGTTCAGGCAGGCCTCGTTCATCCCCAGGAGGCCTATGGTGGAGAAGTGCCACCTTAGGGTCCCCAGGTACCTCTTAGAGAAGGGCAGGAGCCCCCTCTCCATGTTCTCCTCCACGAGGCCCCGCTTCGCCTCCAGGCTCCGCTTCGCAAGCTCCATGAGGGAGCCCAGGCGTTCGAAGAACTCTTCCTCGTCCCTGGACAGGAACCCCAGGCGGGGCATGTTTATGGTGACGACTCCCACGCTCCCCGTCTTGTCAGCGTAGCCGAATGTGCCCCCCACCCTGCGGTAAAGCTCCTTCAGGTTGAGCTGGAGGCGGCAGCACATGGCCCTGACGTCCTCGGGGTTCAGGTCGCTTGATACGAAGTTCTGGAAGTATGGGGTCCCATACTTCGCTGTCGTCTTGAAGATGGCTTCGGCCACCCCGCCGTCCCATTCGAAGTCCTTCGTTATGTTGTATGTGGGGATGGGGAAGGTGAAGACCCTCTCCCTCATGTCCCCCTCGGCCATCACCTCGCAGAAGGCCCTGTTGATCATGCCCATCTCGGGCTGGAACTCGGAGTAGGTCTCCCCCATCAGCTCGCCCGCGTAGACGGCCGGGGCATCCGCTAGGTCTTTTGGGGGCTTAAGGTCGAACGTTATGTTCGTGAAGGGGGTCTGCCCGCCCCAACGGCTCGCTATGTTGAGGTTGTAGACGAACTGCTGCATCTCCTGCTTCACCTGCCTGTAACCCAGGCCGTCCACCCTTACGTAGGGGGCGAGGTAAGTGTCGAGGCTATTGAGGGCCTGGGCCCCGGCCCACTCGTTCTGGATGGTGCCCAGGAAGTTGGCGAGCTGGAGGAGGGCCGTGGACAGGTGCCTGGGAGGGGCAGACTCCGTCCTGGCTGGGATGCCGTTGAAGCCCTGGGTGAGTATGTCCTCTATGCTCCAGCCAGCGCAGTAGCCCACTATGCCCATGGAGAGGTTGTGGATATGGAAGTCGCCGCTCCTGTGGGCCTTGGCCACCTCTGGGCCGTAGACCCTTCTGAGGGTGTAGCGCTCCATAACCTCGCCCGCCACCTGCAGGAACACCGAGCTGAAGCCGTATCCCAGGTTGCTGTTCTCCCTGCTTCGCCAGTCGCTCCTGTCCATGTAGCCCTCTACGAGCCTCACGGCGTCGACGGCGTCCTCCGGCCCCTCGTCCATGATTATCAGTTAGCGAAATTCTTCGCGTCCTTTAAACCTGTTGGGATTGAACCAGTGGTTCCGAATAAGGGATTGGGCTAGAAAACAAGACAGGCAATGGGTTTGGAGGTCTCTTCCTTGTTACCGGGTTCATTGATGATTGGTACCGTGTTTCCCGTCCTATTCGAGCCTGCTGAGCTTCCTTTTTCCCAGGTAGAGGAAGACGACGCCGATCAGCCATATCAGTGCGATGTGAAGCATCTGGGAATAGAGGGCAACCGTGCCCTTCCCGATGGCCGGAAAGACCCTTCGAAGACCGATTTGTAACCCCAGCCACAATCCGATGGAGCAGAAAACGACCAGCTGCAGGTTCAATATGAAGCTCCCCGCCTTCTCGGAGAAAGCCGGGTTGAGAAGGAATAGGCCCAGGACGAAGGCCACGTTGGCGGCTGCGACAACGGCCACATACCCCGTGCCCGCCAACACCGACGTGGCGGAGAACTGCGGGATCAGGGTCATCGAGATGGCCGCTATCGCCGCGGTTAGGGGGACCACCACCAGCCAGCTCTGCACAAGCTTCGCCCTAACGAACCTCCCCACTCCTGAGGGGGTCTTCCTGTAGATGAAGAGGCTCTCCTTCCCCCTCAGGGTGGCCTCGCTCGCCACGAACCCGGCGAGGATGGGGCCAACCATCTGGAAGATCGCGACCACATCACCTACGTCTTCGGGTTTGACCAGGAATATGCTGATGAGGGCGACCAGTCCCATGATGTAGACTATCTTGGAGATGTTCTCTAGCCTGCGGCTGTAGTCCTTGAACACGGACACCAGGAGGGTCCCGAAGGAGCCCCCTCCCCCAAGGGCTTTGACGACCCTGTAGAAGGCTCCATCGGGCCCCACGCTCGCCGCCGTGAAGGTGGTGGGCTCCAGGCTGAAGACCCGATCGGCCGTCCTCGCCCCCACCCAAAAAACGGCCGCTAAGAACGCGACAAGCCCCCCGAAACGGGTCATCGCCTCGAGGCCGACGGCGCCTATGTTTCCTGGGCTGGAGACGAACAATACGACGATCTCGGCGCCCCAGGAGCTCGGCAGGAGACTTAGGACCGCCTTGATGGCTCCGTTCGCGGTCGGGTCGGCAAGGGCTTCGAGCAAGCCCCCTCCTATGAGGGCGTACATCACCCCGATGAGTGGCAGGGCTATCACGAACCCAAGGGCCTTCCCGATGTCCTTCCCACGGGCCGTCTTACCCAGCCTCGTCCTCAGAAGGGCCGAGATCACAACGCCTATCCAGTAGGCCGATACGAAGGTGAGGACGAAGACCAGGTTTATTATGGCCATCTGAACCAGGTCGAGGCCCAGGGGGCGCAGTACGGCGGTGAAGAGCCCAGAGAAAAGGGCTATCGCTATGGCGTAGAAGGGCATCCTCCCCACGAACTCGCCCAGGAGGACCTCGCTGGCCCTGACGGGGGCGGCGATGATCAGCTCGAGCTGCCCCGCCTGCACCTCCTTGAGGGTCTGGGTGACAGGGATTATTATGAGGTAGACGAAGACCATGAACATGACTATCTGAACTAGGGCCACGGCCACCCTAGAGAGAAGGAGGGCGACTATGTCGTCGATGAATAGGCCTACCAGCTTGGGCGCTACGAAAGCCACGTAGACGGCGAGAAGCCCCAAGGCCAGGTAAGGGAAGTAGGGCCTTACCTCACGGATGCCTGCCGTCTGGAGGCGGTACTCGTTCCTAGCGACCACGAGCCACTTAGGAATCGGCAACGGGCTGCCCCCTCCATGCCAGGAGCTCCTCCTCCACAAGGCCCCCCGTCAGGGATATGAAGGCCTCCTCTAGGGACCCAGCACCCGCCTGGGCTACTATCTCTTCGACCGTCCCGACTGCGATGAGCCTTCCCTGGTTGATGACCCCTATGCGGTCGCAGAGCTCCTCCACGGTGGGGAGGAGGTGGCTGCAGATGAAAATGGTCTTCCCTGCGGTGTCTGCAAGCTCCCCGATGAGCTCTTTCACCATGTGGGCCGCGCGGGGGTCCAGTGCCGAGGTAGGCTCGTCGAGGAAAAGTATCGGGGGGTCGTGGATGAGGGCCGCGGCTATCAGCAGCTTCTGCTTCATGCCCCTGCTGTAGCCCTCCACGAGGTGGTCCCTCCTTTCGTACAGGCCGAAGAGCTTCAGGAGCTCCTCTATCCTCCCTGGCAGGACCTCCCCCGGGACGTCGTAGAGGGCCCCCATGAACTCTAGGAACTCCCGGGCGCTGAGCTTGTCGTAGAGCCCCGGGGACTCCGAGAGCAGGCCCGTTACCCTCTTGACCTCGTCCTCTTGCTTCAGGATGTCGAAGCCGTTCACCTTCGCCGTTCCGCTGGTGGGCTTTATGATGCAGTTCAGGAGGCGGATCGCCGTGGTCTTCCCCGCCCCGTTGGGGCCGAGGAGGCCGAAGGTCTCCCCCTCGTAGACCTCTAGGTCCAGCTCGTCTACGGCCCTGATGGAGTTTCCCTTCCCAAAGTACTTGGAGAGCTTGTCTGTTTTGATTATGGTCCTCATCGCTTGTCGCCTTCAGTCTTTCTTGGGTGAGAGCATCCTCTTAAGGTCGTCCTCACTTATGTCGATCCTGAGGACCCCGTTTGTGCCTCTGATCTCTAGGACGGCGCCCTCTATCATGCAGAGCCCTATTAGCTCTCCCAGGTAGCCCTCGAACAGCACTCGGTCATGGGAAATGTTTGACAGGGACATGTGCCTCACGTACTCCTTTGACCTGATCTCTACTGAGAAGGCGTGCTCCATTTTTCTATCGTCCATCGTTACGTCAGGCTAACCCAGCCAAGAATTTCACATAAAGTCTCCGCATGAAGAATGTAGGGTTATTAAGAACGTTATGGGAAGGGTAATATCGGTTATGTCTGGGGAGGGTTTGGAGAACCTCTGCGACCTTTTCTTCGAGGTCTCCAATGAGGACAGGATCAGGATCCTCAGGCAACTGAGGGGGGAGGCGTCGACAGTGAGCCGCCTCTCCAAGGACCTGGGCCTCACCACCCAGGAGACCAGCAGGCACATCTCCAGGCTCTTCGATGTCAGCCTCGTGGAGAAGGACCCCGACGGACTGCACCGCCTCACGTTCTACGGTGAGCTGGCCCTAGAGCAACTCCGGGGGCTCCTGTTCACGTCGAGGCACAGGGAATACTTCAACTCCCACTCCCTGGCCCACCTCCCAGGGGAGTTCGTGGGGAGGCTCGGCGAACTTTCGGGCCTCTCCTACACGGACGACGTGATGCTGACATTCCACAGCGTTGAGAAGGTCATCCAGGGGGCGGAGGAGTACGTCTGGGCCATGACAGACCAGTACCTGATCAGCGCTATCCCCCTCCTGGCTGAGGCGGTCGAGAGGGGGGTGGAGTTCAGGCTGCTTCAGCCGTTGAACCCGCCGCTTCCACCCGGCTTCTACGAGCGTGAGGACGCAAGATACCTGAGGCAGGTGAGGGGGACTGACAGTTTCAGGCAGAAGATACTGGAGAGGGTGGAGACTTTCATCACCCTCTCGGATAAAGAGGAGGCCGTGGTTGCCTTCCCAGCCCTCGACGGCAGGCTGGACTACAGGGGGTTCGAAGCGAAGGATGAACTCTCGTACAAGTGGTGCCGCGACCTCTTCCAGCACTACTGGGAAAGCACCAATGCCGAGGTAAGGTCCACAGAGCCCGTCTATGAGAGGAACGAGTGAGGCCCTATTTGCCTCCTTATATCTGCCATCCAATCTACTATAGCCGGGTGAATCAATTGACCCGTGGGATAGGTAAGGAGTTCATGCTCAAGACCCAGTACAGGTTCCTAGGAGAGTCGGACCAGGACAAGGGGCTCCCTCAGCCCCAGCTAACGATGGGACCCCCCGAGGGGGCCAGGATCATAACCCTGCCAGCCCCTGGGGAAATCGAGGTGGAGCCCACCGACCTCAGGTCGGCCATAGAGGACCGGAGGAGCTTGAGGGCTTACTCAGAGGAACCCCTCACCCTGGAGGAGCTTTCCTGGCTGCTCTGGGCCACGCAGGGCGTCAAGGAGCTTTCGCCCAGGCCCTCGACCCTGAGGACGGTGCCCTCCGCCGGGGCCCGCCACCCCTTCGAGACCTACCTCCTGGTTAACGGGGTCGAGGGGCTCCGGCCCGGACTCTATAGGTTCCTGGCTCTGGAGCACAGTCTCGTGGAGGTCGACCTTGGGGAGGGGGTCACAGACGAGATCACAGAGGCCTGCTACCGCCAGGGAATGGTGAAGAAGAGCGCCGTCGCCTTCATCTGGACGGCGGTCGCCTACAGGACCATGTGGAGGTACGGTGAGAGGGGCTACAGGTACATGCACCTGGACGCCGGCCACGTCTGCCAGAACCTATACCTGGCGGCCGAGGCCGTGGGCTGCGGAGCATGCGCCGTAGGGGCTTTCTTCGACGAGAAGATAAACGGCATCCTTGGATTCGACGGGGAGGAGCAGTTCGTGATATACGTCGCCACCGTGGGGAAAAAGAGGTAGCATCCCACTTTTTCACAAAACGTTCTATACGAAAAAGGGTCGTTTAGAAAATGTTGGAGCTGTAGGAGGGCTTTTATAGGGATTCTGCGAATTCCCTTCCGAAGTCCCTGCACCTCTTCACAGTCTCATTGGTGTTTATCTTGATGTCGGAGTCCACCTGGACGCAGACTTCGTCCTGGACTTCGTAGCCGAGGCCTTCGACCATGTCCTTCAGGCGCTCCTCCATTATCCATGCCCCGTCGTACCCGTAGCTTCCGAATATGGCGGCCCTCCTCCCGTCCATGCTCATCTTCCCGGCATCCACGTAGCGCTGGATGTGCTCGAGGAAGTCCCTCATCTCGTTGGTTACGTCGGCGTATATGACGGGGGAGCCAAAGACGACCCCGTCTGCGTCTCTGAGCAGGGAGAGGGGGAAAGCTTCCCCTATCCTCTTGACCTCGACCTCCACCCCCTCCACAGAGGAGGCGCCCTCGGCTATGGCCTCGGCCATCTTCCTGGTGTTTCCGCCCTTGCTATCGTATATGATGACTATCTTCATAGACCAGTCCACAACCACCTTTTCGGGGAAATAGCCCCCGGCGTCTTATCTTCTGTTCCCCCGGCGGATTATATATAGGTTACCTAGTCTCAAATCCCTGGGGGTGAGGCCTTGAAGGCGGGGGAGATCAGGTGCAAGACCATAATGGGCAGGAGCGGGATAGGGGGCGTAGAATACTCAATAAACCCCTACCTGGGGTGCCAGCACGGATGCGTCTACTGCTACGCCAGGTTCATGACGAGGTTCGACCACGAGGGGGAGGAGTGGGGAAGCTTCGTGGACGCCAAAGTGAACGCCCTGGAGAGGCTGAGGGAGGAGGCGGCTAAGAAGAGGAGAGGCGTCGTCCTCCTCTCCAGCGTCACCGACCCCTACCAGCCCCTGGAGAGGAGGTACGGGCTGACCCGGGGTTGCCTGGAGATTCTCCTGGAACACGAATACCCCGTCGATGTCCTAACCAAGTCCGACCTCGTCCTTAGGGACATGGACCTTTTGCTGGAGTTCGACCAGTGCGAGGTGGGGCTCACCATCACTTCCCTCGACGACGGGGTCAGGAGGATCTTCGAGCCGGGGGCCTCCCCCGTCCCCGCGAGGCTCGAAGCCCTGAAGGCTTTGAGTGGGGCGGGGGTCGAGACCTACGCCTTCCTGGGGCCCCTCCTACCATACCTGAGCGAGGAGCGCCTGGAAGAGCTGCTCGACGTCCTCGCCGACAGGGTGAACAGGGTCCTGGTGGACGACCTCCACATAAAATCCGGGAACCAGAGGGGCATCCGAAGGGCCCTGAGAGAGCACTACCCCGACATGATGCCGCTGTTCGAGTCAGCCCTCTCCCGAGGCTCAGGCTACTACGACGCCCTGAGGAGGAGGGTCGCGGAAATGTGCCGCGAGAGGGCCATACCCGCAGAGATACTTTTCTAAGAAATGGGAGAACCCAAAGAAAAGGTACGACTGGAGGGGGCTTTATCGGCTGAGGCCCTTCTCCATGATCTCGAAGGTGTGGCCGTCTGGGTCGCTGAAGAAGGCGATCCTGCTACCGTCCGCCATCGTCACCTTCCTCATCTCCAGCCCCCTTGCCTCCACCCTGGCCACCTTCCCGTCGAAGTCGTCTACTTGTATTGCGACGTGGCTCCACCTCCCCTCGGGGGGCCTCCCCGGGGCGCCCGGCCTCTGGATGAGTTCCAGGAGGTCCCCGCCCATGTCCAGCACGACTATCCTTGACTCGCCGGAGCCGAACCTCTGGTGCTCAGGGAAGCCGAAGATTTCCTCGTAGAAGGCTAGGGTCCTCTCCAGGTCCCTCACGTAGATGCCTACGTGGTCAAGTTTGTCCATCGCCCTAAGCCCTCCTCTGTGGGTGGTCAAGCTGGGCGTGGGCCGCAGCCAGCCTCGCTATGGGAACCCTGTAGGGGGAGGCTGAGACGTAGTTCAGGCCTATGAGGTGGCAGAACTCTATGCTGCTGGGGTCCCCCCCGTGCTCTCCGCATATGCCTATCTCCAGCTTAGGGTTAGTGGACCTCCCCTTCTCGACGCACATCCTCATGAGCTGGCCCACCCCCTCCCTGTCCAGAACCTGGAAGGGGTTCTTGGGCAGTAGGCCTCTGTCCACGAAGTTGAGGAGGAACTTGCCCTCGGCGTCGTCCCTGCTGATCCCGTAGGTCATCTGGGTGAGGTCGTTGGTGCCGAAGCTGAAGAAGTCGGAGTACTCTGCGATCTCGTCCGCGGTCAGTGCGGCCCTAGGTATCTCTATCATGGTCCCGAACTTGTAGCTTATGTCTGCCCCCTTCTCGGCCATGACCTTCTTGGCGACCTTCTCAAGCTTGGACCTCTCTGCCTGGAGCTCGTTGACGTGGGACGTCAGGGGGATCATTATCTCGGGGTGGACATCCACCCCCTTCGCCGCCATGTTGCACGCCGCCTCCAGTATTGCCCTGGTCTGCATCTCGGTTAGGCCTGGGTACATTAGGCCTGCTCGGCAGCCCCTGAGGCCAAGCATGGGGTTCGTCTCCCAGAGGCTGTTGACTACACCCAGGACCTTCTCCTTCTCAGCAAGCTCCTGGGGGTCCCCGCCGCTGCACTGGAGCTTGGCGACCTCCTCGATGAGCTCCTCCCTCGGGGGCAGGAACTCGTGCATAGGGGGGTCTATGAGCCTTATGATGACGGGGTAACCGTCCATCGCCTCGAAGATCCCCTCGAAGTCCTTCCTCTGGAAGGGAAGCAGGCCTTCCAGGGACTCCCTGTAATCCTTGACTGCCTCGGAGGCCTCGGCCCTATCCACGAGCCCCTCGAGCTCCCTCTCAGCCCTCTCGTCTTTAGGGTTCCTCTCGAGGGCCTCCTCGAGGTCCTCCATCCTCCTCAGGATGGGCGCAGCCTCCTCAGACATGAGGATCATCTTGACGATGAGGGCCCTGCGGCTGACCTCCTCCCCCTCTTGGTCGCAGAACATGTGCTCCGTGCGGCAGAGGCCTATCCCCTTCGCACCGAACATCCGTGCCTTGCTCGCGTCCTGGGGGTTGTCTGCGTTTGTCCAGACCCCCAGCCTCTTGATTTCGTCTGCCCAGCCGAGGGCCCTGATGAGCTCCTCCTCCTCCTCGAACCTCGGCTCCACTGTCCTGAGGCCCCCCGCGAATACCTCTCCCGTTGTGCCGTCTATGGAGAGGTAGTCCCCCTCCCTGATCTCCCTCCCGCTCACGACGAACATGCGTTGCTGTGTGTTGATCCTTATTTCCTCGGCCCCGGCCACGCACGGCTTCCCCCACCCCCTGGCCACGACGGCTGCGTGGGAGGTTCCGCCTCCGTGCTGGGTGAGGAATCCCTGCGAGACGACCATCCCATGGACATCGTCGGGTGTGGTCTCAGGGCGCACCA
>CAYGAH010000120.1:0-11907 GCA_964347685.1 uncultured Candidatus Bathyarchaeia archaeon | reverse complement strand
AACACGGGCCACAACCTTAGGGGGTGGTCGTGTTGAAGGCCAGGTACCTCACAGACGAAGAGTACGAGGGATACTGGGACGAGCTTGGAGGGGTAAGGTTGGCCATCGCCAGGAACCTTGCCGAGGAGACGCCCAGGACCATCCTTGACGTGGGTTGCGGTTGGGGGTACTACACGTCACACCTAGCCTCGGGCAACTGCTGGGGGGAGGTGGTGGCCCTCGACCTAGTCCCCGAGGCCTTCACGAACATGCGAAGGATAGTCGGAGAGAGGTTCACCGACTCCATTTCTCCCGTGCTGGCAGACGCCTCCAGGCTCCCCATAAGGGGCGGCTCCTTCGACCTGGCTACGAGCTTCCTCGGGATGAGGGACATATACATGACCACATCTGAGGAGGGGGTGAGGTCCACGGTCGAGGGGATGATAAAGGCCCTGAGGCCCGGTGGGAGGATCGCCCTAGCCCTGACCCCCCCTGACCTCTCCGACTCCGAGGACCAGAGCATAGCCATAGAGGTGGAGGGGGAGGTCTTCGGCGCAGCCTCCCCGCCCTCCTCCTTCTACGAGTCCATATTCGAATCCAGGGGCGTGGAGCTGCTGGGGAGGCCCGCCTTCTACACGGGGGGGAAGATGACCGCCAAGCAGACCAGGGTGGAACTGGAGGACGGGTTGAGGATCGCTAGGAGCGTCTACAACAAGGAGGTGCCCGGGTTCGATGAGGTCTGGGCCAGGTACGACCCCTCGATAGAGGAGCACGGGTACGGGATGTACTCTAAGATCACCGTCCTCATCGGGGAGAGGATCAGATGACTCCCCGCTTCCTCAGCTCGGTAACCTTTATTTCGTCGAGTCCCAGGAGCTCCTGAAGGACCGCCCCACTATCGCCCCCCAGGTCTGGGGCGGGCCCCCTCGGCCCGGGCCTCGTCTCAGACATCTTCACCGGGTTCCCCTGGAGCCTCACCATCCCCAGCCCGGGCTGGTCCACCTCAACGACCATCTCCCTTGCGCCCGCGATGTGTGGGTCCTCCACGACCTGCCTCACGGAGTATACGGGGCATGCCGGGACCCTGTTCCCGTTGAGAAGTTCAACGACCTCAGACACCCTCCGGGCTCGGGTCCACCCCTCTATTATGGGCTTGAGGGTCTCGTGGTTCTCCACCCTGAGAGCGTTGGACGAGAACCTGTCGTCTTCCCCGAGACCCTTGATTCCTGATGCCTCGACGAACCTCCCCCAGATGGCCTCGTTGGCTATGCCTATTACGACCCAGCCGTCCTCAGCCCTGAATGTGTCGTAGGGGTAGATGAACTCGTACCTGTTCCCTATCCGGGAGGGCTCCTCCCCCCCGACGAAGTACTTCTGGGGGATGTTCTCAAGGGCTGCGAAGACGGAGTCGACGAGGGCCACGTCCACCATCTGCCCCCTCCCCGTCCTCTCCCTCACCTTGAGGGCGGAGAGGATTCCTATGCAGCAGAATAGGGAGCTTAGGATGTCCCCTATCGCCGTCCCGGACCTCGTGGGAGGGGAGTCTGGCCAGCCCGTGATGCTTAGGAGGCCCCCCATAGCCTGGCCTATAATGTCGTAGCCAGGCCTCTCCCTGTAGGGGCCCGTCTGGCCGAAGCCTGAAATGGCCGCGTAGACGAGCCTAGGATTCACCTTCCTCAGCTCCCCGTATTCGAGGCCCAGCCTCTCCATCGTCCCCGGCCTGAAGTTCTCCAATAGCACGTCGCACCTCTTGACCAGTTCCAGGAAGATCAGTTTCCCCTCGGGGTGCTTCAGGTCGAGGGTGATGCTCCTCTTCCCCCTGTTGAGGTTGACGTAGTACAGGCTCTCCCTTCCCATGAACGGGGGGAACTCCCTTGAGTCGTCTCCCCTTCCCGGGACCTCAAGCTTTATCACCTCAGCCCCCATGTCGGCTAGGAGCATGGAGCAGAATGGGCTTGCGAGGACCCTGCTGAGGTCGAGGACCCTTATCCCTAGGAGGGCCTCGTCGTCTCCTTCCATGCTGTGAAGCACGCCCATCGAGCCTATAAGCCTTGGAGCCTGAGGCGATACATATTTATGTAGCGTTACACGGAAGTGTAGTGATTGGCTTGCAGAGGGGAATCATAGTAATCAAGGACCCGGAGGTCGCCAAGCTGTTCGCAGACGAGACAAGGCGCCAGATACTCCACTTCCTTAGGCACAGAGAGATGTCTGCTACGGACCTGGCGAAGGCTCTGGGAAAGAGCCACTCAAGCATAATACACCACCTCAACCTCCTCATCGAGGCGGGGCTCGTCGAGGAGACCCGCTCAGAGAAGGTTAGGAACATGGTCCAGAACTACTACAGGAGCACAGCCGGAAGGTTCGTCATCTCGTACACCCTAAGCGAGGCCCTCTCGAAGGAGGGGGAGGGGCCCACCTGGCAGGAGTCCATGCTCCAGAGGTCCCTCGAGGGCCTGGAGGCCTTCGGAATCAAGGTCCCCGAAGAAAAGCGTGAACGGGTGAAGGAGCTCCTCAGCCTCTGCTTCCTCAGGGAGGGGAAGGCATTCGAGGAGTCAGTTGAGCAGCAGGTGGAGCCGGTGGAGCTCCAGAGGCCAGTGCAGCACGCGATAGTGAGGCTCCTCACCAACGTGAGGCTCTCCCAGGACAGGGAGCACTCGGAGGCCCTGGAGGAGCTCAGGGGGCTCCTCGGGCTCTAGGGGGCTTGACGATGGGGCAGCAGGGAGAACAGCAGAAGCTTCGTATGAAGGACGTTAGGCGCCTCTTCGGTTACATCTTCCCCTACTGGCAGACCAAGGCCATCCTGGTCCTCATAGTCATAACAACCGTGCTCGACCTCCTCTCCCCTGCCATCATAGGGAGCATCATAGACATGGTGGAGGCCGTGGCCACGGGAGGGGAGATAACTCCAGGGAGGGGCGTCGAGGGGCTGGCCTACTGGCTGCTGAGCCCTGTAGCCAGGTGGGTCTCGGGGGCCTTCGGTTACGGGATCGACTACTCGACCCTGGCGGTCTTCTCCCTCTCCCTGATCTTCATCGCGGCTGTGACTGGCCTCCTCAACTACCTCCAGAGATACGCCTCCGCCTACATATCCCAGAGGGCATCCTTCGACATAAGGGGCGACCTGTATAACTCGCTGCTTGAGCAGTCCTTCAGCTTCTACGACCAGCAGAGGACGGGGCAGCTCATGTCGAGGGCTACCAGCGACATAGGACAGATAGAGAGGATGTTCAACTTCGGCCTCAGGATGCTGGTCTCCTCGGGCCTCCTCATGGTGCTGGTGGTTTACTCCCTCCTATCCATAAACCTGGGGCTCACCATCATAAGCCTGATCATATTCCCTTTCGCCTTTATCAGCGTGAGGAGGTACGCAACTAAGGTCGGCCCCCTATGGGCCAGGATCAGGGAGCAGTACGGGGACGTGACATCGGTCCTCCAAGAGAACCTGACCGGACTCAGGGTGGTGAGGGGATTCGCGAGGGAGGACTACGAGGAGGACAAGTTCGCCTCGGTCTCGGGCGGGTACTTCGACACGAGCGTCAAGGCGGCTAGGCTGAGGTCCATATACATGCCCCTCGCGACCCTCATCTCGTCGGTGGGCTTCGTCCTCATCATCTGGTACGGGGGGAGGGAGGTAATGGCTGGGGCCCTCACCCTGGGAGCCCTCATAGCCTTCTACTTCTACGTGGCCCGCCTCTCGGGCCCCATGAGGATGATAGGCTTCATGACCGCCATGTTCGTCAGGGCTTCGGCCGCAGGACAGAGGGTCTTCGAGATCATAGACGCAGAGGTGGACGTACACGACAGGGAGGGGGCCCTGGAGCTGGAGAAGGTGGAGGGCCACATAGAGTTCGAGGACGTCTGGTTCAGCTACGACGGGAAGAACATGGTCCTCAAAGACATAGACCTCGACATCGAGCCAGGGCAGACCGTAGCAATCCTGGGGGCGACGGGGTCGGGGAAGAGCTCCATCATAAACCTCATCCCAAGGTTCTACGACGTCACCAAGGGCTCCATAAGGATAGACGGCCACGATGTAAGGGGCGTCACCATAAAGTCCCTGAGGAGACACATAGGCATAGTGCGCCAGGACCCCTTCATATTCTCCGTCACCCTCAGGGAGAACATAGCCTACGGGGTGGAGAACGCGACGAAAGAGGAGGTGGAGGAGGCTGCGAGGCAGGCCAAGATCCACGAGTTCATCGCGTCCCTCCCCCAGGGGTACGACACCCCGGTGGGGGAGAGGGGGGTCACCCTCTCCGGCGGTCAGAAGCAGAGGGTCGCCATAGCCAGGGCTCTGCTGAAGAACCCCAAGATACTCATCCTAGACGACTCCACGTCGAGCGTCGACACCCAGACGGAATACGAGATCCAGCAGGCCCTAGAGGAGCTCTTCGAGGACAGGACCACCCTCATAATCACCCAGAGGCTCTCATCCATAAGGAAGGCGGACTACATAGTCGTCCTCGACGACGGGAGGATAGCCGAAGAGGGCATCCACGGGGAGCTCATGGCGGAGGAAGGGATATACAGAAGGCTCTACGAAACTCAGGTAGCTGATTCCGTCGGCATGGAGGTGAGCTGAGGTGGCGAGAAGGGGAGGACACTGGCACCACCTAGCGGAGGAGGAAGAGGAGAAGAGGGAGAGGAGCGTCCCAGACCGGGTCCTCATGTGGAGGATGTTCCGATACTTCCTCAGGTACAGGAGGAGGAGCATGATCCTCGTCACAGCGGTCTTGGCAACGACCCTAATCAGCCTCCTGCCTCCCATCCTCTTCGCAATGGCGATAGACCGGTACATAGCCTCCTTGGACATGGCGGGCCTCACACTGCTGAGCCTGGCCTTCGTGTGCATCTACATCACGACCTACGCGTTCCAGTTCGCCCAGAACTATCTTATCAACTGGCTGGGAGCCAAGATGGAGTACGACATAAGGATGGACATGTTCCGCCACCTCCAGAGGCTCTCCCTTCGATACTACGCCGACAGGGAGGTCGGAAGCATAGTCTCAAGGGCGACCAACGACATAGACAACATCTCCGAGCTCGTCACCTCGGGCCTCGTGGGCGTCATGGCCGACCTCCTCACCCTGGTAGGGATAGTAGCCATAATGCTCTGGATGAACACCTGGCTGAGCCTCATCACCTTCAGCATCATCCCCCTCATGGCCCTCTTCATGCTCCTCTGGGGGAGGAGGGTGAGGAGGGTCTACAGGGAGACGAGGAAGACCATAGCCAGCGTCTCCGCAAAGATAGAGGAGAGCGTGAGCGGCATGAGGGAGATCCAGTCCTACAGCCGAGAGGGGGAGACCCGACGCGAGTTCCAGCAAGCCAACATATCCAACATGGAGGCCAACGTCCAGGCCGGCCGCGTCATGTCCGCCTTCTGGCCCGCCGTGGGCATCTTCACCGCCATAGGAAACTTCCTCGTCTTATGGTTCGGGGGCTCGGCCGTGATGAGGGAGGCACTGACAGTTGGGCTCCTCTTCGGGTTCATGTCCTACCTTGACCGCTTCTTCTGGCCCATCCAGGACCTGAGCATGTTCTGGAACAGCGTCCAGTCTGCCCTCGCCGCCGCAGAGAGGGTCTTCGGCATCATGGACACTAGGGTCGAGATCAGCGACAAGCCCGGAGCCTACGAGCTGCCTCCGATCGAGGGCGAGATCGCCTACGAGGACATGACCTTCGGGTACGAGGAGGGCCAACCCGTGCTCCGGGACATAGACCTGACCATACCGCCCAACACGACCGTTGCCCTAGTGGGCCCCACGGGAGTTGGGAAGACAACGATGGTCAACCTCCTATACAGGTTCTACGACCCCCAGGAGGGCCGGATAACCGTGGACGGCCACGACCTCAAGGAGGTTAAGGTGGAATCTCTGAGGAGGCAGATGGCGATAGTGCTCCAAGACCCCTTCCTCTTCTCGGGCACCATAATAGAGAACATAAGGTACGGGAGGCTCGAGGCGACCGAAGACGAGGTCATGGCCGTCTCCAGGGCGGTCGGTGCCCACGAGTTCATAGAGAGGCTCCCAGAGGGATACAAGACAGACGTGAGGGAGAGGGGGGGCAGGCTGAGCATGGGGCAGAGGCAGCTCGTCTCCCTCGCGAGGGCCCTGATCGCCGACCCCAGGATACTCATCCTGGACGAGGCGACCAGCAGCATAGACGCATACACGGAGCTCATCATCCAGAGGGCCCTTGAGAGGGTCCTGAGGGACAGGACATCGATAGTTATAGCCCACAGGCTCTCCACCGTGAGGAACGCCGACAGGATCATCGTCCTAGAGGGGGGGAGGATAGCAGAGACGGGCACCCACGTGGAGCTCATGGCGAGGGGAGGCCTCTACAGCGAGCTCTACGAGATGCAGTTCAAGTACGAGCCCCCAGAGGCCTTGGAGGAGGCGGCGAGGGTCCCCGCCGAGTCCTCCGATCAGCCATGACAAACCATATCAGTGGACCCACGATAAAAGATACGAGGAGCAGGATGCCCAAGCCGAGGCCAGCCTTCAAGGTGTGGCTAGAGACAGACGAGGGCTACGTGTTCGGCCCTGGGGTCTACAGCCTCCTCAAGAAGATTGAGGAGACGGGGACCCTAAAGGAGTCGGCCGAGGCCCTGGGGATGTCCTACAGGTACGCCTGGGGCCTCCTCAGGAAGGCCGAGGAGAGGCTTGGGGAGCCCCTAGTCACCGCCCACAAGGGAGGCAGGTCGGGAGGGGGAGGGGCAGAGCTCACCGGCGTGGGCCGGGGATTCATAGAGGACTTCGAGAGGATGAGGAGGGCCGTGTCTAGGGCCTCGGAGGCGGGACTCGAGGATGAGAGCCGAGCGACTCTGAACGAGGTCCGAGGCTTCGTGGAGGCTTGCTCCTCTGAGGGGGGATGGGCCGAGGTAAGCATCGTGCTGAAGGAGCTCACCAGCCTGGAGCTGAAGTTTCCAGCGGACAGCCTATCGGGGGAGATGCTTAGGCCTGGGGACGAGGTCTCGGCCTTGATAAGAACCAGCGCGGAATGGGTCAGAAGGAAGCGGGCCTAGCCCAGACCCGTCTTCTCCTTGAGGATCGCCAGGTAGGGCTCGTACCTGTCGTAGAGCTTCGCCCCCAGCTTGGTCAGCTCGTAGAGGCACTTGGAGCCCTCGGCCTCCTCCTTCTTTACAAGCATGTTGAGGGCGCAAAGGTCGTTGAGGTGGTGGTAGACGTTCCTTATGTCGTTATCGTTGAGGTAGATGTGGAAGTTGTCCTTGAGGCACTGCCATATGCTGTACCCGTAGGACTCATGGGAGTTGTCCTCGTTGAGGCGTATTATGGCGAGTATCTTCATCTTCGTCGAGCCTGTACAACCCTTGGGCTTGGGCAATCGAGACCCTCGAAACGTTTATAAGAAAGGGGGATATATATAATTTACGAATGGGTAAAATACCCCCTTCTGCATCAACTCTCCAAGAGGGTGAGGATGATCGAAGGAATGATGTATAACATGGAAGAGGTAAGCTGCCCCCGGTGCGGCAGCAATGAAGTGGTCAGCGACCTGGAGGTAGGCGAGAGGTTCTGCTCCAAGTGCGGCCTGGTGACAGACGAGGAGCTGATAAACCATGGCCCAGAGTGGAGGGCGTTCACTATGGACGAGAAGGAGAGCAGGAGCAGGACGGGGTCGGGCACCTCATACACCCTTTACGACAAGGGGCTCTCCACAGTCTTCCACGGCGATAGGGACGCCAAGGGGAACCGCCTGGACTCGGCCACTAAGAAGAAGATGAACAAGCTCAGGCGCTACGACAACAGGTCGAAGATGGACGAGACCTGGAGGCGCAACCTCAGCATAGCGATGGCAGAGCTGGACAGAATGGCCGCGAAGCTCCATATACCCAACAGCGTTAAGGAGCAGGCGGCCCTCATATACAGGAGGGCCCTCAGGGAGGACCTGATAAGGGGTCGCTCCATAGACGCCTTCGTCGCAGCAAGCATATACGCGGCCTGCAGGATGGTGAGGGTCCCCCGAACCCTCAGGGCTGTGGGAAAGGCCAGCACCAGGGAGCACGCAGAGATCGCCAGGTCCTACAGGCTTCTCCTGAAGGAGATGGGCCTCAAGATGCCCGTAGACGACCCTATGAAGTTCGTCCCAAGCATAGCCTCCAAGCTCAACGTGAGGAGGAAGACGGAGCAGGACGCCATAGAGATCCTTAGGAAGGCCAAGGAGCTCCAGGCCCTATCGGGGAAAGATCCGAGGGGACTCGCAGCCGCGGCCCTGTACATGTCGTGCATGGAGAACGATGACAGGAGGATCCAGAAGGATGTCGCAGCGGCCGCAGGGACCACGGAGGTCACCCTGAGGAACAGGCTGAAGGGGCTTGAGCAGACCCTCCAGGAGGCCCAGCCCGAGGGCGACGCGGGCATCCGGCAGATGGGCGAGTTCTCCACGGTCTCTGATTAGGGCGGGGGGCTCCTCAGGAGCCTGTTTTTTCCATCAGTTTCTTCATCTCCCTCATGTACTCCTGGTACTCCCTCTGACGGCAACGCTCGCAGAGGTACCTAAGCTTCTTCAGAGATGTGGTCCTCCTCATCTCGTTTATCCGGACCTCTCTCGGGGTGAGGGTCTTCCCGCAGACGGCGCAGGTCTTCTCCGACATCGTTGGATGTTTAGACGCCGTGAGGCAAAACTGTTTGGGTCTGCGTAACGTTATAATTCCTCGTACCCCAAACATTTGTTGGATGGTCCATGGAAAGGATCGAGGGTATGGATGAGGATTTCAGGAGGGCCAGGGTGGTCTACTTGACCACCTTCTCGGACGGCGAGGAGCGCAGCAGGCAGATGACTAACTTCAACGAGGACCCGTACGGGATGATGTGGTTCCCCACGTACAGGGACACCCGGAAGGTGGAGGACATAGAGAAGAACCCGAGGGTGCTGATAACGTTCCCTGGCTCAGAGGAGGGCAGGTTCTACGAGATAGAGGGAAGGGCGGAGTTCGAGGAGCCCGAGGTGACCGCCAGGAAGTGGAGGTGGTGGTACCTATACTGGCACCCAGAGCAGAGGGACAGGTTCTGGTTCCCGGCCACCGAGAGCTACCCCAACAGGGTCATCATAAACGTTTATCCGGAGTCGGCACGCATAGTCAGGAAGTATTAAATCTGAGGCCGACCATCTCGAAAGGACCCGAGTTAGGAGGTTAGAGCTATGAGCGGGGAGATCAGCTTCAAGGACGTGCTTAGGGAGAGGAGGCGCCAGTTCCTAGCCGTACTGCTGCTTCCAATCGTGGGCATGCTCATAGCCGTCGTCCTGATCATAATGAAGAGGCCGGACAACCTCCCCCTGATCCTGGCCGTCATCTTCTTCCTCATGGTCCAGTACGGGGTCACCGTCATCTACATCAACAGCAGGATGGAGAAGGCTGCAAGGGAAGATTAACTGCCCCCCTCCAAATCGGTCTCGATTCCCCCGTTTCTCTAGAAACGCTTTTTGACAACATGGGATTCATATCAAAGAGGACCGATGAAGAGCCTTACTGTAGAAATCGACGAAGACACCTTCAACTACCTCGAGTTCCTAGAGAGGACAAGGTACATCAGGAGCAAGCAGGAGGCCCTCATCAAGGCCCTCGCCCTTTTCAAGAAACTTTCCATGCACGACTGGCTCCCAGACATCTATCGAATAGGGGAGAGCAGGGTCATCGTCATGGACAGGGGGATGCTCCTGGACCTCTTCGAGCAGCTGACGGAGGCCCAGA
Source organism: uncultured Candidatus Bathyarchaeia archaeon (assembly GCA_964347685.1). GTDB lineage: Archaea > Thermoproteota > Bathyarchaeia > TCS64 > TCS64 > CAYGAH01. The sequence goes on along the minus strand of CAYGAH010000120.1, from coordinate 2,207 downwards.
TATACAGGGCAGGCTACCTCACTGCCATGAAGAGGAAGGTCCTGAAGCCCGAGTTCAGGGACATCAACCTGACGAAGAGGGCCAACTGGACCATAGTCCTCAAGGAGCTGGAGAACATGGGCTGGGGAAAGTTCGATAGGGTGGGGAACGAGATAAAGGTGGAGAACTGCGCAGTCCCCACGGGATACCTCAGGGGCTACCTTGAGACCATGTTCAGGGTGGAGCTCAGGGAGCACCCCACCAACGTGGATGGCCTCACCGTATTCATAGCCACAAAGCCCAAGCTTGAGGAGTGGCGCTAGAGCCCCGTCCAGGGGCAGCGCTTGTAGGGCCCTATCACGATTGTCACCACGGTGCCCAGGATGCCTTCCAGGGCCAGCTCCTTCTCCAGGAAGGCGTTGAGGTCCTCCATCCTCTCGAATATCACCTCCATGAGCAGGTCGACGTCCCCGCTAGTCCTGTAGAGGACGTGGACGTCCGGGTGGTTCTTCATCTCGTCCACGATCTCTTGGAGCTTGGCGGGCTGGACCCTGAGCCCTACGAATGACTTGATAGCCCTCCCGAGCTTGTAGTAGTCGAGGACTGCTGTGAACTTCTTTATGACGCCCTCCTCCATGAGGCGGTCTATCCTGTTCTTCACCGTAGCCTCGCTCACCCCCGCCTCCTCCGCGATGGAGCGGTACGTGGTTCTTCCGTCCTCTATGAGGCACTTCACTATCTTCATGTCAAGAACGTCGAGCGACAACCTCTAACCCGATTAATTTGTTCCACGTTGAGGTTTAAAAATTTTTAGATGATTTTGGGTTTTCTTTAATTCCATTGTCGGTTTCAATAAAATTTTTTAACAAATTTTTCCATAGGTCATAAAATTAACAAATATGAATTAATAATGAATTATTATTTATCTTTAGTTGATTTATTTGAGTAACGATCGATCCATGTCTTTAATTTTTCTTTAAAAATCCGAAGTCCAATTTGGGGGATCCCTAATTTTTTATTGAAATATATGAAGTTCGATTATGAATTATCATAAATAGAAGATTTACAGCCTATACTAGCAGTGACAACATTGGAGAGAGTGGTTGAGGAGATCCCGGCATCCCTGCGCGACAACCTTTCAAAGAAGCTGATAGGCATAATACTGGACACCTCCGCGAAGGACGCCGTACCCGCGGAGATGGCCAAGAGGATAATATACCTCTGGAGGCAGGACCAGCTGTCGACCCCTGCAGGGCTCAAGGCCCTTGTCGAGGCGGCCCTCATGGTGAGCCCAGAGGGCACTTACGCCGCCTTCAACGAGCTGGGGCTCCAGAAGGTCGCCGCAGAGATCAGAGGAATGGCCTAGTCTTCCCCAAGTTTCTTTTATTTCTTATGCACCATTACTCTCAGGTGGCTCGGAAGTTATGGTGAGCAGCTACGCCCTTGTGAGGGTTCAGCCCTCTATGGAGAGGGAGATCTACAGGAAGGTCAAGGCCTTCCCAGAGGTGAAGGGGATCGTCTTGACCTACGGGGAGTACGACTTCATCCTGAGGATCGAGACCGACTCCCTCGACGACCTTGACCACTTCGTCTTCAACAAGCTCAGGGGGACGGAGGGGATCGTCAGCACCACGACGCTGATCGAGGCCAGGCCCCCCTCGATAGTCGAGGAGAAGTGAGGGGACTATGGAGAGGCTCCCTTCCTTCGTCGCCGACATAATGAGCAGCCCGGTGATCACGGTGGAGGGGGAGGTGAACGTCAGGGACGCGGCTCTTCTTATGACCGATAAGAGGATCGGGAGCATAGTGGTCACCGAGCGGGGGCAGCCCGTGGGCATAGTCACGGAGCGGGACATGATAGAGAGGGTGGTTTCCCTGTGCAGGGACCCCTGCGAGACGAAGATGAAGGAGATCATGTCCAGCCCCCTCATCACCACCCGCAGCGACGTGCCCATCCTCGACGCGATGCGGCAGATGAGGAAGCAGGGCATAAGCAGGCTCGTCGTCGTTGACGACGAAAAGCTCGTCGGCATAGTATCCGAGAGGGACATCGTCAGGGGGGTCTCGATAGCCTCCCTAACTTCCTTCAGCACCCTCCTCCAGCGGAGGAGGTGAGCCGAGGAGGGGTCAAACTAGGGCCAGGGCGCAAGGAAGAGTCTTTGAATCATGTCACTTCCACGAAAAGACCCCCCTGAGGAACTCGGCCTGTATGCTCCTCTCCGAAGAAA
>CAYGAH010000119.1:0-2341 GCA_964347685.1 uncultured Candidatus Bathyarchaeia archaeon | reverse complement strand
TCCCCTGTAGAAGTAGTCCCTCGCGGCGTCTATGCCCGCAGACCTCCCCCGCCTCCGCTCACTCCTCTCGACCTCCGCCACCCTCTCGAAGGTGCGAGCCCAGTCAGGGTTTTTAAGGACCTGGCCGACCTTGGGGGCCACGCCCCCGGGGAGGTAGACTTGGGCCGTTGTTGGCCACTCCGTCGTAAACCTATCCCTCATCCTCTCCAAGAAGCCTGAGAGGGTGGGGTAGACGGGGAACCCCTCGGAGGCTATCCTCAGCGCCAGCTCAAGTACCCTTGAGAGGCTGAACGTCCCGTACTCGTCTAGGGTGGTAAGCCAGGCGTCGAAGGCTCCTGGGACGACTGCGGGGAGGAACCCGTCCTCGGGTATCATTTCGTAGCCGTGCTCCCTGAACCAGCCTATCGTTGCGGCCATTGGGGCGGGACCCTGGCCGTTGACCGCGACGACCCTCCCCTCGTCCGCAAGGTAGATGAGTATGGGGGCCTCACCTGCTACCCCTGCTAGGTGGGGCTTGAGGAGGGTGAGGCAGAACCACATGGTTGCCCCGGCGTCTACGGCGTTGCCCCCCTGCCTGAGGGCGTGGAGCCCCGCCTCGGAGGCCAGGTAGTGGGAGGAGGTGACCATCCCGTGGGTGCCCATCACCACGGGCCTTGTAGTGAACTCCATGCCTGAGAGGTATAGGGAACAGCTATTTAGGGTGTTCCGGTTCGGCCCCTCACAGCCCCAGAAGGCTCCTCGCCTCTCCCACGAGGAAGACTGAGCCCGTTATTATTACCATGTCTTCCTCGCCAGCCATCGCCAGCGCCCTTTTTAGGGCGTCCTCGGGGTCTGTAGCTATCTCGTATGTCTTCGAGCGCCTCTTGACCTCCTCGGCGATGGTCGACGGGTCGGCTGCCCTCCCCATCACGCCGTGGGCTGTGATTATGAAGTGGTCGGTCGCCTCTGCGAACTGCCCCACCATCCCTGGGATGTCCTTGTCAGAGGATATGCTGACGACGGCGAAGAGCCTGCGATAACTGAAATCCTCCAGGAGCGCCTCCTTCAGAGCCCTCGCGGCCTCCAGGTCCTTGGCGGCGTCGAGGACCAAGAGGGGCCGTCTTCGGACCACTTCGAGCCTCCCTGGCCATCTGACCCTTCTCAGGCCCTCCATGATGGCCTCTCTGGGGACATCTATTCCGTGGAAGCCGAGGGCCTCGACGGCGCCGACGGCGGTGGCAGCGTTCACTATCTGGTGCTCCCCGAGGAGGGGTATGTGGAGCTCTTCGAAGTTGTTCCTCAGTCCCCTGAGCCTGAACCTCTGGCCCTCGAGGCTTGAGCCAAGCCTCTCGTATGCGATGTCTCTGCCCACCCTGAATATCCTGGAGCCGACCCTCTCGCAGGTCTCCCTGAAGAGGGCGTAGACGTCGTCGTCCTGGGTCGCTGTGACGAGGACGCCTCCCGGCTTTATGATCCCGGCTTTCTCCTCCGCTATCTTCAGGACGGTGTCGCCTAGCGCCTCCGTGTGCTCAAGGCTCACGTTGGTGATCACGGAGACCAGGGAGCCCACGACATTCGTTGCGTCCAGCCTCCCACCCATCCCAGCCTCCACGACCGCTAGGTCAACCCCCTCCTCGGCGAAGTGCTCTAAGGCTATGGCTGTGGTGACCTCGAAGAAGGTGGCATGCACGGGCTCGTGGTAGCCCCCCATCTCCTCCAAGAGGGGCCTCACGCCCTTGAGCAGCCTGACCACGTCCTCCTCCGGGATCTGCCTCCCGTCCACGACTATGCGCTCCGTGAAGCTCTCCAGGTGGGGGGATGTGAAGAGGCCCACCCTGAATCCCCCCCACCCTCAGTATCGAGGCGATCATGGCCGATGTGGAGCCCTTCCCGTTGGTCCCGGTCACGTGTATCGACCTGAAGTCGTCTTGGGGGTTCCCCAACAGTTCGAGTAGGTGACGGATGGGCTCAAGCCCTCTCTCTGCCCCGGACCGACGAAGGGGGAAGAGCCAACTAAGGGCCTCCTCGTAGTCACTTGTGGGCATGATGTCGGATCTCCATCACGGAGCATCGCTCCAAAAATATAAGGGTGCCACCCGGGCAGCCAGGGTGGTGCGCAGAGGGAGGGTTGTCAGGCCTTCCTGAACCTGGGCTCAAGGGCCTTAAGGACCTGTGGGAGTGTGGTGTACTCCATCGCCCCTGGCCCGAGCCTCGCGGGCTCGAACTCACCCATCCTCCGGAGGTGGGAGGCGAGTTCTAGGGCCTCCCTTCGGGCCTGTTCGAATGCTGGGTCCTCGAAGATGTCCACGACCATCAGGTTCCCATCGTCGTCCGAAGCGAGCTTCCCGTCGGCGATCTGGAT
>CAYGAH010000118.1:0-1932 GCA_964347685.1 uncultured Candidatus Bathyarchaeia archaeon | reverse complement strand
CGAGCGTGAACGCCAGAAACAGCCCTAGGATTAATGAGGCTGTCTTCCTCAAACCCGATCGGCTCCCGAAAATTTAGCTAACCTGCGACGGCGTTTAAGCTTAGACTAGGTCTGATACATAACTTGGGATCATCAACCGTTGGCTGGGAGTCACGCGGCCCCGCTCATCGCCCTGAAGATGCCCCTGTTGGCTTTCAGGCTCTCCATGTAGAGTTCGTAGTAGCGGTCGTAGAGCTTGGATTTTTCGGGGTTCGGCTTCGTCTCCACCTTCTCGCCGATCCATTCCTCCACGATGTCGGGGCCTTTCAGGACTCCTGTGCCGAGGCCCGCCAGGATGGCGTCGCCTAGGGGTGCCCCCTGGGCCCCTGGTATGTGGCTCATTGCCTTTCCCGTGGCGTCTGCTATGATCCTCCTCCATAGGGGAGACCTGGCTCCTCCGTCCACCAGGGTCGCCCTCCTTATCCTCAGGCCCGCCTCCTCGGCGGCCTCTATGCTGTACCTCATCGCGTATGCTACCCCCTCGAGGACGGACCTGAATAGATGGGCTCGGGTGTGGTGGACCCCTAGACCCAGGAAGCCCCCTCGGAGGTTCTCGTCCCAGTATGGGGCCCTCTCCCCTACCATCATGTGGGGGAGGAAGATGAGGCCCTCGCTCCCCGGGGGGACCCTCTCAGCCTCATCGTCCAGAAGGCTGTAGGCGTCCTTGCCTGTCTCCTCGGCCCTCTTCTTTTCGGATTCCCCGAGTTGGTCCCTGAACCACCTTACGCAGTATCCCGCCGTGACGACTCCTGTGAATGAGTAGAGGGTCTTCCTTCCGTTTATGACGTATGGGAAGTTGACTAGGCGGGGGGAGAGCCTGGGGGCGTGGCTTATGAATCCGTTGCACATGGACGTGCCGAGCATCGAGGCTAGGTCCCCGTCCTGGGTTGCTCCCCCTGCGAGGGCGCTTACGGGGGCGTCTATGCCTCCCGCGCACACGGGCGTTCCCCTCCTGAGCCCCGTGAGCCTCTCCCCCTCCGCCGTAACCTCCCCCACCACCTCCTCTGAGGGGGATATCTCCTCTGGGAAGAATCTTCGGGGGATTCCCAGCTCCTCCATCTTCTCCTCTGACCATTCTCGCCTGTGTATGTCGAATATTCCCCCGTAGTTCCCTGCGCTTGACAGGTCTATGGATTCCTCTCCTGTGATCCTCTGGGCGAAGTGGGCGTTGGGGGTGGCGAGCCTGTGGATGTGGTTCCATTTGTCGGGTTCGTGGTTCTTTATCCATAGCATCTTCGTGTATCCGTAGTATGGGTCTACGACGTTTCCCGTGACCCTGAATATCTCCTCCTCGCCTATTTTCTCCCTTACCCATCTGCACTCCTCCGTGGCCCGGCGGTCTGCCCAGATGATGCATGGTCGGATGGGTTCGAGGTCCCCGTCGAGGGGGATCCCGCTCCCACCGTATAGGCTGCTTATGCAGGCCCCTGCGATTTCTTTCGGGTCGATCTTTGATTTTTCTATCGCTTGCTTGATTGTCTGGGTTGCTGCCTTTACCCAGACCTCTGGCCACTGCTACGCCCATCCTGGGTGGGGGTTGAGGACGGTGTGTTCCTGGTAAGAGGAGGCTTTGACGGTGCCTTCGGTGTCGGTGATGACCATCTTGGTTCCCGTGGTTCCTATGTCTGTTCCCAAGAGGTAGGTCATGGTCTTGATCGGGTTTGGTTTTCATAAGAGCTTTTTGAGGGCAGTAAACGTGGCCTCTTATAGCGGTTTTCCGTGGATTACTGTGGTAGTTATGTCTGTTTTTCGCGTCGGTAGCTTGTCATAAGGTTTTCAGGTTTTTCTTGTTTCCGTGTGAATGGGGTGTGTTGGGGGTCGTCTGGGTTCGGTTCTCCGTGCATGGGTGCTGGGTTGTGTGCTTAGGAGCACGTTTCCGTGATGGATCGGATC
>CAYGAH010000117.1:0-9576 GCA_964347685.1 uncultured Candidatus Bathyarchaeia archaeon | reverse complement strand
ATGCAGAGGATCACAAGCATCCCCGCGTATATGGCTGTGCCTATCGTCAGAGGCAGGAGCATCCATCGATCAACGACGAAGGAAGTTTATAACAAGATCGCACGGGGCTGATGGCCCCTCCCTGATCCGATCCTTCATGCCGGACCGGGGCTTCACCAAACGCGCTCCCCGGATAAAATGGGTCGGGGAAGAGGAAGGATGACCGGGAAACGGCCCTATATGTTGAGGTTCAGGGCGTCCTTCAGCCCCTTGTACCGATTCATTATGGTGAACTCTGTGACCCCGGCGGCGTCTGCTATCATCTTTTGGGTCCTCTTCTCGTCGTTCATCACGCAGGCTATGTAGAGGGCTGCCGCTGCGAGACCCATGGGGTCCTTCCCCGCTGTTGTCTTCAGCCTCTCGGCCTCCCTGAGGATGTCCACGGCTATCTGCTGGGTCTTCTCCCCTATCTCTGCCCTCGCGGCTATCTTGGGTACCCTGTTCTGGGCCCTGGGTATTGGCATCTGGAGGTCGAGCTCCCTGATGAGCAGCCTGTAGCAGCGGGCAAGGTCTTTCTTGTCTACGGGGCTGTACCTGGAAAGCTCCCTCAGGGTCCTGGGGGTCCCAGTTATCCTGCACGCTGCGTAGAGGGAGGCCGCCGCTATCGCGGATATGGACCTGCCCCTGACCAGCCCCCTGTCCAGTGCCTTCCTGTATATGACCGCCGCCCTCTCCTTGACTGACTTGGGGATGTGGAGCTTGTCGGTGAGCCTGTTCAGCTCGGTCATGGCGTGGCTGAGGTTCCTGTCCTCCGAGGACTGGTAGCTTGACCTTATGTGCCACTTCCTCAGCCTCAGCATCTGGAACTGGGTCTTTGTGGGTATGGTTCGCCCGAAGGCGTCCTTACGTATTTGCCCTATCATGGTGGAGAGGCCCTTGTCGTGGACTGAGAATGAGAGGGGCATCCCCACCCTGCTCCTTGAATCCCTCTCGGTGGGGTCGAAGGCCCTCCACTCCGGCCCCTCGTTGAATATGGTCTCAGTCATGACTAACCCGCACTGGCCGCATATCCTCTCGCCCGAGTCCTCGTCCAGTATTATGTTGGTGCCCCCGCACTCGGGGCATGTGTCCCCCATGATCTGTTCGCTATCGGTCAGCATATTGCCACCTTCCGCTCGTCGATTTTTATAGAAGGGCGGTCCTCATCCCGAGGGGAATCGGAATATTCCTCTCCTATAGAGCAACCTTTTACCTCGCTAATAGTATTTATATTTTACGCCTTTATTTACCTTCTCAATATCTGTAAAGGTCGAATAACCACCATAAATTCTAGAAATTAGAGCGCGATTTCTCTCAATGATTCTAAATCTCCCTTCCTCTGGTCCTTGGATCCTGTTGATGGATCCTCCTGGGGCACCCCGGTCGGCGCCTCAGCCAGTGGAGGGGATTTTACTAAAACCTCTTCCACTGAGGGGGTTAAATCTGGGTCGCCCAGTATTGTTGTTAGGGGTTCGAGGCTTGACAGAGTCGAGGGAGGGGGAGGTGGAGAGCCTTGAGGAGGAGGTCTTCAGGGCTCTTGACCATCAGAAGAGGAGGGACATCCTCAGGTACGTCGGCGAGGGGAGGGGGGCCACGTTCACGGAGATTCTTAACGCCACCAAAATGCCCGACAGCCCAACCCTCTCTTACCACCTGAGGGGCCTGTCCCCCTTCATGGAGCAGAGGGACGGCAGGTACGGCCTGACCCCCATAGGAAAGGCAGCGTACGGCCTTCTCTTGAAAACCTCCGACTACAGCAGGGTGGCCCTCCTCCAGAGGAAGAAGACAGGCGCCATCATTGGGAACGTCTTCCTCTGGATCTGCGCCATAGCGGCGGCCCTCGTCCTCGACGCAGACTGGTTCTTCTCTTCCATAGTCCTCCCCAGCCTAGCGACGGGGAGCCTCATGGTGATATACGGGCTCTTCGAGTAGGGCCGGCCAACCGTTTTAACCATGGATCGATCAAGTTCATTGGATATGAGCATCCCCATGGTCAAGGTGGCGGTTATAGGAGGCTCTGCCATAATGGGCTCAGGCTTCCCAGGGGCCTTCGAGGGAGTGGAGGTCCTAGAGGATGGGGTCGAGTATGAGACCCCTTTCGGGCCCACGGCTCCCTTCACTCACGCCTCCCTCGCGGGAGAAGAGTTCCTATACGTCCCCTTCCACGGCATCACCAGGGAGATAGGGAACACTGAGCCCGACAGCGCAGGAGAGAGGGTTTTCTACGTCCTCTGGAGGGCGGGGGTCAGGAAGATCATCGGTTGCGCCCTCTGCGGCTCGACGAACAGGCTCCTAGACCCAGCCGACGTTGTGGTCCCGGACGGGTTCGTCGACTACACCTCCAAGAGGGCCCAGTCCCTCTTCCGCGGCCTGGAGGCCAGGGGGGTCGATGCGGAGCGCATCATGTACAGGCTCCACGTGCCCTTCTGCCCAAGCCTCAGCGGGCTCCTTATGGAGGGGTCAAAGGAGGCTGGGTTCCCAAGGGTCTTCGGGAGGGGAGTGGTGGGGGTCTCTGAGGGTCCCAGGCTTGAGTCCCCATCCGAGATAAGGCTGAGGTACACAGAAGCGGGAGTCGACGTTGTGACCATGAACCTCGTCCCCGAGGTCTACTTCGCCAGGGAGATAGGGGCCTGCTACGCCGCCCTTGAGCTTGTATCCAACTACGGGGAGGGGCTGGTCTCCACGGATTGGGAGGGGCCGGGGGCCTTCAGGGACTTCCAGGAGGCCTGGAGGGCGCCCGCGGCGGAGGCGATCCTCTACGCATTGAGGCGGCTGGACCCGGAGGACGGGAGCTGCGGCTGCGGCAGGTACCGGTGGCGCTCCATCGTAGGCTGACCCTCTTATCCAACAACCTGCTTTATCAAGCGGAGGTGGTTGCCGCCCAGGACCTTCACTACTTCCTCCTCCGTGTAACCCCTCCTCACCAGTTCCGCCGTGATGCTGGGCATCTTTGAAACGTCCTCCAACCCCGTGGGGGTGGAGGGTATGCCGTCGAAGTCTGAGCCAAGCCCGACATGGTCGGGGCCTACCAGCCCTATTATGTGATCTATGTGGTCGACGACCCCCCCGACGGTCGCGTTTGTGGGGTGGACGAACGAGGGGGCGAAGTTCATCCCCATCACCCCACCGTTGTCTGCGAGCGCCCTTATCATCTCGTCTGTGAGGTTCCTAGGGTGGTCGCAGACCTCCCTGGCGTTGCTGTGGCTGGCTATCACAGGCCCCTTGGCGACGTCCATGAGGTCCCAGAAGCCGGCGTCGCTCAGGTGGGAGACGTCCACGATCATCCCCAGCCTTTCAAGCTCATCTACGGCCTGGACCCCCAGCTCAGAAAGGCCCCCTCCGGTCCTCCTGTCCGCCACCCCGTCCGCGAGCAGGTTCCTGAGGCTGTGGACTAGGCCCACCATCCTCACCCCGAGGCGGTGGAATACCCTGAGCATCTCCACCCTCCCCTCTATTACGTCGGCGCCCTCTATTGATAGCACGGCGGCGACCTTCCCCTCCCCGACAGCCCCCTCGATCTCCCTGTAGGAGGTCGCGGGCCGGATGAGTTCCCGGTTCTTCTCGCACTCTTTGTAGAAGGCTTCTATCATCTCAAGGGCCGTCCTGAGGGGGTGGGGAGGGGTCCTTTCCCTGGCAGAGGAGACGGCGAAGAACTGGCAGTCAACTCCCCCCTCGAAGAGGCGGGGTATGTCCACGTGCCCGAGGTCGGAGCTGACCCCCATCCCTATGCCCGATCTGTCCCGCCACATGGAGTCCCTGGGGCGGGTGAACTGGGGCATTAGGCACTTGAGGGTGTCGCAGTGGGTGTCCACCACGAGGGCCCTACCGTGGATCTCAGAGGCTCTTCCTTCCAAAACCGATCCCTTCAGGATCTGTTCCACCGATTTAAAAGGGGGCCTCCTTCCTTTGTGCCCTGGCGAGGGCCTGTCGAAGGGCGTCTGTTGCCTTCGCTCGGTGGGTGGTTGGTGCTTCTGTTGGTCATTGTTAGGGAGGTTTGATGGGCATCTTCGATATTTAGGGCCGGTTCCGATGGCCCCCTCCGCTGGAAAGCCGGTAGATGCTTGAAAACGCTTCGAGCCTCCGCTGGGAAAAGCCTTCGTCCTAAGGGAGGAGGGTCTACAGGGCCTCGGGGGCTGGCTAGATGACGAACCTGCTAGGCTGGCCCCTCGCCCTCTGCTTGGCGAGGCCCTTCCTCATCCCCTCGTCGGTTATGTCTATGTCGTACTTGACGAACCCCTCGACCATCCCGACGATGTTCTTGGCCATGACCTCCAGCTCCTCTTGGGTGAAGTTGCTCATCACCTCTGGGCTGTTCACCCACTGCATCCACCCCGCGAGGCTGGTCCCGAGGGCGGTGAAGGCGAACCGCATCGCCCTGACCAGGTCGAGCCTGTCTTGGTCGGGCTTCCCCATGAGCTCCCTCAGCTGCTCCAGGGTCTTGTTGCTCCTCTCTATCCAGGTCTGGTTCAAAGCTTCCATGGTATATCATGGGGTTCGGTGGTTCTTAAACGTCTTGCAGGGGGTTCAAGGTTTAAATGGGGGGTGGGGTCTGGTATTTCTGGGCCGGGGTCTCCTAGCCTGGTAGGGAGCCAACCCCGATTCAGGGGGCTCAAGCCTGGAAAGCTGGTGTCCAATCGGACGCAAGGGTTCGAATCCCTTCCCCGGCGCCACCTCCGCGGGGGTTCCCGTGGTTCATCGGAGGGCTCCTGATCACCCCTGAGAAGAACCATCGGTCCGGCTTACGATGGGCTTTGTTACACCCTAGCCTACCTGGGTTGCGCCCTCCTGTTCCTCCGGCTGATCTTCCACAGCTACTACAGCTGGAGGTACGGGGGCTAGGGCAGTGGAGAACAGGCTCAAGGTGTTCAGGGCGATGAGGGGCATCACCCAGGAGAGCCTCGCGAAGGAGGTGGGGGTGTCTCGGCAGACGGTGATAGCGATGGAGAGGGGGGACTACGACCCTCCCTGGAGCTCGCCTTCAGGATCGCCAGGTACTTCGAGGCGAGCATCGAGGAAGTCTTCATCTACGACGACGCTTAAAGACAGCGGAAAAAGGGGCTCCCTCGATTCGAGGCTTGGGATGAGCTTTTATAACTAATCAGGAGAGTAGAGGGGGAAAGCGAGGGCAGACAAAGTGGAGGAGAGCGTAGCACAGGAGAGGCACAGACTGATCAGCTACAGCCTCCTCATCATGGTCCTCACGCACATTCTGATCCACGCGCCTGGGAACATACGCTCCACCATCTTCCCCGACCTGAAGAGGGAGTTCAGCCTCACAAACCAGCAGATAGGCCTTATAGTGGCCATCCCCACCCTCTGCACTCTGCTGTTCTCGATCCCGACCGGGCTCTTCTCGGACAGGTTCGGGCCGAGGAAGCTGATAGCGCTGAGCGTCGTCATGGCGGCTACGGGGGCGTTCCTCGGGAGCGTATCCACGAACCCCTGGATGTACATAGCGGCCTCGACCCTCCTCACCCTCACCAGCACCCTGTACCATCCACCGGCCCAGAGCTACATATCGACCACGACGAGGCCCAGGGACAGGGCCAGGGCGCTCGGAGTCTTCAACGCCGGCGGGACCTTCGGGGTCTCCCTCGGCCCCGTCTCGATCAGCGTCCTCATGGGGGTCCTGGCGTTCCAGTGGCGCCAGATCTACGGGCTCTGGGCGCTGCCGATCCTCCTCGGGCTCGTCGCCCTGCTCTTCGTGAGGGACCCCGCCGAGGCGGTCGAGACAAGGGCGTCGGAGGAGTGGGACGAGGGGGAGACGGCCGAGACTCTCCTCAACCCGAACATGATCGTCTTCCTCCTTTCCAGCACGATCAGGATGTTCGGCGGGGGACTGACGACCGGCTTTCTTACGATCTGGCTCGCCGAGTCCCAGGGGTGGACGGTGGCCCAGATGGGCATCATGTTCGGCGCCAGCTCGATGTTGGGGTTGGTCGCATCCCCCCTGGGAGGGGAGATGGCCTCCCGGTTCGGAGAGAAGAGGTGGCTCGTGACCACGCTGTTCGCCTCGTACACCTGCTTCGTGGCCGCCATCTCCCTGAAGGGCTTCTGGCCCTTCCTCGTGTTCTACCTCGGGCAGCGGTTCTTCGGCATACTCGGGATGCCGGGCAGCATCGCCCTGACGGCCAGGCTCTCGCCCCCAAGGCAGAGGGGGATGGGGTTCGCCCTCTCCTCCATCCCGAACAGCGTGTTCGGCTCCCTCGCATCCATGATAGCGGCGTACATCGCCGACCTCTACGGACTGTACCCGATATTCATCGTCGCGGCGGCTATCTACTACATCGGATTGGGGGTCCTCCAGTTCGGCGTGAGGTTGGACTAGCGAACTTCTGTTGAATACACTAAGCCAGAATGCTCAATTTTAGATTGAAAAATATTAATTAATTGAGGGGTGGAAGGATTCGAATCGTTTCACAAAAAAAGATCGATTAGAAGCTTATCCATGCGGGTTCGCATAGAAGAAGGTCCTCGCCCCGAATAAAGCGATTCCCGCCAACAACAGCACGCCCTGCTCGATCGGTTCGTCTGCCAAGGTATGAGTCTGTAGAGCAACACTGCATCGACGAAGTACCCCATGAAGTGTCAAGCTTAAGCGACCGAACCGACGTCAAGAATCGCGAGAGAACTCTCAGTGGGCGGCCGTGTGCACGCGACTGAGTAAAACATATTCTACATTAAGTAAAGTTTATATTACACTATGTTAAGTACGCTTTACAGAGGTGGTGTGCTTGGATGCAAGCACGTACTGGAAGTATCATTTAATCGTCACCGGCGTGATAGGGTTCCTGTTCGGCCTGGGATTCCAACAGGAAAACATGATCCTGGTCGCGTCAGCTTTTGTAATCGGGATTCCCTCCCTCTTGTACCTTAAAGGGAACGTGGAGAAACCCCTCTACGACGAGCGGTCTTCCGTGATAAGCACAAAGGCCTCCGCGGCTACGTTCTCTGCCTTCACGCTGGGATCTCTGGCGGTGGCAGCCGTCCTGTTCTACCTGGGCAACACTTCGAACCCCGAGTACATCCAGTGGTCTTTCGGTCTGGCGTACATCGTCTGCGCTATCATGATCCTGCGCCTGTTCTTCTGGATATACTACACTTGGAGATATGGCGGGTAGCTGCCTTGGAGACCAGGCTTAAGGTGTTCAGGGCCATGAGGGACATGACCCAGGAGGAGCTCGCGCAGGAGATAGGGGTGACGAGGCAGACTATAATAGCGATAGAGAGGGGGAACTACAACCCCTCCCTGGAGCTCGCATTCAAGATAGCCAGGTTCTTCGACGCGAGGATAGAAGACGTTTTTATCTACGATAAGGGTTGAAGGAGTTGAGGGAGGGTTTGGAAGACAGCAGAACCCAGCCCGCCGTGATCCTGAAATCTGTATCTAAGGCCTTCGGGACTATACAGGCCGTGAAGGACCTGGACCTAGAGATAGGCGGGGGCACCGTGTACGGCCTCCTTGGCCCAAACGGCTCTGGGAAGTCCACGGTAATGAGGATGATCATAGGGCTAGTTAGGCCGGACTCTGGGAGCATCCGTGTCTGCGGGATGGACCTGGGCTCGGACCCTATCGGGGTGAAGAGGATCGTCGGCTACGTCCCCGAGGACCCAAGGATGTACGAGTACCTCACCGGGCTGGAGTACCTCGACTTCATAGGGGACGTGTACGGGCTTGAGCCGGAGGTAAAGAGGGCCAGGATAGAGGAGTTCATCGAGGCCTTCGGGCTCGAGGGGAGGGAGAACGACATGATAAGCGGCTACTCCCACGGTATGAAGCAGAAGGTGGCGATAATCGGAGCCATCATCCACAGGCCAAGGCTCCTCGTCTTCGACGAGCCCCTCTCGGGCCTCGACCCGAAGTCTGCAAGGATAGTGAAGGACCTTGTCCACAGGCTGGCGGGGGAGGGGGTGACCACCCTCTTCAGCACCCACGTTTTGGAGATCGCGGACGCCATATGCGACAGGATATGCGTCCTATACCAGGGCGAGAAGATCGCGGAGGGGGCGCCCAGGGAACTCAGAGAATTGGCCGACATGCCCGACTCGACGCTGGAAGAGGTCTTCCTCACCCTGACAAAGGCGGAGGACGTTAGGCAGATAGTGGAGGCCCTCGCGGGCTAGAGGGGGAGAACTTGAATCTGAGGACCGTGCTTCGTCTCACCAGGGTGATCGCCCTGTCCTCGACAAGGGGCAGGAGGACCACGGATCAGACGCCCAGGGGCCTAGCGAAGTCCCCGGTACTGAACCTGCTCCTGTCGGTCGTCATCTTCCCTGTGGCCTGCCTCTTGACCTTCTCCTTCGTCGGCGGTCGGGGCGTGGACGCCCCTCTCCTGTCTCTCCTCTACACCCAGGCCACGATATTCCTCCCCTCATTCATGGCCTTCCTCTCCATGATGTACAGCCTGATGTTTGAGTTCAGCCAGTCCTCCAGCGCCGCATCCACGGATATGGTGAACTGGCTCCCCATAACCGTCGGGGAGTTCGTCCTGGGGTCATCCCTCACCACTTTGTACTTCATCTCCCCCATAGCCTCTGCGATCTTCGGCGTCTCCCTCGGGTTGGCCCTTCTCACGGGTATGCTCGGCCTCTGGGCCTTCAGCGTCCTCCTGGGGCTCCTAGGATGCTTCCTGGGGGCCTTCTGCCTGGAGGCTGGGAGGGCTTTGTTGAGCAGGACATCCACTGTCCTGTCCCGCAGGGGGGGCCAGTCAGTC
The DNA here is from genome assembly GCA_964347685.1 of uncultured Candidatus Bathyarchaeia archaeon. Taxonomy (GTDB): domain Archaea; phylum Thermoproteota; class Bathyarchaeia; order TCS64; family TCS64; genus CAYGAH01. Next base: position 844 of record CAYGAH010000117.1, on the reverse strand, counting down.
CTGATACTCAGGTTGCTGGCAAGCATCCTGCTGTTTGCAGCCTTCTCCCTCATCTTCAACACGGTGATCTTGATGAGGGTCGTAGGGTGGTTCGCGGTGAGCGTGAGGGGTGCCTGGATAGTTCCCTTCCTCTGGCCCTCCCTCGCCATCGTCGGCTTCGTCCAGGGGGAAGGCTCATGGGCCCTCGCGTACTCGATCCTCAGCCTCGCCCTCACTTCTGCCTTCTTCTGGCTCGGCGTGGTGCTGAGGGAGAGGTACTGGGTCCCCTCCCCCGTCTCTGTCAGGCTGACACCGGCGAAGAGGGGGGCGAGGGGCAGGGGCCTTCTCGGGGGGCTGGGGTTCTCCGCCCCCGAGGCCGCACTGATAAGGAAGGACCTCAGGTCCCTGGTGAGGAGGAGGGAGATGGTGGGCTTCCTGGCGATACCCGCTATGCTGGTCATAGTGGCCCTGATCAACAGAGGGCCCAACGTTCTCTGGGACCCGGCCTCCAGTTTCGGCGACAAGCTGGGCTTCCTTGTCCAGGTCGGAGGCGGGGTTCTAGTCTTCGCGTTCTACACGGCCCTCTTCGGGATCGGCCAGGAGGGGCCGGCCTTCTGCAACCTCCAGATGGCCCCCCTTGATGCCTCTAAGGTGGCGAGGGCGAAGGCTGCGGCTGCCCTGATCCCCTCTATGTTCGGTTTCGCCGTCGTCATGGCCCTGTTCGTGGTGTTCGTTAGGCGTGAATTGGAGATCGTCGTGGCGGTAGCGGCCGCCGGGGCCTCCGTTTTGGTGGAGGCTTCCCTCCTGGGGGTGGCGGTGGGCTCCCGTTTCCCGGACTTCAGGGAGGTCCCAAGGGCCAGGTACG
>CAYGAH010000116.1:0-3743 GCA_964347685.1 uncultured Candidatus Bathyarchaeia archaeon | reverse complement strand
ATCGGACTGAAGGGGAACTCTTCAAGGTTCCAGTCCTTGGGTTTGAAGCTCTTCCAGGCGTACCCGATCAATACGAGGGAGCCCAGCAGGAGCAGCAGGTTCGCCCTGTTGGTGAACAGTATCTGGTCCATCCCAGTCAGGCCCCTCGCCGTGTTTGAAGCCAGCCAGGACCCCACGAGCAAGGCGACTACTAGGAGGGCGAGGCCCCCTAGCTTGTCGGATAAGTCTCTCTCCTGGAAGTTGGCTGCGGCCTGGAAGCCCGGGCACCATCCCAGAATCTTGCTTAAAAGGTTTTTTCTCTTCATGTCAAAGCCCCGGGATCAGGGTTGAGAAGATGCGGTACATCGTCTCCACCATGTTTGGCTACGCCGCATGCATCAGCGCCTTCTCCACCTTCTCCATCATTACTCCTTCGGCGTCACAGACCGCCTGCCGGGTTATACACAGGGCTCTACCTGTCTCGGCCTTGTTGAAGCCCCTCAGCCTCATGGCTCGTATCTCAAGCTGCCGGTCCGTGAGGTAGGCTGAGGGTAGCATCCTATGAAACTAAAGAATGTGTAAGGTATTAAACCTTTACGGAGGAGACCTCGGTTAATCCAGTTGGTGCGCCCTCAACTAATATACGTGTCCTTACGGATTACGAGCAGCCCAGGAGGAACGTAGCCATCCAAAGCCCTTAGAACGGCTCTGACGCTTCTGGGCGTGACCTCCCGTAGACCCACATGCAATCTGCCATCGGGCATCAGACCTCTGAAGCCTGCCAACCCCTCCGACCTAACTTCGAGATAGTTCAGCCACTTCAACATCATCTCCCTCGACGCAGGGGCATCGATGAAGCACACGATCACGTTCTCAGGGGCGTCGACTATGTCCAATAGCTCCTCCTTGATCTCCGGGGTAGCATCGGCGACCAGGAGGTAGACGGAGTTAGAGTAGATGTCTGGTATCGGGAAATAGAACATATGCCTTAAGGCGATTAAGGTGGTTTCATTTGCCAACTCTACGATCCTTTCTGCGACCTCGACGCATCCCTCGTACCTCGTATCGGACTCTTCCTTAAGGAACCAGAGGCGCTCCACGGGGGCGTTTTTGATGTCTGGCTCCCCCAGCCATAGATCGGGGTAATCGTAGTATCCTACCTCGTCGCGAGGGGGCTTGTCATGGGCCTGAACTTCGCTGATCACGAGCCCCGAGGCTAAACCGATGATGACAGCCATGGCTAAATTCTTATTAAACATCCGATATAATGCAGCCTAAACCCCCTAAAAAATTAAAATGAAGATAAAAATAGGAACCCAGATCCTTATTACCCATGCTTAAGGAAGTACACAGGGTCTTGGTAAACGTTAACGACGTCCGGTTCTGTGAGTATGTGGCTGTAGAACCTATTCCCTTGTATAGGTCAGTCTCTTATCAAACGATTCTTGCGATGGTCCTCAATGATGATGGGCCTGTTCCGCTGCGTTGATGGCGACGTCCCAGAAGCGGCCAATTACGTTCCTTAGATGGCACACAGGATCAATCTGTTTTTTAAAAAGTTTGATGAGTACGCCCTTTTCCTCTCTCGGGGCTCATTAGAAGGAATTATAGGCCCGAAGGGTACGTCTTGAATTGGAGACCTCGGGGGGATGAACACATGAAGATAGAGATCTCCAAGATCGATGCGGGACGCTTCTCGGTAAGGGAGGAGATAGATCAGGAGTACCTTGAGAGGCTCACCCAGAGCCTCCTGGACGACGGCCAGTGGCACCCAGTCATAGTCCGCCCCACCGGAGGCGGAAGGTACCAGCTCGTCTCGGGCCACTACCGCCTCCAGGCATCTAAGAAGGCCGGGCTGAAGGAGATAGAGGCAAACGTCAGGGACCTCTCCGACGAGGAGGCGGACCTCCTATCCCTCAAGACCAACATGCTCAGGCAGGAGATGACGAACAGGGAGCAGGGCCGAGCCATAAAGAGGATGATGGAGACATACGGATGGAGCCAGAGCGAGATAGCGAGGAGGCTCAGCGTAGAGGGGAAGTGGGTCGGCAGGAGGCTTAGGGTAGCCCTGGACCTCCACGAGAAGGTGGCGAAGGCCCTGGACGACGGCCTGATCAACTTCTCGGTAGCCTCCGTCATAGGGGGAGCCCCCATAGAGGACCAGCCCAGGCTCATGGAGATCATCCTGGAGAGGGGCGTGACGGACATGTCGGAGGCCGGGAACGTGAGGCGCCAGTTCCTCAACGACACAATATACACCATAGGACACCGGGGCCGGGGCATCAACGGGTTCATCGAGGCCCTCAAGGAGAACGACATAGAGCTCCTCGTCGACATAAGGCACCCGTCAGAATCACAGGACGACCCAGACTTCAGCGGCGGCGTCCTCAAGAGGGAGCTCGAGAGGAACAACATAAGGTACGAGCACACCCCAGAATACGGAGTCCCCCAGATGCTCCAGGCTCCGTACAGCGAGGGGGCCCTGAGCTACCAGTGCCTCAGGCAGTGGTACTACTGGCACGCCAGGGCCGAGACAGACTTCGAGGGCTTCATAGACAAGCTGAAGTCGTCCGGGAAGGCCGCCCTGATGGGCACAGAGGCACACGCAAAGCCCGCGAAGGACCAGAAAAATGCCTGCCACCGGGACATCCTAGCCGACCTCATAATCGAATACGTCCCAGACGATCCGCTGCTGAACTTCGAGGAGAGGAAAGACATCTAAACATAGAGACCCGGCCCTCCATGACATCATCACCCACGCGGGCGAAAAACGTCGTCGCACAGACGAGGATCGAATGTGAAAGACTGAAAGAGATTTAGGGCTCGGCCCCTCCAGTCTCTATCGGTGAGCATAGTTATCAGTCGGTAGATTCCAGGTGATGGCCACCCTCCAGGCCGCCAGGGCATTCTCCCTGGGGCTTCCCCTGGACCTCAGCCTGAGCTGGGGCCCGAACCGCGCAATATTCTACGCAGCGGCGAAAAGGGGGTTCAAGAAGCCTGCCAGGGAGAGGCCGAGAGCCTCGATCCAAGAGAGGCCTGTCCTGGAGGAGAAGGACGCGTACTTCCTGGGGGACGAGATGGCGTACAAGACGGAGGAGCAGGGAAGGGCGTACTTCATAATAGGCGAAAAGCCCCAGAAGGTCGACGACTTCGACAAGCAGATAGAGTCAAGGTTCAAGGGGAGGTTCGAAGAAGCCTGGAAGGAGGCCCTGAAGATCGTGAAGGGCTTCGACAGAGAGACCCTCCTCTCACAGAGGGGTTTCTACGAGCAGGTGTACAAGCCCCGCCGAGACACGTTGGCGAAGAGGTGGACAGAACTCTCCCGAGAAAAGTAATAGGTTTCGACGATCCAACGTGTTATCCTTCGCGAGAGAGAAGATCAGAAGGGTTCATGGGGTGAGTTAAACACTGTCGCCCTTCTCTAGGGCCTCCAGGTCAAGCCTCCTCAGAGCATCAAGGGCGTCTTCTGAGAGCCTGTAGATCGTAGGCTTGCCCATCCTCCCGTGCTCCTCTATCACAAGCACCCCCTCCCTGAGGAGCCTGCTCTTCTCCCTCTCCTCAAGCACCCCGCCAACCACGCTCTCAGACCTGATCTTGTGGAGCTCATCGCTGTATATGTAGACCAGGTTCTCGAAGGTCCTCCTCTCGACCCAGTCAAGGGTCTTCGAGTGAACTCCGTGCCTGTCCTCCAAGTGGCCCTGATAGCGGAGCTCCGACTCGAAGCCATCGCCGCAGTAGGGGCACAGGAACCTCGCCAGAGACTC
>CAYGAH010000115.1:0-4792 GCA_964347685.1 uncultured Candidatus Bathyarchaeia archaeon | reverse complement strand
CGAGGATTCGCAGATGGGCGCTTCCTTGGATTCGACCTCACGGAGGTGACCCCCCACTACGATTCGGGGCTGACCTCTACCCAGGCCGCCTACATAACCCTGGAGGCCCTATACTCCCTTGAGTCGGCTGGGAGGGGGTGAGGCGTTCACAGGCCATATATGGGACCGTGAACGATCCTATTTGGAGAGAGGCGGCATGGGGTTCTTCGAGGAAGAGGAGACGACGCCAAGGGGGAGGCTTGCGCCCGAAGACCTTCCAACCTCATACCTGCTCTCGGCGGGCTACGACGGCAAGACCCAGAAGGCGTACATGAGGCTCTACGAGCCAAAAGAGCAGCAGGTCTACCTCTGGTACGACAACACGGGCCACCTCCCCTACTGCATATCAAAGGAGCCTCCTGATGAGCTGGAGAAGAACGCTAGGCTCGTCAAGCACAGGGGGTTCAACCACATGGAGCCCGTGGAGAAGTACGACGCCCTAAGGGACGAGGAAATCCAAGTCACCAAGATCCTCGCTGGGGATCCCCTCTCAATAGGCGGGGGGCTGGGCTCCATAAGGAGCATCATTGATGAGAGCTGGGAGAGCCGTATAAGGTACTACCAGTGCTACATGTACGACAAGGGCCTCATCCCCGGGATGCCATACAGGGTCGAGGGTGGGAGGCTCGTCGCCGTTGACTACCAGCTCCCGGAGGATGTGGAGAGGAGGCTGGACGAGAGCCTAGCCGGCGCGGAGGAGGAGTTCATGGAGAACATGAAGGGGTGGGCCCGCCTCCTCCAGTGCCCCGTCCCTAGGCTCAGGAGGGTGGCCGTAGACATAGAGGTGAGGAACTCCGTCCCCAACAGGCTGCCCAACGCCGACGAGGCCACAGACCCCATCACGGCCGTCTCATTCGCCTCATCGGACGGGCTGAGGCGCGTCGTAGTGCTCAACGACACGGGGGGGGATGTGGAGACCCCCAGGATAAACGGCGGGGAGGTGGTGGTTCTCGGAGACGAGAGGGAGATCATAGCCGAGACCTTCAGGGTCCTGGACGACTACCCCGTGGTGCTAACCTTCAACGGGGACGACTTCGACCTCAGGTACCTCCGCAACAGGGCGAGGAACCTCGCCTTCAACGACGAGGAGATACCCGTTATCATGGGGAGGCGCTTCGCCTTCCTGAGGAACGGGGTCCACATAGACCTTTACAGGTTCTTCCTGAACAGGACCATACAGGGTTACGCCTTCGGGAACAGGTACAGGGAGAACACCCTGAACGATGTCTCCTCAAGCATCATAGGGAAGGAGAAGATAGAGGTAGGGGACATCTCAAGCCTCCCCCTGGCAGAGCTGGCGGAGTACTGCATGAGGGACAGCGAGATAACCTACGAGCTCACCTCGTTCAACGACGACCTTGTTATGAACCTCATAGTCCTCCTCTGCCGGATAAGCAGGATGATAATGGAGGACGTCTCCAGGCAGGGAGTGAGCAGGTGGATACTTTCGTTGATGGAGTACGAGCACAGGCAGAGGGGCTGGCTCATACCCAACACCCAGGATATAATAGAGGCGAAGGGGGGAGCGGCCACCGAGTCGATAATAAAGGGGAAGAAGTACCTCGGCGCCATAGTGAGGGACCCCAAGCCGGGGGTCCACTTCGGCGTCACAGTCCTCGACTTCGCCAGCCTCTACCCCTCCGCGATCAGGAACTGGAACCTGAGCTACGACACAATCCTCTGCCCCCACGAGGAGTGCAGGAAGAACCTGATACCGGGCACCCCCCACTGGGTCTGCACGAGGAGGAGGGGGATGGCGAGCCTCATAATAGGGAGCCTCAGGGACCTCAGGGTCCTCTGGTACAAGCCCAGGTCCAAGGACCCAGGCCTCTCTGAGGAGGAGAGGACATACTACGACGTGGTCCAGCAGGCCCTCAAGGTCTTCCTCAACGCCTCGTACGGCGTCTTCGGCGCAGAGTCGTTCCCCCTCTACTGCCCTCCCCTGGCCGAGAGCACGGCGGCGGTGGGGCGGTACGCGATGACGGAGGCGGTGGACAAGTCAAACGACCTGGGGATAGACGTCATATACGGGGACACGGACAGCGTCTTCCTTGAACACCCCTCCGAGGGCCAGATAGAGAAGCTGGTCAGCTGGGCGGACGGCGAGCTCGGCATCGACCTGGACGTGGACAAGACCTACAGGTACGCCGTCTTCTCGAAGAGGAAGAAGAACTACCTGGGCGTCTACATGGACGGGAAGCTTGACATAAAGGGGCTGACTGGGAAGAAGAGGCACATGCCCCCTCTGCTCAAGGAGTCGTTCAACAGGCTCACCCAGATCCTGGGCGAGGTCCAGGCCCCGGAGGACATCCCAGGAGCGAAGAAGGAGATAAGGGGCCTCGTGGAGGCGGTTTACGAGAGGCTGAGGAGCAGGGACTTTTCCCTGGACGAGGTCGCCTTCAGCGTGATGCTGGGGAAGCCCCTGTCCAGGTACGACACAAACCCCCAGCACGTCAAGGCCGCGAAGATGATGGTGGAGCAGGGGTACGAGATAAGGGAGGGGGACATAATCAGCTACGTGGTTACGAGGGACGACGTGAAGCCCGTCCAGCTCGCTTCCAAGAGGGACGTGGACACGGACAAGTACGTGGAGTACCTGGAGTCCACGTTCGAGCAGCTCCTGGACACCCTGGACATGGACTTCGACTCCCTGGTGGGCCGCCCCCAGCAGACGAGCCTTGGTCGCTTCTTCGGCTGAGGATGGGGGCACAGAACAAGGCTTAAATAAGGTAGCATGGACCCTCTCAGGGGTAGAGATGATGGGTGGGTACTTTAATCCCGGGCAGTTCAGCCACCCCGGACCACACACCTGAGCACGCACCCCATCGCCCGATTTCTAACGCCCCTCCAAGGAGGAGAGCCCATGCCTGACCAGTGGAGGATAGACAGGGCCCTCCTCGAGCGCCTATGCAAGGCGTCAAGGATAGAGCTGACCGAAGAAGAGCAGAAGAGGTTCTCAGAGCAGCTAAGGGTCATCCTTGAGGCCTTCAGGGAGCTTGACAGGGTTGACACCGAGGGGGTGGAGCCCAGCTACCACCCCGTGGAGGGCAAGAACGTATTGAGGGGCGACTCCCCTAGGGAATGGCAGTGGGACCCCCTGGGGAACACCGAGCACAGGGAGGAAGGCTACTTCAAGGGGCCGAGGATAGTATGAAGGACATACTGGGGCGGGCGAGGGAGATACAGTCCAAGTACGGGGCCTTCAACAGGATAGCCGAGGACTTGGAGCCCTTGGGCTCCGGCAGGCTTGATGGGTACGCCGTCTCTGTCAAGGACAACGTCTGCACCAAGGGGCTGGAGACCACTGCGGGCTCAGCGATACTGAAGGGATACGTCCCCCCCTTCGACGCGACGGTGGTGGAGCGCTGCAGGGGGGAGGGAGCCCCCATCCTTGGGAAGACCTCCATGGACGAGTTCGGCTTCGGCACCTTCAGCGTCAACACCCCCTACGGCCCGCCGAGGAACCCCCACGACCCTGGGAGGAGCTGCGGGGGGAGCTCAGGGGGGGCAGCCTGCCTCACAGCCGTAGCCAACTTCCCCCACCTAGCCATCGCGGAGTCCACCGGGGGCTCCATATCGTGCCCAGCGGCCTTCTGCGGGGTCGTGGGCCTCACGCCGACCTATGGGAGGGTCTCGAGGTGGGGCTTGATAGACTTCGCAAACAGCCTGGACAAGATAGGGTGCATGGGGAAGACCGTCTCCGATGCCGCCCTCCTCCTCAGCGTGATCGCAGGCCCAGACGGATACGACTCCACGGCCCTCCAGGCGCCCCCGGAGGACTACACCGAGCACCTCGTCGAGGACATCGAGGGGGTGAGGGTCGGGGTCCCAAGGGAGTACTTCGGGGAGGGGGTGGACCAGGGGATCGTTGAACTCGTCTGGGCAGCCATAAAGGAGCTTGAGGGGCTGGGGGCTAGCTGCTCCGAGGTCTCCCTCCTCCACACGGGGGCCTCCCTAGCCTCCTACTATATAATCGCGATGGCTGAGGCATCGACGAACCTCGCCAAGTTCTGCGGGATGAGGTACGGCCTCCAGCCCCCCATTGAGGGGAACTACGACGACTACTTCACGGCCGTGAGGACGAGGGGCTTCACGGAGGAGGCGAAGAGGAGGATAATCCTGGGGACCTTCGCAAGGATGGCGGGGTACAGGGACGCATACTACCTGAAGGCCCTGAGGGTCAGGACCAGGGTGATAGAGGACTTCAAGAGGGCCTTCGGGGAGGTGGACGTGCTGGCCGCCCCCACCATGCCCGTAGTCGCCCCCAGGTTCGCTGAGATCGCCGGGATGGAGCCCGTCCAGCACTACATGAAGGACATCCTCACGGTCGCCCCCAACCTTGCCGGGATACCCATGATCTCCATCCCATGCGGTGAGGTGGGGGGCCTCCCAGTTGGCCTCCACCTGATGGCGGACCACCTCCAGGAGGGTAGGCTCATAAGGGTAGCCCACGCGTACGAGGTGAGCAGATGAGGGCGGTGATGGGCCTTGAGGTCCACGTCCAGCTCCTCACCGAGAGCAAGCTCTTCTGCGACTGCAGCACAGGCTACGACCGGAGGGGGCCCAACGAGAACACATGCCCCATCTGCCTGGGCTTCCCGGGCTCCAAGCCCATGGTGAACGGGAGGGCGATAGAGATGGGGGTGAAGGTCTCCAGGGCCCTCAACTGCGGCGTCCTACCGGAGATACGCTTCTCCAGGAAGTCATACTTCTACCCTGACATGCCCAAGAACTTCCAGATAACCCAGTACGA
>CAYGAH010000114.1:0-7088 GCA_964347685.1 uncultured Candidatus Bathyarchaeia archaeon | reverse complement strand
CCTTTTTTCTCTGCGAGCTTCAGGTCGTCGGCGGTGCGGGGCAGGTATACCACGTTGAAATCGTTATCGACCAATGAGTCTAGGAGTTCAGGCACTATGCTCCTCCTGTTTCTAACGTAGATGGAGAAGAGGGCCTCTGGCCGTACAACGACATATTCTTCGAAAGGGATCTTTTCAGGGAACCCTTCGTCGGGTACGTAATCCGCTATGTATATGTCCTCCTTGTATCCGGGGAAGTGGTGGACCTCTGCCGTGTCCCTCGCGTACCTCGTGATGTTTTCTTCTGGTATTACCTGGGGGGCCAGGATGTAGTCAGCGAACTTCATTATCGCTCTGTAGTCGAAGGAAGGGAGGTCGTTGTCCAGCATTGTTATGTTCTTTCTGCCCCTCATCTTGGCGGTTATCGGGGCGTAGAAGTTCTGGAAGGACAGAGAGGCGTCGAAACCGTCGAGCCCGTACAGTAGGCCGAGAAGCCTCTCAAACACCTTCACCTTCTTGTAGAGGCCCTTCCTGGGGAGGTGCTCCCCAACGACCCGGCTCTCGATCCCGTAACCCCTCAACAATTCTGTCGTCTCTACGAACCTGGTGCTGGTGATCATCAGTTCTTCTCCCCGGAGTTCCGGTATCAGGTTCTTGAAGACGTGCGCCTGGCTCGGGGTGACGATGTCTATCCACAGCCTCAAAACTACACCAGTTCCCCGAATGAATCGTTCAATTCCCTGTGCCGTCATCGTGGCTGCCGAGTCCGACCCCGTGATAGCTGAACCCGTGCCTCTCGGCGTTGCCCCTGTCTATTATCCTTGGTGCGTCTACGATTATGGGCCTGTCGCCCATCGCCTCCTTCATCCTGGCCAAGTCCAGGTCCCTGAACTCTCTGTGGGCGACGGCTGCGACTAGGCAGTCTGCGTTTTCTACGGCGCTATCCAGGGTGTCTGTGGGTTCTGCCCCGAACCCTTCTTTGCAGTGGGGATCGAATACCTTGACCTCCGCCCTCATCTCCCTCAACCAGGAGATCAGCTTCTTCGAGGGGCTAGACTCTGTAAGGCCGACGTCGGGCTTGTAGGCGGCCCCAAGGACGGCTATCCTCGCCCCCTCCACGCCCTTGCCATTTCCCTGTAACGCCTTTAAGACCAGCTCTGCAACGTGAAGGGGCATGGAGTCGTTGACGGAACGCGAAGCCTTGATGATCTCCGATCTGAAGCCCTTCGATGACACGGGGTAGAGCAACAGGTATGGGTCCTTAGGAAGGCAGGGTCCCCCGACCCCCAGCCCAGGCTTGTGGATGAGGACCCTAGGGTGGGTGTTGGCTATCCTTATGACCTCCTGTACGTCCACCCCAACCTCCTCGCATATTAGGGCGAGCTCGTTGGCGTAGGCTATGTTCACGTCCCTGAAAGAGTTCTCTGCCACCTTTGAGACCTCGGCCGTGGCTGCATCCGTCTCCATGACGGGCCCCTCTATTGTGGCCCTGAAGAACTCGGATGCGATCTCCGTGCTGCCGCCGTCGAATCCCCCGACTACTTTTGCGTTTCCGTTGAACTCCTTTAGGGAGTTCCCTGGGGTGAGGCGCTCCGGGCAGTAGGCAAGCCAGAAACCTGAGCCACACCCCAGCCCGCTCCTCTCCTCGATCAGGGGGACGATCGTCGAGGCTGTGTACCCAGGGGGCAGGGAACTCTCGACGATCACAAGCGCACCGGGGTTGATGTTGTCGGCTATGGTTGAACAGGCGGCGAAGATGTACCTCATGTTGGGCCTGTTGTTGTCCCCGATGGGGGTGGGGACGCACACCAATATTATATCGGCCTGCCTGACCGCGGGGGCTCCGTCCTGTGTCGCCTCCAGGGACCCTCCCTCGACCGCCCTGCCGACCCTCTCGTTAAGCTGTTCCTCGAACGCCCTCGTGTTACGTGAGGAGACCGCCTCAACGACCGCAGGGTTCGTGTCTACTCCCGAGACGTGGAACCCCTTCTCGGAGATCACCGTCGCGATGGGGAGGCCTATCTGCCCCAGGCCGAAGACGGCGACCCTAGCGGACCTGCCTCTGATCTTCCCCAGTATCTCGTCTTTCGATCCTGTAGAGGCAACTTCTTCGGATATCATCAAGAGACCATCCAGAAACTGGAATTGAGAACAGAAGTCGAGTCATTGGGGCCTGTCTATCTCACTGCTCCCATCCTCAGGATGAGGGGACAGGGATAGATTGCACCTCCAACTCGGCGCGATGGCTGCCCAGATATCGCGCGCATTCCATGGGCAGGATCACTTTGGCGTCTCTGTCTGAGGCGATCTCGGAGAGAAGCCCCTCGTAGTGCCCAAGGCTCTCCCTGTCAGCAAGCCCGCAGTCGGGGTGGACGCTTATGGTGAGAAGCCCCCCGATCCCCCTTATCATTTCTCTGATCCCCAGCCACCTTTCCACGGTCTGTTTTGGATTGAGGCCTCCTACGAGCATCTGGTGGTCCTGGGGGGCCGAAAGGGGGGCCTCCACCACCCCGTGGAGCATCATGGGATAAACTGTTTCGATTCCGTGGGGCCCCATTACCGGGGGGTGCATGGGCTCCCAGGTGGGGATCGAGGCGTCGTACAGGTAGCCCTCGTCCTTAAGGGCCCCGAGGATGGTTCCGCTGTGCTGGAGGAGGGGGGCCCTGAAACCCCTGACCTTTACCCCCGCCATCTCCTCGAGGAACCTCCTCGAACTCCCGAGCCTCCCCCTGACCTCGGCTCCTGGGGAATAGATCAACCTGCCGTCGTGGCGGGTGCCATGCGATCCCAGCTCGCCGTGATTCCCCAGAGCCGACAGCACCTCGGGGTCCAGCTCATACCTCTCGGTCGGGACGAACCAGGCGGAGGGGAGGTCGTACCCCTCCTCTAGCCTCTTCAGACTCGTGGCTCTCCTGAGGCCATCCCTCGAATCAACGTCGTGGGTCACAAGACAAGCATATCTGTGACCGTCCCATGTTTTCCCATCGAGCGGCCCTTCTGCCGCGGTCTCCAACGCCCCATGGATGAGGAATCTGAGAGCGTCGAGATCCATGTGACAAGGGTACGGATCGAGGCCGATCTTCGCTCTCGCGCCCAAGAAGGCGGCTCTCAGCCCTGATGGTGCCAGCGTGTAGGGGATCGGGAGCCCAGTCAGGAGCCTGTACATCGTCGAGAGCCTTGGGTTTGACACTTTGTTGAGCCTCAGGCTGTACTCTTCGATGATATCGATGGGGAGCAGGATGGTCGAATCGTCCACACGCAATAATGGGGAGGCCTCAACCTCGTTCCGGGAGTTCCCAGAGACGCAGACATTCTCAGTCGCGGGTTCGAAGACGAGCTCTAAGTCGTTAGTTGCCTGAACTGTCAAGCTCTTCCTACGATTGTCGGTTAAGCCCCTTTCCCCCAACCATCTCTCGAAGCCGGGGGTCCGGCGTGGGATAGTGACTGTCGGCTTCCCCGTCTCCTCGGCTCCGTATGTGACGACCACGTCGGCGTCTTCAGGGCTTGTGAACAGCACTGGCCAGGGGGACAAGAGTTGTTGTAGGATGTCTCGTGTTTGATCGTCTTGGCTTGGGACTGAGACCTTCATCATGCCTTTGTTTCCCTACTTCCTTACTCCCAGGGTGAGATAGACGAGGGGCCTAAGGATGTTCCAGAAGTCCCTGAAGGGGTTGATCTTAGAGTAGCCCCCCCTGTTCCTGTGTGGATATATCTTGGAGACGGGGACCTCAGTCGTCTTGTAGCCTAGGGTCAGGGCCTTGTAGTGGATGTAGTACTCTAGCTCGTAGCTGTCCAGCCAGCCCTGCCATACGTTGACCTCCCTGTCCCTCAGGATCCCCGTCCTGTATGCCCTGAAGCCGTTTGTAACGTCCGTGCACTGCTTCTTGGTGAGGAAGGACCAGAGGAAGGGGTAGAGCCTTATGAAGACGCCCCGGAAAAGGGGTGTCTTCTCGTGGAAGCCCCCCGGGAGGTGCCTGGACCCCTGGACGTAGTCGTATCCCCGGCTTACTATGGCGTCGAGGAACCTGGGGATCTCCCTGGGGTCGTCCTTGTTGTTTCCCGCCAGCACAACAACGATGTCGAAGCCCTTCTCCAGGGCGTACTTGAACCCCTCTCTGATCGCGAACCCTATGCCCCGCCTCCTGCTGTTCTCCACGACCCTGATGGGGACGTCCGTCTCCCTGGCCGATGCCTCTACTTCGCTCCTGATCGCGGTCGATGGAGAGTCAAGAACCAGGCACACCTCGTCCGTGAAGCGCCTGGAGAACCTTGAGACTACCTTCCCGATCCTCCCCGTCTCCTCGTATACTGGTATTATGGCCAGTACTCTGTGGGAGGAGTAGTCCAGGGGCATGGGGGACAGACCTCAACTGATCAAAGGATTGGTCGCCGGGGCCCTCTCCAGGATTCTGGCGGGGTTCCCTGCCACCACGGCGTTATCCGGCACGTCCTTGGTCACCACGGAGCCAGCTCCGACCATCGCGTTCTCTCCTATGACCACGCCAGGCAGTATAACGGAGTGGGCGCCTATCGATGCGCCCCTCTTGACGAGGGTGGGGAGGAGGACCCACTCGCCGCTGGCGCGGGGGTGCTTGTCGTTGGTGAAGGTGACGTTGGGTCCTATGAAGACGTCGTCCTCTATCGTGACGCCCGTGGGGATGAAGGTGAGGGCCCTGATCTTGCAGTTGTTGCCTATCTTGACCCCCTCCTCTATGTAGACGAAGGCGTCCACCTTGCAGCCCCTGCCTATCTCGCACTTGTAAAGGTTCACTTGGTCGTAGATCCTCGTGCCTTCACCGGATTTGACCGAGTTCAGGACTGCGTACCTGGGGCTCCTTGGGGGCTCGTCCGATAGGCGGACCCAGTCCCTCCTCTCCTGGGAAAGCCTGGAGAGCTTAAGAAGCTCCACGGTCCTTGCCCCTATGAGGCCAGAGTTCTCAACCTTGAACCCGTTGTCCAGGCCGTTGTTTCGTATGGAGCTGATGAAGTGCCCCAGCTCCGTCTCTATGGTGTTGTTAGCCTCCAAGTCCAGCCTAGAGGAGGAGCCGTCTTCGTGAACCGTGAGCACCTGGTTCAGGCAGTCGCAGTCGCCTATCCTCTCTGAGCCAAGGACGGAGACCCTACGGGTCTTCCCAGGCAGCAGCCAGCTGAGTTCTATGTGGGCAGTGACCCCGTCATCCAGCTCGACATCGATGTAGGCCAGCTCCTCCCTGCCCTTTCTGCATGTGTGGGAGGTGCAGCGCACCGCCAGGGGCCAATCGTCAAGGAGGAAGTTGATTATGTCGAAGGGGTGAGGGCCTAGGTCGGTTATTATGTCCCTCCCCTCTGGCGGCTCCATCAGCGTAGTCCACTCTAGCCTCAGGTGGCTCACCTTCCCGAGACGGCCTTCCCCTATCAGCTTCCTTAGTTTGAGCAGGGCGTTGTTGAACCTGAAGATGTGCCCTACGGAAAGAACAAGCCCCCTCCTCTCCGCAAGCTCTATGAGCTCGTAGGCCTCATCCGAATCCAGGGTGAGGGGCTTCTCAACGAGGACGTGCTTGCCGCCCTCGAGGGCCTCCTTGCATATCTCGTAATGGGTCTCGTTCGGGGTGCAGATGTGTACGGCGTCTATGTCTGGGGACTGGAGGAACTTGGAGTAGTCCGAACAGACCAGTTCGATCCTTATGCCATCTCTGCATCTTTCGATGGCTGAGGGCAGGGCGTCGCAGACCCCCCTCAGCCTCACCCCTGGATCCTTCTGAGACAGGGAATAGTACTCGTTGATGACCTTCCTGCCCCAGTAACCCGCCCCTATGACGCCCACTTGTATTATTTCAAGCCCTCCAGGAACAGTATCAACCGTCATAAAATTCCGAGACCTTCTCGCAGACGTATTCTATCTCCTCGGGCCGGAGCTGGGGGAACATGGGGAGGCTGAGGGCAGTCTTCGAGAGAAGCTCCGAGTTGGGGAAGTCCCCCTCCCCGTAGCCGTAGAGCCTCCTGTACACGGGCTGGAGGTGGATGGGGATGGGGTAGTGGACGCCACACTGTACCCCGCTCTCTGCAAGCCAGTCCTTCAGCCCTTCCCTCCGTAGGGTCCGGATGACGTAGAGGTAGTAAGCCGATTCGTGGACGTCGTCGTCTTTGGGGGGCAGAACTATGTCGCCGACTCCCTCCAGAAGCCTGTTGTACATCTCTGCGTGCCTCCTCCTCATGCCGTTCCACTCTTCCAGGTGCCTGAGCTGAACCCTCCCTATCGCTGCGTTCACGTTGTTTAGCCTGGAGGTGTACCCCACCACGTCGTGCTCGTACTTGGAAACCCTGCCGCAGTCCCTGAGCTTTGCCACGAGGTCGGCCTTGTCCTCGTCGTTCGTGACGACCATCCCCCCGTCGCCGCAGACAGTCATGCACTTGGAGGAGTAGAAGGAGAAGCAGCAGAGGTCTGCGAGGGTTCCAACCCTCCTCCCCCCGTATCTCGCCCCGTGGGCCTGCGCGGCGTCGGCGACGATCGTCAGGCCCTCGTCATCGGCGATGTCCCTTATGGAATCCATTTCGGCCGCCCTGCCGTAGAGGTAGACAGGCATGAGACAACGGCTATCCTCCCCAATCGCCTTGCGCAGGGCCGGGGGATCCATGGTATAAGTCGCCATGTCTATGTCCGAGAACTTGGGGACCGCGTTGACGTGGATCGCCACATTGGCTGAGGCGACGAAGGAGGCTGGGGAGGTGATAACCTCTTCCTTGGGATTAACTCCAGCGGCCATGAGGGCCATCTGGAGCGCGTTCGTACCTGAGCTCACGGAGACAGCCCTCCTCGCGCCGCAGTATTCCGCGAACTCCTCCTCGAACCTGTACACGCTCTCCCCGAGCACGTACCACTCGTTCTCCAGTGCCGATAAGGTGGCCTCCCTCATCTCATCAGTAAACACGGGGTTGGCTAAGGGTATCTTCATTCTCACAACACATCCTGGAATGTCTCAAGTTCGGGACGGAAACGCTAATTTCTCAAGATCTAATGTCCTCGATCTGATCAATGTACATAAAGATCGTCAAAATCCTGTGTAACATGTTTATGTCTCTTTCTTTCTCGACGATCTCCTTGCTTTCTTCCCATGAAAAGTACTTCTTTA
>CAYGAH010000113.1:0-4394 GCA_964347685.1 uncultured Candidatus Bathyarchaeia archaeon | reverse complement strand
CAGTATGTCCGTGACCAGGTCCACGTCCACGTACCTCTCCCAGTCGGGCACCTTCTGCTTCCTGAGGTTGTCGATCTTCTGCTGCTTTGGGAAGGACTCCGCTATCCTCGATGCGAACTCAAGCTCCTCATCCGTGTAGCTTGGGCCCCCTATCTCCTTCATGTTGGAGGTGACGACCCTGCTGAGGGCCCCGCTGGGCAGGAGGTTGTAGCAGCCTCCGATGAACTCAACCCTGAGGTCCGTCTCAGTCATCACGGCCGCCCCCTCGGCAATCTTAAGCACCCTGTCGTAGATGGGCTCCAACTGGTCCCTCTCAGGCGCCCTGACGTAGTACCAGCTTCGGGCGTAGTCGGGGACCACGTTCGGCTGCCCCCCACCCTCCTCTATGACGTAGTGGATGCGCGCCTTGTCTATGACGTGCTCCCTGAGGAAGTTGACGCCCACGTTCATGAGCTCCACGGCGTCGAGGGCGCTCCTCCCCTGCTCGGGGCTGCCCGCCGCGTGGCTCGTCTTCCCGTAGAAGTGGAACTTCACCGAGTTGACGGCGTTGCTGCTTGAGAGCCTCGCGACGTTCATCGCGCCAGGGTGGTGGCTAAGGCAGGCGTTGACGCCGTCGAAGAGGCCGGCCCTCGCCATGAAGACCTTTCCGTCGTAGTTCTCCTCTGCCGGGGTCCCGAAGAACTTGATGGTCCCAGGGAGCCCCTCGGCCTCTAGGGCGTAGCGGACAGCGACGGCCCCGGCCATCCCCGATGCTCCGTGGATGTTGTGGCCGCACCCGTGTCCCGGGGCCCCCTCCTTCAGGGGCTCCTTGTATGGGACCTTCCTCTGGGATAATCCGGGGAGGGCGTCGTACTCACCCATCACTCCGATGACGGGATTGCCCCCACCCCATGAGGCTACGAAGGCGGTGGGCATCCCCGCGACTCCCCTCTCCACCTCGAACCCGTACCCCTCCAACTCGTCTGCGATGAGCTTAGACGACCTGTGCTCCATCAGGCCCAGCTCGGCGTGCTCCCAGACTGTGTCGCTAACCCCTATTATGCTGTCCCTGTTCTCATCGATCCATTTCCAAGCCCTGTTCTTTACCATTTCAATCAACTCGCATGGAGAACTAGGTGTTTCAACTTTCATAAAAAATCGATGGGGTTTCTCTTCAAAAGGTGTGAAAGGGGTCTACCTGTTCACCCGAGTCCAGCCTTGGCCGTGCATGTAGCCCTCTCCGGACCCTTCGCAGTCACGGCTCCGGGTCCTGTTCTGGGCTCGCCCTTGGTCGCAGTAGCAGTTGGGGCATTCCCCGTTCCCGTACTGATGCTCGCCTTCCTCGCCCAGGGCGCCTACGCCGTACCTGTTCTGGCGGCTGTACTGCTCGCAATCCCCATCACAGTCACCGTCCCTATCCCTCGTCCTCAGGGGGTCTGCGAGGGTGGGGAGGGCGTACGCGGATGCGGCTGCAGCGATGGCCACGATGGCCAGGACCATCAGGACCCTTCCTCCTGTCTTCAACCATTATTCACCTCCTTTTCCTGTGTTGTGCATTGGGGCGGCTTGATTTGGATGGTTCTCGTAACGGGCGTTTCAGGAAATGAAACAATGATTATTAACGGTCCCGAATATCCCTAACCCAGTATGCTCCCACTCCTAGTGACTCAGATGGGCCCTAACAGGCCCGCCTTCCCCGGCTCCTACATTCTGCTCTTGGTCGTCGCCGTGATACTCATCACGGTCGCCGTGTTTTTGTTCCTCTTCCCCCGACTGGAGAGGGTGCGCCCTACCGAGGACATTGAGCCCAGGGTGAAGAGGGAGGCCCCAGAAGAAGCCGGTAGGGAGGAAGCCGGCAGCTCCCTGGAGACGGCGCTGCGCCTGCTCGACACAGACGAACGCCTCGTCGTCGAGGCGCTGGTAGATTCCGGTGGCTCTATGCTCCAGAAAGACATCTCCTACGAGTTTGGGTTCTCGAGGGTGAAGACCCACAGGGTGCTTGTGAGGCTCATAAAGAGGGGGGTTGTCACGGCGGAGAAGCACTTCAACACCAACAGGATAGAGCTCGCCGGCTGGCTGAGGAATAAAGAAGGCCCTTGAACCGCCCACGACATCCTTTCAAGGCAAATTAGTCTAGCCTTTTTCCCCCACGCAACACTTAAACCGCCCCGTCGCCGTTGGTTGCGGGAGGGCTCTGGTTGAACCTCGGCATAGACGTCTACTCCCTCGTCGTCCTCGCGATAGGCCTGGCGATGGACGCCTTCTCTGTGGCCACTGTGACGGGGTTCAGCCTGAGAAGGATCGACTACTACCACGCATCGAGGATGTCTGCCACCTTCGGCCTATTCCACATACTTATGCCCCTTATCGGGTGGGCCGCCGGGTCCACGATAGTGAACCTCGTCTCGGGCTACGACCACTGGGTCGCCTTCCTCCTCCTAGCCTTCGTGGGGGGCAGGATGATATACGAGGCGGTGGCCAACGGGGAGACCATCGACGCCTCCCGGGTCATGGGCGCCGCAAACCTCCTCCTCTTCTCCGTCGCCGTCAGCATAGACAGCCTCGCGGTGGGCCTATCCTTCTTCCTAGAGAGGATAGCGATCCTCGTTCCAGCCGTGGTGATGGGGGCGATGACGGCCCTCTTCACCTTCGCGGGCCTGATGCTAGGGAACAGGACGGGGAGGTCCTTCGGGAGGAGCACCCAGATCATAGGCGGGGTGATCCTCATAGGTATAGGACTCAGGATAGTAGTGACTCACCTGTTTTGAGACCGTCGGCTAACGAGACGGTATGACTTGGGTTAGCATTCCAATCGATCCCTCTATCAGAAGAGGGCCTTGAAGAGTAGCCTGAAGGTGATGTAGTGGGCGATGCCGACGAGGGTGGACGATGAAACAAGCCCATAATTTCTCGTATTACCCGAGGATGTAGAAGTAGATGGCCTTCATCACCTGGGCGAAGCCCAGGTGATTCTCCCAGAGAAAATGGAGCGTCAGTAACTTAAGGCCCCTGATCTCCATCTCTATGTATCTGAAATTCTCCCAAGCGGGTTTGTGCCCTATTTCTCAAGCTCAGCGATAACTTGCTGTTTGAATGAGAAATCGAGCTCCATAATCTCTTTCATTTCCAGATTTTGATTGTAGCCGTTCCTCAAAAGCCTAGACCTTAGAGGCCTAACTAGGAGTCATGGAACCTTAAGGCAACCGTCAAGATTTTTAATGCCTAGAATATTACATCGGCCTACGAATGCCTCTTCGAATAAACTTATATCCCATATTGTGGTTTTAAATCGCCGAAATATGTTTTATATTACGAAGGTAACCTTTTCAAACCTAATAATAAGATGTAGTAGGAGAAGAGATTTGATGAAAAAATGGTTTGGCGGGAAAGAAAGACTGACAAATATAATAGATGGTGTTTTTATAATCATAGTAATCGCATTTTTATGCTTAAAATTTGTGAAAACGAGTTTTTTTCTTGTAGTAGTTTTGGTTTCCATACCCTTTTTAATCTACGCTCTAAAAATAATCTTTATAGATGGCATCTTATCAAAATAGATGTTTTCACTTAAATCTATGCTCAAACTCCCCTAATTTTCTTCTTGCTTCACGGATGCGGTTAAAACTCTCATATTTCTCGTCGTCTCAGCCAAAAGGGTAATTTGAGCATCCCCAAGTCTGGCCGAAGTCCGCAGTAGTAGGCGACATTCGCTTTTTCATTTATAATGGCTTGTACCCAGTCGGGTTGGCTTGATATGATGATTGCACAGCCGGGGCCGTGTCCCGTCGACTCACTGCGCCTTGCGATACGACCGCTATGGTTATGGCGTTTGGTGTATACAACCAGAGAACAACGAGAAGATGTCCCGGATGACGACTAATGTCTCTTATGTGGGGTCGAGGCAGCTTGTACCCCTCAGTCAGTTCGGGCGGGTGCTCTGGATGAAGTCCCTCAAGTCGGCATGCTCTCTGTGCAGCCTCCCAGACCTGAGTCCATCATCTTGCCAACCCTCCTCCACCTAAAACATCCGTCTATAGATAATCGTCCAACAATCAGAGATTTTACCCATTTTCGATTCCCTCTCAAATCTGGCTCCTATAATTAACATCGAGTGCATGCGATGAGGCAGACTCGATGTAAAAACATTAGTCCCTCGGCCGATATGGGGGGTTCCTTAATAATTCTTAATAATAAGAGAAAGTTATGATTGAACAGATGAAAAAAAGAAAGCTAATAATTTTGTTGGTCTTCGCCGTCCTCCTAGTGGAGGCAGCCCTCGCCTATGCTGCGCCGTCAGGGAACACAGACGTGAACACATATGTTGGTGGAAGCGATGTGGAGCCCTCCTGGAGGCCACCCACTGATGAGCCTTTGCCGTGCACGAACCAGAGAGCTAAGGCATGGTTCGGTTGTAC
>CAYGAH010000112.1:0-8402 GCA_964347685.1 uncultured Candidatus Bathyarchaeia archaeon | reverse complement strand
CCCCGCATCTGCGGCGTCTGCCCCGTCGCCCACCACTTCGCATCAACAAAGGCCCTGGACGCCGCTTTCGGCGTGGAGCCAACGGAGACTGCGAGGAAGCTGAGGGAGCTCATGTACATGGGCTACTTCATATACGACCACACCCTCCACTTCTACTTCCTCGGGGCCCCCGATTTCGTGGTGGGGCCGGACGCGCCCCCGTCTGAGAGGAACATCTTCGGGGTCCTCAAGAGGGTGGGCCTCGACGTGGGAAGGGAGGTGATAAAGCACAGGGCCTACGGCCAGAGGATCACGGAGATCCTTGGGGGGAAGGCGACCCACCCGACGTGTGGCGTACCCGGCGGCATCTCGAAGGGGCTGAATGAAGAGGAGCGCCAGCGGATAGAGGACATGGCTCGATCGAGCGTAGATTTCGCCAAGTTCACCCTCGGGGTCTTCGAAGACGTGGTCCTCAAGAACAAGGGATACGTAGACCTCATCCTCAGCGACCCCTACAGGCTGAGGACGTACAACATGGGCCTGGTGGACAAGGACAACCGCGTCAACCTATACGACGGAGATGTGAGGGTCACCGACCAGGGGGGGAGGGAGTTCGACAGGTTCGATGCGGCCGAGTACCTCGAACACATAGGGGAGCATGTGGAGCCCTGGACATACTCAAAGTTCACGTACCTGAAGAAGGTGGGGTGGATGGGGCTGAGGGACGGCTCAGAGAGCGGCTTGTACAGGGTAGGGCCCCTTGGGAGGCTGAACGCATCTGAGGGCATGGCGACGCCCCTGGCGGACCAGGAGTACAGGCGCATGTACGAGACCCTTGGGGGGAAGCCCGTAAACTCGACTCTGGCCTTCCACTGGGCACGTCTCATAGAGCTGCTCTACGCCGCCGAGCACGCCGTGGAGCTGGCTACAGACCCCCAGATCACCGGCAAGGATCTGAGGAACCCCGTCAGGGAGCCGGGGGAGGGGGTCGGGGTCATAGAGGCTGCGAGGGGCACCCTCATCCACCACTACAAGCTCGACGATGAAGCCCTCGTTGAGAGGGTGAACCTCATTGTCGCCACTACCCACAACTACTCAGACATATGCATGTCCATAAGGGACGCGGCGAGGGGTCTCATAAGGGGAGGGGAGGTGAGCGAAGGCATCCTCAACAGGGTGGAGATGGCCTTCAGGGCCTACGACCCGTGCTTCGCATGCAGCACCCACAGCCTGCCCGGGGAGATGCCCCTCACCGTGGAGATAATCGACAACGAAGGGAACACGATCAGGAGGATCGAGAGGAACTAACCCCTTGAAGACTTTGGTAATAGGCGTGGGAAACATTCTCAGGTGCGACGACGGCGTCGGGGTCCACATCGTCAACAGGCTGAGGGAGGAGGCGCCCCAGTTGGAGACCCTGGACGCCGCCCTCGGGAGCGTCGAACTCCTCGAGGCCATGAAGGGATACGACAGGGTCTTCGTCTTGGACGCCGCCGAGACGGGGGGAGAGCCTGGAACCGTCTACAGGGTAGACCTCATAGAGGGGGGTGAGCCCCCCGCCCTTACCCACTCCCACGGGATAGATGTCCTGACGACCCTCCGGCTCGGTGAGGCCCTCTATGGCGGGGAGATGCCTGGGGAGGTGATCCTCATGGCCATCGAGGCGGAGGACGTCACAACCCTGAGAGAGACATGCACTGAGCGGGTCGAGGAGGCGATTGGGAGGGTGGTCAAGGAGATAGTCGCCATAACATCGGCAGGGGAGGCCTAGTCAAGGGTTCCGCATCTCTTTTTACCCTGTGTGTGCTGGACTACCATGGTGCCATGACCCTCAAAGAGGACCTCTTGAGATTCCTGGGCGATCCGAAGGATAGGAGGGTCGCCATCGTGGGCATAGGCAGCGACATAAGGAGGGACGACGCGGTGGGACTCATCGTTGTGGACCACCTCGAAGACAAGAACCCCAGGGGCGACGTCCTCCTCCTCAAGACGGAGACACGGCCCGAGAACTTCACAGGGGAGATAAGGAGGTTCAGGGCGACCCACGTACTGATGGTGGACGCGGCCCACTTCAACGGGGCAGCCGGGGAG
The DNA here is from genome assembly GCA_964347685.1 of uncultured Candidatus Bathyarchaeia archaeon. Taxonomy (GTDB): domain Archaea; phylum Thermoproteota; class Bathyarchaeia; order TCS64; family TCS64; genus CAYGAH01. Next base: position 6,332 of record CAYGAH010000112.1, on the reverse strand, counting down.
GCCAGGATCATCCACACCCAGATGATCGCGGGCGGGAACATAGTATCCACCCACAGGCTGCCCCTGACGGTGTTCTCCAACTACCTTGAGAAGACCCTCTGCACCAAGGTCGCCCTCATTGGCATCCAGTCCCAAGACATAGGCTTCGGAACGGGGGTCACCCCCGAACTGGAGAGGGCCGCAGAGGAAGTGGCTCAGACGATCTACGAATGCCTGGTTTAGAAAGGGAAAAAGACAAAACGGGGGAGGGTTACCCCTCTTTCTTCTCTGCCTTCTCCTCCTTCTCGGGGGTCCTCTCGAAGACGAGTACGGCTTTGTCCTTGTCTATCACCGCGAGCTCGTACTCCTTGGTGAGCCTCAGCGCGTCCCTCGGGCAGACCTCCTCGCACTGCTGGCAGAATAGGCACTTCCCCAGGTCTATCTTCAGGCCCTCGCACTTGGGTCCCGGGCCCCCGATGAGCTCTATGGCGAAGCTGGGGCAGACCCTTGCGCAGAGGCCGCACCCTATGCACTTCTCGGGGTCGTACTCGTGTTTCCCCCTCAGCCCCTCTGGCGGCGGGATCTTCTCGAAGGGGTAGATAAGGGTGCAGGGCTTGCTAGCGGCGTTCTTGAGCAGCTCCCTCTCCATAGCCACCTCAGATCACCCCCGCCAGTGCGACCACCGCCATCACCTGAAGGACAGCGAGGGGGGCCAGGTACTTCCAGGCTCCCCTAAGCATCTGGTCGATCCTGAACCTGGCGAATAGGACGCTCAGGTTAGAAATTATGAAGACGCATAGCGTAGTCTTCAGTATGAACCAGACTATGGGGGGTATGGGCCATGGGCCAGCTGGCCCCCCGAGGAACAGGGATGTGAGCAGAGCCGCCGCCAGGACCATCTTTATGTCGTGGCCCACCGTGAGCAACGCCAGCTTCTTTCCGCTGTACTCAACCTGCCACCCGCCGACGATCTCAGTCTCTGCCTCAGAGATGTCGAAGGGGCGCAGCTCCAGCTCTGCTAGGAGGCAGACGATGTAAACGGCTGCGCCCACCAGCATGACGAATGCGAGGGCCAGCCCCGGCAGGCCCGGTGAGGCCAGGAAGCCCCATACGCTCGATACCTGCCAGTCGACTATGTTCTTTATGCTCAGGCTCCCTGCCATTATGGCGGGGCCTACCGCCACCAGGGTCAGGGGTATCTCGTAAGCGAGCATCATCAGCGCCACCCTCTCGGCGCCGACTGCCCCGAACCTGTTGGCCGAGCTCCAGCCCCCCAGGAATACGCCGAGGATCATCAGGGTGAGCAGGAAGAGGACTATGATGAGGTCCCCCTCGAACGAGGCTACGGGGGTGTAGCCCCACAGGTTGCCTATCGACTGGATGGGGATCAGGAATAGGGCAGCAAGGGGCAGGGCGAAGACGACGATAGGCGTCATAGTGAATATTGTCTTGTTCACTGCCGCGGGAGTTATGTCCTCCTTCACTAGGAGCTTTATGAAGTCTGCTAGGGGCTGGAGGATGCCTTGCCAGCCCGTGTGGAGCGGCCCTATCCTGTTCTGGAGCCTAGCCGCGAACTTGCGGCTTATCCAGTTGCAGTATAGCGCGTATCCCAGGACGAATAGGACCCCCGGGAAGAAGACTATCTGGAATAAGGTTCCAAGGGCCTCGGCTATCATTCGTACCACCTCATCCCGTATCTCCTCAGCTGCTCTCCAGTCATCTCCCACCTCTTCCCCCTGTCCTCGTCGACGAAGACCATCCTGTCCGTGCAGCTGAAGCAAGGGTCTATCCCTGCTAGGACTATTGGGATGTCTGCGATGAAGCCACCCTTGAGCCTCTCAATGAGGGACGGGATGTTCCCCAGGGTGGGGGCTCTAATTTTATACCTGTAGGGTTTGTTGTCCCCCCTCGACTGGAGGTAGTGTATGAGCTCGCCTCTCTGGGCCTCGACCAAGCTGACGGCCTCACCTTCTGGAACTTTGCCCAGGGGCGAATATTTCTCCCTGATGGGGCCGGATGGCAGGTTGTCGAGGACATATTTGCATATGTTGACCGACTCTAAGGTCTCCTTCACCCTCACGAGCACCTGCCCCAGCACATCGCCGCTGGTCTCGACGATCACGTTCCAAGGGATCTCATCGTAGACCAGGTATGGCAGGTCATGCCGGGTGTCGCAGCTCACCCCGCTGCACCTTGCGTTCGGTCCGACAGCACTCAACCTTATCGCGTCCTCCTTCGATAGGTGGCCAACGCCGATGGCCCTCTCCAGAATGGTCTTCTCGGAGGAGCACACGCCGATATAGTATTCGGTTCGTTCCTTCAGCGTGTCCAGCATCTTGTGATACTTGGGGAAGTCTGCCTCTTTCAGGTCCCTTCTGACGCCCCCTATGGTGGGCATCGCGTAGTTCACCCTGTTGCCGCTGACCATCTCTAGGAGGTCCATGACTACCTCGCGGTCGCGCCAGATGTAGTAGAAAAGGGTGTCGAAGCCTATCTCGTGGGCTGCGACCCCCAGCCAGAGGAGGTGGCTGTGGATCCTCTCCAGCTCCTGCATGAAGACCCTTATGTACTTGGCCCTCTCGGGTATCTCCATCCCCATGACCTCCTCGACGTTCTGGGTGTAGCAGGTCTGGTGGGCGTTGGAGCAGATCCCGCAGACCCTCTCGACGATGTAGAGGTTCTGGAGGTATGTCCTGGCCTCCATAGCCTTCTCTATGCCCCGGTGGTTGTAGCCGATCCTCGGCTCAACGTCGACGACGACCTCGCCGTCCACCTTGAATAGGAAGTTCTCCGGCTCCTTGAGCGCGGGGTGCTGTGGACCTAATGGTATTATGAACTCTCTCTCACTCATTCCTTCCCCACCTCTCTCCGTCCACCCTCTCCCTAAGCGATTGGACGTCCCACTCCTTTCGAAGGGGGTGCACCCCCTCCGGCCAGTCGTCCGGGAGGATGAGGCGCTTCAGGTTGGGGTGCCCCTCGGGCACTATTCCCAGGAGGTCGTGAATCTCCCTCTCGTACAGGGTCGCCCCGTTGAGGATGTCTGTTATCGATGGGACCACGGGGTTGTCGGCGGGCACCGTCACCTTCAGGGAAAGGCTCAGGTCCTTCTTCCTCAGGTGGTAAACAACCTCAAGCTCTCCGCCGAGGTCCACGCCGCTTATGGTGGAGATGTGCTTGAGCCCCTCCTCGTCCCTGAGGTACTTGGCAGCCTCCCTGAGCTTATCCAACTTCATCGTCACGAAGGCCCTCCTGGGCCTGGGCACCCTCGCCTCTAAAACGTTCTCGGGCCCCAGGAACTTCTCGAGCCTCTCGACCACCTTCTCGTTCTCCTCTAACACAGACAAATCCGCCACCTCAGTACCCCGCGCTCACGAGCAGCTTTACCACCCCGTCGAGGATCGCCTCGGGCTTCGGGGGGCAGCCTGGGATGTAGGCGCTAACGGGGATCACCTTGTCCACCCCCTCCATCACGTTGTAGCAGTCTTGGAACACCCCGCCGCTTATGGCGCATGAACCGACGGCGACGACGAACTTGGGCTCGGGCATCTGCTCGTATATCCTCCTGAGCCTGTCCCTGACCTTCCTCGGGACCGATCCCGACACCACCATGACGTCCGCGTGCCTCGGAGAACCCTTCAGGAGGGCCCCGAACCTCTCCACGTCGTACTTGGGGGTGAGCGCAGCCAGAACCTCTATGTCACAGGCGTTGCAGGCTCCCGCGTTGAAGTGGATCAACCAAGGGGACCTCGTCCTAGCCCATGTCACTATGCTCATTCCCTTACCTCCACCTCGCAGCGAGCACGACTATGGAGACGAGCGATGCGCCCGAGTACAAGAGCGGCAGAAGCATGTTAGCGGGCCTCGCGAGGGTCGTCAGCATCACGAATCCTAGGACGTCGAATATCATGAAGTAGACGGCGTAGATGAAGAAGTTCTCAAGGTTCATCCTCACCCTTATAGGCGGAAAGTCCTCGCCGCAGGCGTATGGGGCTAATTTCCCAGGCGTGTCCTCCCCCTTTGGAGCCGCCTCATTGCCTATCCACATTATTATGAGTGCGACAGCGATGGCTAGAACCAATAGAAGAGTGAACACAGTTAAACCCACCAGCAAACCTTGATCCCTCAATTTTTGGTTTGATGATAGGATATAAACGTTTACAAGAGATAAGATTTTGTCCATCGTATATAATCGAAGATAGCATAGATAAAGTTAAGGTATTTATAACTTGATAAGATTAAGAACTTATTAATCAAAATGTAAATAGTTTTCAATAATTTTTATCTTTTTAATATCGTTATATTTTGACCTCTTCATAAATGATAGAAGCTGAACTGAAGGCATCGGGAAATAAGATCAATAATTATTTAGAGTTTGTAAGGTTTAGAATATAAAGCGAAGTTTTTAAAGTGTTCAAATAGATAGGTATACGATTCAGGATCAGGGGGATCGCTTGATGGCGTCGGAATTAATCCAGCTGGGGATCGTGGCGGCGACGATCGTCTTCGCGATCTTGGCCGCTGGGCTCCGTGACATCCTGTACGCCGCCCTTTCTCTAGGCGGCATGTGCATCTGCTTGGGAGGCCTCTACTGGACCCTCTACGCGCCCTACGTGGGGCTCTTCCAGATGCTCATCTACGGGGGGGCCGTGGTCGTCCTCTTCGTCTCTGTCATAATGTTCGTGAGGGGGACGGAGGATGAGTGAGTCGGACTCCGCGGCTAACTTGGTCGGCGCGCTGCTCATCTTGCTCCTGTTCGCGTCCTTCATGTACATCGTATCGACGGTGTCCTTCCCCGCCGGGTCCTTTGTCCACGGTGAGCTGATCCCCACGAACCCTCCCAGCGGGATCGGAGGGGCCATGAGCACATTCCTATGGAACTTCAGGGGCTTGGACCTGCTCATACAGACGATCGTCCTCTTCGCGACGGCAGTTTGCTGCCTGGCGATGCTCAGAGAGGAGAAATAGGGGGATAGGTTGGATGGTTGACCCGACGATATTTTTAGCGTCGGTCTTCGCCCTCTTCTCGATAGGGCTATACTGCGTCACCAAGAGGAACATGATCCGCATCCTTCTGGGCGTCGAGATAATACTCAACGCCGGGAACTTCGCCTTCATCTACTTCGCCTCCAGGTACACGGCCGCGGGCTTCGTAGACCCCCTGGGGCAGTCCATCGTCTTCATGTCCATAGTGCTCGGGGGCTGCGTCGTCGCCGTGGGCCTAGCGCTCATAGTAAACGCCTATAAGCAGTACAAGACGACTGACGTCCGCAAGCTTAGGAGGCTGAGATGGTAATACCCGCCACCCTCCTATTCATGTTCGGCCCCTTCGCCGTCGTCATCGCGGGCATAGTAGGAGAGAGGCTAGGCTTCGAGAAGGTGAGGGAGGCCGTGGCAGTGGCCCTGAGCCTCGTCACCGTCGGCTCAGTGTACCTCATCTACAGCGCGCTCCAGGCTGCCCCCGACAGGATCCTGGTCCTCTACCTTGGGGGGGCGCCCCCGCTGGGCGCCTGCTTCGAGATAGACGCCCTGGGGATCTACATGGCCTTCTCTGCTGCGCTCCTGGGGTTCTTCGCAACCCTCTACTCATACAACTACATGGAGCACGACACGAGGCTCACCGAGTTCTACACCCTCCTGTCGGCCCTCGTGGTGAGCATGATCGGCGTCGCCTTCGCGGGAGACTTCTTCACCCTCTTCGTCTTCTGGGAGATGCTGGGGATAACGAGCTACGCCCTGGTCGCCTTCAGGAAGGAGAGGTGGGGGCCCGTGGAGGCGGGGTTCAAGTACATGGTGATGGGGGCGGTGGGCTCCACGGTCCTCTTCCTCGGCATAGCTCTCCTGTACGGGATGGCCGGGACAGTGAACTTCGCCCAGCTTGCCCTCTCGATAAACGGGAGGCCCATGAACCTCTGGTTCTACATGGTCTTCGTCCTTATGGTGATGGGCTTCGGGGTGAAGTCCGCAATAGTCCCCCTCCACACTTGGCTCCCAGACGCCCACCCCGAGGCACCGAGCCCCATAAGCGCCATGCTCTCGGGGATGCTTATAGAGACGGCCCTGTACGGGCTCTCCAGGGTCCTATTCGTCCTCTTCGAGCCCCCCGTTTTCAGGCTCTCCATAGCCGCCCTCTCCGTCATGACTATGTCCCTCGCTAACCTCCTCGCCCTCCTGCAGCAGGACATAAAGAGGATGTTGGCTTATTCGAGCATAGCCCAGATGGGCTACATGCTCATCGGCCTCTCCTCCGGCACCGCATACGGAGTCACCGGCCTGTTCCTCCACGTATTCAACCACTCCCTCATGAAGGGCCTAGCTTTCCTCAGCGCCGGCTCCCTCGTCCACGCCGCGGACAC